>DATIJQ010000078.1:0-2972 GCA_035478375.1 Saccharimonas sp. (SeqCode) | reverse complement strand
CTGGCAATAACATGACTTGGGAATTCCCATGTTGCAATGTTTGGTTTTGAGCCCAAGACAACGATGGCGTCATACATTACAACTTTTCGAGCAATGTGGTTTGCGTAATGGTAAAGTCGGCGTTAAAGGTGTAATTTTGTTTGGTAGAGAGCGGCTGGTAATCAATATCTGGCACACTACCCGAATTAAATTCGCTATACATTGGCAACTTTTTTGCTTCGTCGATTATGTAAAAGCCACTTAAATTGGTGCCACTGCCCGGGTCAAGAATACGGTCAAAATGCATAGGGTCCTTATTATTGGCGCCCGTTGTTTTTGAAGTACCGTCGCGCTGCGCATAAAAGAATAAATCGGTTGTACCTTGCGACCCCTGAACCTGGTTAAGTGTAAAGCTAATTTTGTGGCCAGTTTTACCTTTGTACGTCGTAGTGCCTTCGTCTTTAAGGTGGAGTAGGTTGATGTTTTTAAGGGCAGTAATCCAACTTTCGGCTTGCTGCGCCGTAAAGCCAAGCGGAATAATGCCATCTGTCACTTTGCCTGGACGGAACCGCGACGTATACAAGCAAGGACCAAACTGCGAGTCGCTAGGGTCGGCAATGGCAGGGTGTGCAGGCTGCTTTAAAGCGTCTTCGGCTTGTTGAAATGACGTAACATCGTAGGTTTTGAAGGTATAGATTTGGTTTTTAACACAGCGTTCAGCCAACGGCGAAAAAGAGTCGCCGTACACAAAGACTGAGCTATACTGCTTGGACTTTGTGTCGAGTTCTGCCAACGACTCATCCAAGCTGTTAATTTTATTTGCCTTTTGGTCGTCTGTTGACTTGTACTGGACCTGGTAGTGCGCCATGCGCACGCGTGTTTGCTGGGCGGCGTTTTGCAGGGTGTCATAAAAAAGGTTACTCGTCGGGTCACTACCCACACCGGTCGAGCCCATGGTCACTTGTACCACCAAACGCAAAATAAGCCACAGCACCAAAAATCCAACGATTATACTCCCAACAATTATCAGCGCTTTTTTGCCGCCTGACTTTTTAGGCTGCTGCACTGGCGACTGTGGTGTTGGTTGCAGTTGCGCGGGTGGTTGTTGATTTTGACTTGATAATGTTTGTTGCGGTTCCATATATCCCCCTTCTCGTAATCCCTCTATTGTAGCGTACAATAAAAGTATGGCAAGTTATGATTCTATCCGCAAATTTTATCGCCCTAAGGCAATAAAGTTTTTACTTATTGCTGAATCACCGCCACCTGCATCTAACGTGCAAAGTAGCCGGCATTTTTACCGGACGGACGCTATCCGCCGTGAAGATCGGCTGTTTATTAACACCATTCGCGCGTTGTATCCGCAGACCATCACCACACCCGAGCCCCAATTAGAAGCCAACAAACAGCATTGGCTGCAAACCTTACAAAATGACGGATTTTATATGATTGAAGCACTGCCTGAATCACAAAAACACGAAATCACTAAAGAAGAACGCCAGCAAAAAATCCACGCGCACGTACCCGAGCTTATTGCCAAAGTGCGGGCGTTGGCTGGACCTAAAACCGGTCTTATTCTTATAAAATCGAACGTGTTTGATGTAGCCGCCGGACCGCTGCGCCAGGCTGGCTTTGCCGTACTCAACCAAGAACTAGTTGACTATCCTGGCCGCTTTAACCAGCGCGCTTATCGCGAAAAATTAGCCGCACTTGTTGCCCAACGCTAGGCCTGGAGCAGCCACACCGCACCAGGCGTGCCACTTGGAAGATCTTTTACTTCGATGCCAACCATTACCCAAGTTTGGTTGTTTGGTACTGACATACCAAAAGTTTGACTCCCTGCAGTTGCTGCGGTTTGATAGGCATAATAATGCACGCTGCTCGTTTGGCTTGTGCCATCGGCTAGGCCATCTTCGGTGGCACTATTAAGATAAGTGCGACCGGTCGGACTGCTACTGTGATCGTCGCCATCGACCCACGTAATAATCGAGTTAGCAGCTGTTGTAGTAAGTGTTGCCGACGGGGCACCACTACCATTTATAGTGCTGTTTGTGGCAGGTGTGGTGGCGAGCTGGGCATTGCTCCACCGTTCGACTACCATACTGTGGTAACTACTGGCGGCCGGTGCCGATAGCGTCACTGTCATTGACCCTGGCGAGCCCGCAACAGTCGTCCCAAAAATTGTGCAATAGCAGTCAAAACCACCAGGCTGACCAGTAGCATAGCGCGAATAAGTTAGGCTGCCACCGCTTGGAGTGCCGCTTGGGGTGCCCGAATCCCAGGTCGCCGCTTTTACAATAATGACCTCGCCAGTTGAGGGGGTAAACGCTGGCGTGCTAAGCGTTGAAGAGTCACCATTTATAGCCGAAACAGCAAAATAACTCGTAACAAGACTTGGCATAATGACCACCCCTTACAGTACTCTTTTTATAACACGTGTAAGCAGCAAAACGCAAGGAAGCTTGATATTAATGCAGCCAAATGAGGTCGAGATACTCGGGCAGGGACCCAAGCTTAAGGCATGTGCTACATTGGATCGCGCAGCACGCCCGCTTTACACATTTCGGGTTCGGTACATAAATTACGGTTCCAGCAGCAGGGCCGGCGTTCACCGGAGGTAAGCTTAGAGATTCCTACTTCGATTCGCCGCTGCCGCGTTTCGTATTTACTTGTCGCTCGCGCCCAGCGGATCCATTCCCATCGCGCCATTGGCGTAATGCGTTGCCATAGCGCTGCTGCCTGCGGGTTGGTGGCCAATGCTTTTTGCCAATCGGTGGGTACATCGGGTTCGGGCCAGTTGCGCACAGGCGTTACCACTACTGTTACAGAGTCGCCAGCGCTGACACCTGCAGCCTTAAGCAAGCGAGCGTCAACTTTGCACCAGTGGCTGAGTTTGCCGTCAGGTTCGAGCGGTGTTTTAAAATCAACGCCATTGAATGTACCTTCGACCATAACTTGCCCGCGCGACGGCAGTTTTTTGCTTGCGGCTGCCA
>DATIJQ010000077.1:0-15521 GCA_035478375.1 Saccharimonas sp. (SeqCode) | reverse complement strand
CCAAAATTGGGTAGATTTTGGTGCGGTAAATATGGAGACGTTCTTCGATTGCTTCGGCGGTGTCGTCGGCGCGGCCGCGAACGGTTAGCCGGCGAATGAGTTCTTCTTTGGGCACCTCAAGCACGACGACTTTTTTAATGGAACGCTCATGCTCCGGTTCAGCGTCGAGCAGCCACTTTGCCTGGCTGAGTTCGCGCGGGAAACCATCAACAATAACATGATCGATATTTTTTGAACGGTTAAGCGCGTCGAGCATTACCTTATTAGCCATGTCGTTATTAACCAACTTACCAGTGCTCATTTCTTTAAGCAATTCAGGGTTACGCGTATCACGCAGCAATTGCCCGGCCGAAAGCCAACGCCACCCATACCGCGCCGATAAAATCTGCCCCTGCACGCTTTTGCCTGCGCCCGCGGGACCAAAAAATATAATCATACTTCCCCTTTTACGATTGCACTAGGGCTGCTTTAACTGTAGCGGCAATGCGCGCGCCATCGGCCTGCGTGCCGACTTTAGCTTTTACTGCGCCAATGATTGGACCCATTTGTAGGTTCGCGCCAGCTGCAGCAATGACTTCGGCAACAACTTTTTGCAATTCTTCGTCGGTGAGTTGTGCAGGCAAATAGGTGTCGATGATCGCCTTTTCGACAAGTTCGACTTCGGCACGCGCAGCTTCGCCAGCTTGCTGGTAAATTGCGGCGCTGTCGGCACGTTTTTTAGATTCGCGAGCCAACACCGTTTGTACTTGGGCGTCGTTTAAGCCTTCGGCGCGGACTTTTAGCGCAACTTCTTCGTATAAAATAGCTGATTTAAGAGCTTTTAAAACTTCTGCCTTAGCTTTTTCGCCGGCCAACAGCGCTGTTTTAATATCTTGATTGAGCTTTTCTTTGAGCATTAGCGACCCAAACGAATGCGCATCAACTTATCTGCTTTGCGGGCTTTGCGGATGATGGCACGTTTGCGGCGGTCGGTTTTGCTTTCGGGTTTTTGGAAAAACTGATTGGCTTTTACGCGCGACAAAACGCCCGATTGTTGCACCTTGCGGGTAAACCGGCGGATAATGTTTTCGTTCGCTTCGTTCGCGTCTTTACGAGTAACTTGAATCATATGCATTAACTCTAGCAAAACAGAGGCGAAGTTGCAAGCCCTTCGTGCTCAAAAATCTTGGGCAGCAGCCATTTTTACGAGCTGGCCTTCTAGCTTGACCACCCCGCGCCACTCATTTTCGATAAGTTTGAACCATACACCAACTTCTTCACCCACATCTTGTGCGTACTTTTGCGCCATGCTAAAACCAATTAATGGCCAGCGGTGGCCTTGCGCGTCGCTGACTTCTAACTTTAAATGCGTGCCTTCTTTGCCCAGATGCTGGCGTTTATGAACAACGGCTCGTGGCAAATAAAACACTGGTTCGGGATTGCCGTGGCCAAACGGTTCGAGCGTTTTTAAAAACTTTATCAGTTCAAAATCGAGTTCTTTTACGTTATGTACAATTGCGTCGGCGACCGGCTCGAGGTGTTTAAGCTGGTCTTTAAAACCCTGCGCTCGGTAAAAATCGTTGACCGCTTGCCGAAAGCCTGCGATATTTTTAGTTTGCAGCGTCACACCAGCGGCGAGTTTGTGCCCGCCGCCTTTTATAAGCCATTTTTCGGCGGCGCGGATTGCCTCGACCGCACTAAAATCACCATAACTGCGGGCTGAACCTTTGGCCTCGTCCCCTATTTCTTCCAAAATGAATGTTGGCTTGGCGTAGTTTTCTAAAATTTTGGCAGCCACTATGCCAATAATGCCGTGCGACCAATCTTTGCCGCTTAAAACAAGTACCGGGTCGTTATTGAACTGTGTGGCTTGTTCGCGTGCGGCAGCAAAGATTTTATCTTGATTGGCGCGGCGTTGCACGTTCATTTCTTGTAACTTGTAAGCGATGTTTAGGGCTTTGAGTGGGTCTGTTTCGACCAGTAAATCTAGGCTGTGCTGAGCAGTTTCTAACCGACCGGCAGCGTTTAAATGTGGTCCGATCACAAAGCCCAAAGACCGTGCGTTTAACTTTGCCAAGTCAATACTAGTCGCCTGCAAAATCGCTTTAAGCCCTGGTCGGCGCGTTTTTGCCATAACTTGCAAGCCCCAAAAAACATTGGCACGATTTTCATCCAGCAGCGTCACTACGTCGCACACCGTGCCAAACGCTACCAGATCGAGCAGCCATTTTTCTTGCCCCTGTGGCAAGCCCGGCAGCTGTGTTTGCAATGCCTGCACTAGCTTAAAGGCCACTCCACAGCCGGCTAAATCTTTAAATGGATAGGCGTGGTCGGGGCGTTTGGGGTTTATAGTTGCAATGGCTGGTGGCATTGTCTCGGCTACACTGTGGTGGTCGGTCACAATGACGTCCATGCCAAGTTCGTTTGCAACCGTGATTTCGGCATGGCTTAAACTGCCACAATCAACGGTTACAACTAGCTGTGCGCCACGTTTGGCGAGTTCGCGCATGGCATCTTTGTTTAATCCATACCCATCGGTGAAGCGGTTCGGGATAAACGCCTCGCGACGAATACCAAAACTGGCAAATGCATCAAGCAGAATAGTCGTGGCAGTCAGACCATCAATGTCGTAGTCGCCATAAATATATACCAATTCGCCGCGTTCTTTGGCTTTTTTGAGTCGTGCAACGGCTGCTGCCATATCTGGTAGCAAAAATGGGTCATGCTTGCTGGCTTCGTAATTTGGCGCACAAAAAGCATCGCGTGCCGAAACATCCAACAGCCCGCGTGACTTTAAAAGTTGTTCTATTACCCCCGTCATACGTGTGTTTATTGTACACGTATGTGGCTTAAAATACTAAGCGTCGCGCTTGGCTTTACCAGTGTGCTGCGATTTTAGGACAATGCTTTGCAGTTCTTTAAAAATGACGAACTGTTTATTGGTCGAGTAAATTTTAGTGTTGCCCTGCTTTTCTGAATGCAAAAAGCCAACTTGTTCGAGCCGCTTAAGCTCACGCTGAATGTTGCCTGGGTCTTCTTTGATAAGTTTAGCAAGTCCACGCACATGCGTGCGGAAATCTGGGTATTTGGCGTATACAACAATAATTTTGCGCCGAACCCGCGAAGTAATAAAGGCGTCTATAAGATGCATTTTGGGGTACCTCGTTTACGGTTACTATTCAGTCGTTGATAATAATTCTACACCTGGCAGACTCAAAACTCAAGCCCGCCCATAGCTCATTTTACCGCCAATTTAGGATAATGCTGTTAATTTTTTGGATCGCTTGTTCGTGTGTTAGTGTATCGTTTGTGTCGTAATAATGGCTGGTCGAAATGTAGTTATCGGTGACATTCATGCAGTGGAGCTCGTCGGCAATAATGTGCATGCGGTCAACGGTGGCAACCGAAGCGACCGGTGTTGCGACAATGAGTCGTTTCATAACAACCGATTTTAAAAACTGCGTTGCGGCGTCGAGTTTGGCGCTTGTTTTTAGGCCGTCCGAAACCAAAATGACAATATGTTCACGCAACAACAGGGGGTCGATAACACCGCCCTCACCTATAAGCTGGTTGATGTGCTCAAATTTGTTGCGTTTTTCGTCGTCGATATAGGCATGATATTCGCCGTAATAGTCATTTGCTTCTTCTTCAGAAAGCGATTGATTGTACATAAATCCACCACCCTGATTGACCGAACCAATAGTGATTTGCTCGCCAGGAATTTTTACCTGTTCGCTTAAAAAAAGTCCTAAAATACAGTGCAGGCGCGCAGCAATCGATTCGGCAACGGCAACGCTATTTGCGCTTAAGGCAACGACCGCGCAGTCTTCGTAGCGGTATTGAACAAGTTGATCGGCAAGTTGTTCGCCTGCTTCTGCCCTAGAACGAAAATACATGCCTTAAGTGTACACGACTCTTGACCAACATGCAGCATTTATCATCACTTGCAGTATAGTAAAATTATGACTCGCTACTATTTAGTGGCGCCTACACAAGTGGTGCGGGCGCAAGACGAAGCGTTTACATATGCGTCAGACCAGCAGTTGCCAATTGGTACGCTGGTCCGTGTTAGCGTTGGCAAAAAACAGCTTAACGGTGTTATTTTGCGCGAAGTCGAAAAACCAAAATTTGCGACGAAACCAATAACTGAAGTGCTTGCCGACATAGTATGGCCAGCGCCGCTCGTCGAACTTGCACATTGGCTTAGCGATTATTACATTACCCACTTTGCGACCGTACTGCAGAGCATGCTACCAGCTGGACTACACAAAACACGCCGGAATGGCCAGAAGGCATTAACTCACCCCATACGAAATCGAACAAAGATTGTGCTCAACAGCGAGCAAAAAGCGGCCGTCGCAACCATTGCAGACACAAAAAAAGGTACGATTTTGCTGCATGGCGTGACTGGTTCGGGTAAAACCCAGGTGTATATCGAGGCGGCAAAAAAACAGGCTGCAGCTGGGCTTTCTACCATTGTGCTTGTGCCCGAAATTGCGCTTACGCCACAGCTAACTGCCGAGTTCGCCCACCATTTTACCAACCTCCTTGTTACTCATTCTGGTCTAACCGAAGCCCAACGCCATGCAGTTTGGCAAAAAACACTCACTGCCACCGAACCTGTGGTCATTATTGGCCCACGTTCAGCGCTGTTTATGCCTGTTGCTAGCCTAGGTCTTATCGTTGTCGACGAATGCCACGAACCAAGCTACAAACAAGAACAATCGCCACGCTATTCTGCCCTACGCGCTGCTACAATGTTAGCCAGCTTTCATAAAAACTGCCGCGTTGTTTTAGGTAGCGCCACCCCAAGCATTGCCGATTACTACATCGCTGAATACACCAAAAGTCCCATTGTAAACCTCACTGCAACAGCGCTGGCAACGCAAACGGTTACGGCAAAAGTCGTGGATTTAAAAAAACGCGACAGCTTCCGCAAGCATCGCTTTTTTTCGGACGCGTTGCTGCAAAATATCGAAACCGTCCTGGCCGAAAAACGTCAAACTCTTATCTTCCATAACCGCCGTGGCACCGCACCAACAACCATGTGTGACCATTGCGGCTGGCTGGCCGAATGCCCAACCTGTTTTTTGCCATTAACCTTGCATGCTGATTCGCACAGCCTACGCTGTCATGCTTGCGGTTTTACTATGCACGTGCCACCAAATTGTCCGGTGTGCAAAGAACCAACGATCTTGTTTAAGGGCATTGGCACAAAACTCATCGAAAGCGAACTTTTAAAGCTATTCCCCAAAGCAACTATTGCTCGGTTCGACGCCGATACGACACCACAACAAGCTGTCCACAATCGCTACCAGGATCTGTATGATGGCAATATTGATATACTTATTGGCACACAGATGCTGGCCAAAGGTTTAGACTTACCAAAATTGCAGCTAGTTGGCGTTGTACAAGCCGACAGCGGTCTTGTATTACCCGATTATCAATCTGATGAACGCGTCTTCCAATTACTGTATCAAGTCATGGGCCGCGTTGGTCGTAGTGCCCTCCCGGGTACTGTTGTTGTGCAAACGTACCAGCCCGATCACCCAACGATTAAAGCTGCGATTAGCCGCGATTATCCTCTTTTTTATAGTAGTGAACTTGTCCGGCGCAAAGCCAGTAATTTCCCACCATTTTGCTACTTGCTAAAACTAACATGCAGTTACAAAACCGAGCAAGGCGCGATTAAAGCCAGCCAACAGATGGCGACAACTCTGCGTAAAAACAGCGCTGTCGAGGTTTTAGGCCCAACGCCAGCATTTTACGAACGGCTTGGCGGCGCCTACCGCTGGCAATTGCTCGTAAAGTCAAAAAAACGCGCTGTGCTTGTGGCTATAGCAAAAAGCGTACCAGCTGGCTGGCAAGTCGACATCGACCCGGCGACTATCTTGTAAATTACCTCTGTCGCAAAGCAATTTTTTGCGATATAGTTAATAGCAATGATGAAACGAGACGCAATTATTACGTTGCCCAACCCACATTTGCGGCAAAAATCGGCACGAGTGCACACCGTAACGCCCGCAGTTAAACGGCTTATTGCCGATATGGAATCGGCCACGCTCGACTGGGAAGATCACCGCAAACACGAACTTGGCGTCGCCCTGGCCGCCGTTCAAATCGACCAGCTACACCGTATCGTGGTTATACGCAACGATTTTGACAACAAAGAAGACCGCACGTTCGTAACACTTATTAACCCCGAAATTATTAAACTCGAAGGCAAAATTACCCTTGAGCACGAAGGCTGCCTGAGCGTCCCCGACCTTTACGGTTTAGTGCCACGCCACGAAAGAGCGCGCATTAAAGCGCTCGACGAAAACGGCCGCGAAATTCGGCTTAAATCCAGCGGTTTTTTGGCCCGCGTTTTGCAACACGAAATCGACCACACCAATGGCATAATGTTTGTCGATCACATTAAAAACGAAGACGCATTTTTTAAACTGACCGATGAAGGTCAACTAGAGAAAGTCTCACATGAATCAGTCCTCAACAATCGTCTTCTTTGGTAGCGGGCCAGTTGCAGCCGCAACGCTGGCCGGACTTATTGACGCCGGTCTGCAGTTCGAAGCAATCATTACTAAACCGCGCGCCAAAGGCCACCGCGGCAGCGTACCAGTTTTAGAACTCGCCACCGCTAAGCAGCTGCCAACCTTTACACCAACAAACAAACGCGAACTTAGTGAATTGTTTGCCACGCATGCGTTCGTTAGTCCGGTGGGATTGGTAGTTGATTACGGCATTATTATCGCCAAAGATGTTATTGACGCGTTCCCTAAAGGTATCGTTAACAGCCACTTTTCGCTGTTGCCAGAATGGCGCGGTGCCGACCCCATTACCTTTGCTATTTTAAGCGGCCAAGCCAAAACTGGCGTTAGTCTCATGCTAATTAACGAAAAGCTCGATGAGGGTCAACTGCTTGCTCAACAGCAAATGTCGCTCAGCCCAACTACTACCACCCCTGAACTTACTCAAAAGCTTATCACCATAAGCAACGCTTTAATTCTTCAAGTATTGCCACAATATTTGCATGGTGATATAAAGCTGTACAATCAGCCCGATACGCCAGCAACATACTCGCGTAAACTTACAAAAGATGACAGCATACTCGATACCGCAAAACCTGCTCAGCAGTTAGAGCGCGAAGTTCGCGCCTTTAGCGGTTGGCCAAAAAGCCGCATTACCCTATTTGGTCATCCCGTCATTGTACTAGAAGCGCGCGTTGCAAAAGACCAGCACGATGGTCAGTTGGTTGTAGCCTGTGGTGACACTACCTTTTTAGAAATTATTAAACTCATCGCGCCAAGCGGCAAAACCATGGCTGGCGATGCGTTTTTGCGCGGTTATAAAAAATAACCCTGTACGGGCTATTTTTTATACACTACAGCTTACGCCGCAGCATCTAAAATCGCGTCGCGGTTGGTAACAATTTCTTGTTTAAGTTTTTCGAGCTCTTCGGTAATAATGTCTTTGTAATTTGGGTTGTGCTCTTCGAGCCATTTTAGTGCGGCTTTGTCGTCATTAGCATCGATTGATTTTTCGAGCTGCTGCAGCTCGCCATCTGGCACGCCTTCTGATAGCCGAGTACCAACGCGGAGCTCTAGTTCCTCGTATATATGCTGCAAAAACGCCTTTTTTTGGTCATCTGGCAGACCAGTTAGGCCTAAACTTTGTAAAAAATCCTCATCTTGTGCGTCAAACATGTTAGTTATCCCTTATATTCGTTATCATACTTTTTTATGACTGTTTAGGGCAAGTACTATTGCCAAATACCTAGGCGCAACGATATATCCTGTACGGCCGCAGTACTCATTCTTCCGGGGTGAAGAAGGCCAACATTACCGTCACTCATGCGGTAAAAATCGTTAGGATGAAGGCTCAAAAGGTCGTCTTGCATGTTATACCATTCTGTTGCCCCATGACCTAAGTTGTGCATGAGTTCAATGCCGCCTTCGCCCTTCCCAACATTAAATGCAGCAAGTTGGTTGGGCGTAAGGTGATGATGGTTTATATACATATCTTCCTGAGCTTCGGTCACACCAGAGTGTGGCAGGCCCTCTGTAACATTATGCCCGCCACTGCTGCCACCACCAGACACTGTGTCAGTCGCGTCGGAGGACATTTCGGGAACACCCCCAATGTGCTCAGTTTGTCCAGCAAAATGATGGAGGATATTGCCTAACGAAAAGCCGGCAGCAAACATTGCAACCCCACCAACAAGCGCGGCCTTACGGTTTGTGCTCTGTTCGCCTTTAATAGACGCTTCGACTTGGCGGTTTGCTTGGTCCAGTGTTGGTCCATAATCGTGAGACCTAAAAGCAACATACTTAATAGCATCTTCTTGCTCGCGCGTAAGCGGCGAAGGCTGCATGCCTACAGCCGTAGCATCCCGCGCGGCGCGCACCGCCAGATTAGATGTCGTCCCGATACCAAAACGATTCATAACCGAGGCTACAACACGCGAAAGCTTCATTGTAATCGTATTATCAAAAATTGCGTTTGTCTCGCCACGCAGACGGCGGGTCTGGTCAATAATGTGTTCAGTAACAAACGCATTTTGTTGGCCGTGTGGTAATTTGTCTACGCCTTGCCACTTATAAAGGTCGGCAATGTATGATTGCATTAAAAAGTTATATTTGTCGCGTGCAGCCTTAAATTCTTGACTCTCGCCACCTGCTAAAGCAGCTTGTCGGCGGGAACTCATGTGCGCGAGTTCACTCCGTGCTTGGTTTAGGTCGTCAAATGTCTTTTGCATCTCCGGCGTTATGGCAGACAAAGTGTTTGGGTTTTGTTGCTGATTCGGGTTGGGTTGATTGGTGTTGGGGTTTTGAACAGGCTGGTTCGGATTCGGAAAGCTTGATCGTACACGCGAAGCCGGTATTGGTTGCGTTTGATTAGGGTCAGGCTGCTGCTGATTAGGGTTGTGACCGCCAAATAGTGGGAGCCACTGCGTTTGGTCAGGGTCCGGTGGTGGGACAATGTTAGCGTTAGGAATGCGCGTTGTATTAACAGTTTGGGTTTTGTCAGGGGCACTTACCTGTTGCGTTTCATCAGAATCAATAGCATGACGAGGTATATGCTGAGTCTGATTAGGATCTACTGACTGGCTTGAAGGGCCCTGTACATTGACAGGGTTAAGTCGCCCCCAGATTTTAGAATGCTGGGGCGCGCCCGTTGAATCCACAAGGCTAATCTTATGTTGCAGCATGTACTGCAAGTCTTCAGCTTTTGTGCGACCACTAAATTCGACAATGTCACCGGTTGAAGGATCAACTAGATCTTTACTCCACCCTTCATCTGTCAGCGAATCAATAGAAACATTCGTCAAAAAATCATTGATTGTGTCGTAATCTTCAGTCTGAGGTGTAATACCATATTTTTCTAAGAACTGGCCACGCATTTTGTCGAGTTCATCGGCAAACTGTAAAACCGCATTTCCCTCTTCGTATTTGCTGTGGACATTCCCCATTATGTCTTGTTGCAGTTGCTCTTGGGCGTCACGTAACGACTGTATATTTTTTACATTAAGTGCTTCTAACGCTTCAGGAGTAAGCCTCTCAGATGTCTCTGGCTGAGGTTGTGGATTAAAATGTTCCGGAGAGTGCCTGCCCATTTTGGCCGCCTTTTTTGTTTATGCTTTTCTTTGTTATAGCACGGATAACAGTAGCGGCGCAATAGCGATTATAACGTGCGTTTTACCAATTCACGGGTAAAGAATTCTAGCTTGTCGCCCTCTTGCACGGCCAACTTACCTTTAGTCTTGAGCTGCATGCCGCACATTTCGCCTTCAAAGACTTCTTTGGCTTCTTGATGGTTGCGTTGCACGCCCGTAACTTCGACTTCGGCAATCTGCTCATCGTTACGCTTTACTCGCGCTAGTAGGCTGGGCTGCACCTTCCCTTTGGTTACTTCGCCACCGCAGATTACTTCATCTTTAGTGGTTTTAAAGATACCTTTTATGGTAAGTTTGCCGATTTCGGTTTCGACAACCTCTGGTGCGAGCAAGTCTTCGAGTGATTGCTTAGCGTCGTCAATTAGCTCGTAAATAATACGGTAAATGCGCACCGAAACTTTATCGCGTTGGGCCAAGCGCTTAACTGCCGGTGGCAACTGCACGTTAAAACCATAAATAATGGCTTGGGAACCTTCGGCCATACGTACGTCGTTTTCGGAAATATTACCGACGCCAGAGCTAATAATACGGGGGGCAACCTCAGCATTTTCTAATAATTTTAGGCTGTCCGCGACAGAGGTAAGCGAACCTTGCACGTCGGCTCGCAAAATAACATTTACCAATTGCTTTTCTTTGCGGCGGTTCATAAGATGGAGCAAATCGCTGCTGCTGATCGCCGACGATTGGACGTCTTCTTGGCTGGCACTGGCGTTTCGAGCAGCCAATTGGCGCGCTTCTTTTTCGTTCTTAACAGTAGTAAAACGGTCGCCAAACTGCGGAATAGTTTTAAAACCAGTAACTGTTGCTGGCGTCGATGGGCCTGCCTCTTTAAGCGGTCGATTGGCGAAATCCTGCAACGTACGGATTTTGGCGTAGGTTTTGCCAGCAACAATAAAGCTGCCGGCACGGAGCATACCATTTTCGACAAGCAAGCTCACGACAGCACCGCGACCCTGTTCCATGTGTGATTCAATGACCAAGCCTTCGGCCGGGCCATCAACTTCGGCGCGGAGCTCTTCGAGGTCAGCAACAAGCAATACCAATTCTAAAAGTTTGTCTAGGTTTTGCTTAGTTTTGGCAGAGACCTCGACCATAACAGTGTCACCGCCCCATTCTTCGGGCATGAGGTTATAGTCTGTTGCCAGCTGTTGTTTGACACGGTTAACGTCGGCTTCTGGCTTGTCTATTTTATTAATAGCGACAACAATACGCGCATTGGCTTGCTGGGCAAACTTAATCGCCTCGACAGTTTGCGGTTTGACGCCATCGTCGGCAGCCACAACGATAATGACTACATCTGTTAACGCAGCGCCATGTTGGCGCAAAGCGCTAAAAGCTTCGTGGCCTGGTGTGTCGAGTAAAGTAATTTTACGACCGTTGTGTTCGGTTTGGTAGGCCGCAATGTGCTGCGTGATGCCGCCAGCTTCACCGCTGACAACCTTCATATTTAAAATAGCGTCTAGCAAGCTCGTTTTACCGTGGTCAACGTGGCCCATAACGGCAACAATTGGCGGACGACTTTGTGCTTTGTCGCTTAGCACACGGTCTTTGCGGCTTGCTGCGGCGGTTATTTCTTCTTCTTTGACTTGTAGCTCGACGTCTAGACCAAGCTCCTCAACAATAATTTGGGCAGTTTCTAGGTCAATTTTTTGGTTGACCGTTGCCATAATACCGTTTTTAAATAACTCACCAATGAGTTTTGTAACTGGCAAATCCAGTTGAGCCGCCAGCTCACCTACAGTAATCATGCCAGGTATGACAAGTGTTTTATTGGCCATGTTACCTCCTTCAATCTGGCGGCTCTTAGGAGCCACTTACTTATTTTTTAAGGCTAAGCGAAATCTTGCGATTCTCTTTGTCGATGTCCAGAATCTTAAACGTCTTTTTTTCGTTGAGTTTAAAGATTTTTTCTGGGTCAACGCCGTCGCCGTCGCCAAGTTCGGTGACGTGCACCAAAGCCTCTACGGCTGGACTCAGCTGAATGAATGCGCCGAAAGGTGTAATACGGGTAACCGTGCCTTCGACTTCGTCATTCTTTTTAAACTTCTCTACCTCTTTTGCCCAAGGGTCTTCTTGCAGCTGTTTGAGGCTGAGACTTAAGCGGTCTTTGTCGATAGCAATAATTTTTGCTTCAACGGTGTCACCAACTTTTACGTAGTCGCCTGGATTGTTAACGCGCTCCCAGCTGATTTCGCTAATGTGAATCAGACCTTCGATGCCGTCAACATTTACAAAAGCGCCAAAATCGACAACGCCAGTTACAACACCCTTAACGATATCGTTAACTTTGAGTTTGCCAAAGCGTTCAGCCAAACCTTCTTTAATTGCTTCTTTTTCGGAGAAGATTAATTTGTTGGCTTTGCGGTCTGCATCGAGGATGCGAACTTTAATTGGCTTGTTAATTAGGCTGTTAAGACGTTGCAGAATTTCGTCTTTATCTGCGCCAGCAACGCGTGGATAATGCTCGGCGCTTAATTGGCTAACGGGCATAAAGCCACGGATGCCTTCGAGCTCAATCAGTAAACCACCACGGTTTGCGTCATAGGCGCTGACTTCGATAACTTCGCCTGCATCGAATGCGCGCTTAATTTCGTCCCAACCGCGATCTTTAGCGGCTTTACGTAGGCTCAATAGTGCGTAGCCATCTTCGATTTCTGGGTCAACAACGCTTGCGGTGACGTCGTCGCCTTCTTGGAGCGAACGACCGCCGCCAATTTCGCGACGTGGCACCAAACCAACGCCATGCGCCCCCAAATCGACCCATAATTCGTGTTTACGTACGGACAAAACTTTGCCGTCGATCACCTCACCAGGTGTTAATTGTGTAATGGCTTCCTCGTTTAAGAGGTCGTCCATAGTAATTGTGGCTTTCGCCATAGTGTGTTATCACACTCCTTCCCTAATGTATTTCTTCTGGAGCACACAGCAAAAAGCTGCACGCTATAAAGATTACCTTTATTATAGCGCTTTAGGGGTCAAAAAGTAAAGGGTTACCTAGATGCGTAGCAAACGGCGGCGTGATTGCACATACGTAAGGGCCGCAAATACTACGGCGATAAGTGAACCGATCGGTAAGAATGCGTCTTCTATACCCGTAGAAGGCATGCGCTGCGGATTTTGCGCTGCAGCGACTGGCGCTGGCTGCGGATTGACAGCAACTTGCGGCGCTTTATTTTGTTCTGTAGGTGAAGGTTGCGATGGTGTCGTCGGTTTATTACCTGTCTGCGGCTGGCTTTGTGAAGGCTGGCTCTGGCTCGAGCTATTGTTACCGGCCGTTTGCTGTGCCGTTGGCGCTTGAGCTGCCTTTGCATAGCCATCCGAACGCGCCTTTGCCCAGCGCACGCCTAAAATAACTGCTGCAAGCAGTAGCGCACCAATCAAAACGTAAACAGAAATTGAACGCAGCGTGTTTTGTTGAGTAGTTGGCTCCATGTGTTTCCCCAGTTGTCTCTTATTCCACTATACAACGTCTGACCGACGCGGGCAAATACTTAGCCGATATGATACAATTAATGCATATGATAACAGCGGTAGATGTCGGGGGTACAAAGACGCTTGTTGCCCAATTTGGTGACGATGGCTTGCCAGCAAATGAGGTACGTTTTTTAACACCACCTACTGCTGCGGGTTTTATCCAGCTCCTTTTGGCGCACCTCGACGAACTAGCGCCCACAAAAGCGATTGCCATTGGCGTGCCGGGCATCGTTGATGAAAATGGCGTGTTATTGCGTTGCGGCAACTTAAACTGGAAGAACGTTGCACTCAAACAACTCCTCCAAGAACGCTACAATGTGCCAACATATGTCGAAAACGACGCCAAACTTGCTGCCCTCGCCGAAGTAAATCAGCTAAAAACGGTGCCGCGTTTAGGCCTTTACCTTACTGTGAGCACTGGTATTGGTGGTGGGCTTATCGTTGATGGCAAGCTCCACCCTGCGTTCCGCAATAATGAGCCCGGCCACATGCAGCTACAATTTGAAGGGACATGGCAACAATGGCAACACTTTGCCTCTGGCAGCGCTTTTGTGCAACACTTTGGCAAACAAGTGCATGAATTCGAGCGCCAAAAAGAGTGGAAAGACGTTGCCGAACGGCTAAGTCGCGGGCTCCTTACACTTATTCCAACGCTTCAGCCGGAAGTAATCATCTTTGGTGGCAGCGTTGGTAATTATTTTGAACATTACAATGATTTTGTTCTCGAAAAGTTGCAGCGTCTCGCCCCATACACCGTTATCCCCCGTCTTATTAAAGCCCACCATCCTAACGAGGCTGTTTTATATGGTTGTTACCGCCACGCCAACACATATTCTCGCCGCGTTGCGTAAGGATTTTAAGGCATACGAATTTATACAAGGCGCTGGTTTTGCTTGGTCTTCGAGCCAAAGGCAAATTATTTACCCTGCAGTTGAATCTGTTAAGGATATATGGTCGCTTTTACATGAGATCGCCCACGCTGAACTTGGACATATAGATTACGCTTTAGATGTCGAGCTACTCGGGCAAGAAGTTGCGGCTTGGGAACTTGCCAAAATCCGGCTTGCGCCTCCTTACTGCGGCGCTGTTCCACAAGAATTTATAGAAGAACATCTCGACACTTATCGTCAGTGGTTGCATCGTCGCAGTTTATGCCCAACTTGCCAGCAAAACGGCTTCCAAACAACACAAAACACCTACAGCTGTAGTAACTGTAGGTGTTTGTGGCGAGTAAATGAAGCTCGCTTGTGTAATTTGCAGCGGGTTAGGCTGCCAAGTCGAAGTCGTTCTTTGTAGCTTCGGTCTCGACTACTGTGGTTGCAACAACTTGCGCTTTGACCACTGCTTTACCGCGACGGCTAATTAAACCACCTTTGCGGCCGGCAGCGCGGGCAAGGTCGCGGTTGGCTGCAAAGCCACCAGTGTGACCCTTGCGGCCACCCATAGCGCCAATGCGAGCGTAAAAATCCTTACCATGACGTAACTGATTTTGTTTAGCGGCGAGTTTGCCGCCTTCGACAGTACCTGGCATATTATAATGTCTCCTTGATTTACCTCTTACATCTCACTTATGCTGTGTGATTGAAAACATAATAGCAATGTTTATGCTTTTTGTCAATATTTACACAAGCATAATAGCATTTTGTACAGATTCCTGCCTTATATCACTAAACGAATACGATTAATAAAAAACCCTCGGCAGTAACCGAGGGTCTCTTATAAAACGGCGCCGTGCTAGTTTCCCACCTAAAAGGCAGTATAATCGCCGCAGCTGGGCTTAACTTCTGTGTTCGGAATGGGAACAGGTGTCTCCCCAGCGCCATGGGCACCGAAAATGGGGTTCGAATTACCTTGTTGGCTAGCCAATAGGATTCGAACTACAATTACGGTGTCCAAACGGGTTGTTTTATTTGAGTTCTAAAAATGTAAGGATACGCGGCGTGTTGTTACACACCAACTACTAGTCAAACCTACCTTATCAGCTTGTTTATACAAGATAAACGTCGCTGAAAAGGACATAAAAAGTCAATGGCCCTATTAGTACGCTTTAGCTCCATGCATTACTGCACTTCCACCTTGCGCCTATCAACCAGATAATCTTTCTGGGGGCTCATAGGGAAATCTAAGCTTGAGGTTAGTTTCGCGCTTAATATGCTTTCAGCGCTTATCTAGACCGTACGTAGCTACTCGGCACTGCGCTTGGTAGCACAACCGACACACCAGAGGTACGTCCACCCCGGTCCTCTCGTACTAGGGGCAGATCCTCTCAAATTTCCTGACGTCCGTACCGGATATAAACCGAACTGTCTCACGACGTTCTGAACCCAGCTCGCGTACCACTTTAATCGGCGAACAGCCGAACCCTTGGAAGGTGCTCCCCCTCCAGGATGTGATG
>DATIJQ010000076.1:0-22575 GCA_035478375.1 Saccharimonas sp. (SeqCode) | reverse complement strand
CCAAGTGCAAACGGCACAATATTGAGCGCAACGGCCGCAGCCGAACCACCCGAACTGCCACCTGGCACCCGCGTTGGATCGTGTGGATTTTTGGTCGGCCCAAAATCGCTGTTTTCGGTGCTACCACCGTGGGCAAAAGCGTCGAGGTTAGCTTTGGCGATTAAAATTGCGCCTTCGGATTCTAACCGGTCAATGGCCGTTGCTTGATATGGCGCCTCAAAATTTTTAAGCATATTGCTGGCAGCGGTGGTTTTGGCGCCAAAAGCCAAAAAATTGTCTTTGGCAATAAATGGAATGCCCGCTAAACTGCCGAGCGATTTGCCGGCTTTAATGTCAGCATCAATTTGGTCGGCGCGCTGTAAGGCGCGCTCGTGTACAGTGCTTATAACTGGATTATAATCTTTTGCCGCGTCGATTTTAGCTAATGTTTCTTCTGTAATAGCACGAACTGTTTCGCCATTTTTAATACGCCTGCGAATATCGGCAAGGGTAATCATAGGACTTTTGGAACCTCAATATAGCCGTCACGGGTGCGGGGCGTATTAGCAAGTAAACCGTCGCGAGTTACAGCGTAATTTATGAGTTCATCGGCACGAGTAACATTGGTGAGACCAGTTACTTGGTAAGTTGGTTCTAAGCCAGCGGTATCAACGACGTCGAGCTGCTTGACGTAGTCTAAAATAACCGCCAATTCTTTGGTGAGGCTCGCGACTTCGTCGTCGCTAACGGCAATTTTGGCAAGCGACGCAACGTAGCGCACGTCGTCGTTGGTAATAGTACTCATCGGCATTAGTATAGCAACAGTGGCCAGGTTTTAGAAGGGTGAAATTAAGTAACCGGTGCTTACTTTAAGCTAAGCACCGGCCTTACTATATTACGTTACTAGTAATTTAACGGACTGCCGTTGCCGTCAAAATAATTTACGCCTGAACCACCATTACCACTGTTTGATCCGCCGCCATCCAAAGGCACCATTGACCCACCGCTTGGAGGGTTGCTAACTGGTTCGGCTTTACTATTGTGGTTTTGCACAACAATAGTAATAAACAGCGTAACTGCCATAGCAACACCCAGCACAGCCATTACCAGGCTAAACATGCGGCCGTTATCGCGACCTTTGGCGAGTTTAAAGACATACCAAGCTGCGCCCCCAAATATAGCTGTAGCGATTATGGCTGGCAAAAAATCGGTGAGATACATGGTGCCAACGCTAGCATCTTTTACACCAATAAGGGTAAGCGATGTCACAACAATGGTCATCGCTTGAATAAATGCCAAAGTCTTTGCGGCAATTAATAAGCCGAGCGCTGTGTAAACAGGCACTTTGTAAGCCAAGCGGTCGGTGTAACCGGCGCGGACTCGCCATTCGGCACGCGTGCGACGGTCAAGCACAACAAGGAGCGGCACAAGTACAATGAGCGCAGTTGTAATGCTCAGTGCGGCCATTGGCTCAAGTATATGTAATAGCGGATTATCGCCCACGCCGCCTGTCCACATGCTAATCGCTACATTTATGCCACTTGCCAGTAGGCCCGCGATAACTACAGTAAGTAGCATGTGACCAACGTGTTCGAGCGTCAAAAACGATGAGCCGTTTAGTTCGCGCTTTATAAATGACGTGCCATTTGCTGACGATTCAACCGTCACTGGCGTAGTGTCCCTCTGATTTTCTGCCATAATTCCCCCTTTTACTATAGAGTCAGTATAGCACTTTTACGCCTGACGCATAGCCTAGATTGCTTTTATAACGCCCGCTTGCTATACCATATATAACGGCTTGCGTCGTCAGGGCAGGAGCACCTATCGGCATTGGAGTGGTCATGCATACGTACGCGCGGTTCTTGGGGCTAGGCGACATATCTGAACTCGATGACATTTATGTCACTACTATGGCACCGCTGGCGTCGATTATACTACGCGGCGCCTACGACGATTGCCTCACAAGTCTTATGCCAGACGTCCGCCACAGACTTATGCGGCTAGTGGACGAACGGCTAGAAGCGTTGTGGCATGACCCATCAATTTTTGGTCTGGACGGACAAGATCTGTGGTGGTTGCAATTAACCTCAGCACAATGGGAACGGTTTGTGCAGGCAGTGTATGCGCGGTACGTCGTGCGGCGGATCGACATTGTCCACGATGGCGTGGCGCAGGCAGCGTACTTACTGACCTATCGGTTGCGTGTGTCATGCCAGATGGCCCTGGGCCATGTACATCCAGCTGCGATTCACTACATGCACAACACAGACGGATAGGTGGTGGGCGGCGCATCACAGCGCTGCCCACCTGCCCTGCTACATTTTGTTTTTTAAATCATTGATTAAGTCGCGGAGTTCGGCAGCGGTTTCGAATTGGAGGTTAGCAGCAGCCAAGTCCATTTCGGCGGTCAGGTCTTTTATAACACGGCCGTATTCTTCTTTAGGGATTTTGTTGAGGTCGCGCTTAACCATTTGGGCCTCTTTTGGAATAATCGCCCGTAAGCCTTCGTCGATTCCTTTATTAACACCGGTTGGCGTAATGCCATGTTTGGTGTTGTAATCTTCTTGAATTTTGCGCCGACGAGTCGTTTCGTCCAGCGTTTGCTGCATGCTTTTGGTAACGACGTCGCCGTACATAATGACGTGGCCTTCGGCATGGCGGGCGGCGCGGCCGACGGTCTGGATGAGCGCGCTGGCCGAGCGCAAAAAGCCTTCTTTGTCGGCGTCCATGATTGCCACAAGGCTGACCTCGGGTAGGTCTAAGCCTTCGCGGAGCAGGTTAATGCCCACTAAAACGTCATAAACGCCAAGGCGCAGGTCGCGCAAAATATCGCTGCGTTCGAGCGTATCGACATCGGAATGCAAATACGCTGTTTTTATACCAAGGTCAGCTAAATACTCGGTAAGGTCTTCGGCCATGCGTTTTGTTAATGTAGTGACTAATACGCGCTGATTTTTGGCAGTAGTGGCCCTAATCTCAGCGATTAAATCATCGACTTGGCCTTGAGTCGGTCGAATCTCTATTGGTGGGTCCAGCAAACCGGTTGGGCGTATCACCTGCTGCGCCGGCTCTGGGCTATGCGTTAATTCGTACTCGCCCGGCGTGGCGCTGACGTAAATTGCTTTATTGATATGGCGTTCAAATTCGGTAAAGGTCAGCGGCCGGTTGTCAAGCGCGCTCGGCAACCTAAAACCGTATTCGACCAGTACTTCTTTGCGTGCGCGGTCGCCATTGTACATGCCGCGGACTTGAGGCAATGTCATGTGACTTTCGTCCACAAACAGCAAAAAATCATCAGGGAAATAATCTAAAAGCGTGGCGGGTTGTTCGCCCGGAGCACGGTTGGTTAGGTAGCGGCTGTAGTTTTCGATACCTTTTACAAAGCCGGTTTCTTCTAGCATTTCCAAGTCGAATTTGGTGCGTTGCTGTAAGCGCTGGGCTTCTAGCAATTTGCCGTGCTTTTCAAAAAACGCCACTCGTTCTTCGGATTCCTGGCGGATCTTGCCAATAGCAATTTTGAGCTTGTCTTGCGGCGTGACGTAGTGCGAACCGGGGAAAATGGTTACAACGTCCATCTCTTTTATAATTTCGCCTGTCAGCGGGTCGATGTTGGTAATGCGGTCCACGTCGTCGCCAAAAAATTCGACGCGGTAGGCGGTTTCGGCGCCAGCCGGGAAGATGTCAACGACGTCGCCGCGCACGCGGAAGGTGCTGCGGTGGAAGTCAATATCGTTACGTTGGTACTGGATGTCACTGAGCCAGCGCAATAGTTTATCTTGTTGCCGGCGCTCGCCTTTTTTAATGGTGACGGCCATTTGGCCATAATCTTCGACCGAGCCAATGCCATAAATGCAGCTGACGCTGGCTACAATTAAGACATCGCGGCGGCTCAACAACGAGCTTGTAGCAGCGTGGCGGAGGCGGTCGATTTCTTCGTTGATTTTGCTGTCTTTCTCTATGTAAACGTCGCTGCTGGCAATGTAAGCTTCTGGCTGGTAGTAGTCAAAGTAGCTAACAAAGTAATGGACTTCAGCGTCGGGGAAAAATTGTTTAAACTCGCCGTACAGCTGCGCGGCCAGTGTTTTGTTATGACACAAAACTAGTGTCGGCACCTGGCGCTCGGCCACAATATTGGCCATGGTAAACGTTTTGCCGGAGCCAGTAACGCCAAGCAAGGTTTGTTCGCGCTCGCCTTTTTTAAGGCCCTCTAAAAGTGTGGCGATCGCTTGGGGCTGGTCGCCTGTGGGTTGGTAGGGGGTGACGAGTTTAAAATCGGGCATCGGTACTATTGTAGCAAACTCAGGCAAAGCGTGCTCGTCAGCACTTAATATACTTATGCTTTGTTGCTTTTTTTATCATTTTATGGTAATGTTTATTTATACCACCGCCATCGTAGGGGGACTAGCACATGTTGAGGACTATCCGGAAAAACGCGATACCCGTCGTGCTGGGGCTTGCTGCAATCTATCTGATTGTGCAGCTCGCCTCCAACAGTAACGCTGCCGAGCAGCGTAACCAGGATTTGCACGCCGGCGACATCGCCAGGGTCCAAACCGCCGTTGCCGCCCAAGGGTGGCACATCGACGACATTACGTACATCGCCGACGGTGATGTGCAGGCGCAAATCATTTTGAGCAATGCCTGCACACTCGTGGTCGATGCCGACCCGCTCAAACCGGAAGAGGCAAATGTTACGGTGCGTGCCCGCAAGGGCAATGCGCAGGGCTACGACACGTCGGCGCCCTTTCCGTTCAAGGAACTCACACCCAATACCGCCCTCTTCAGCCTCCGCGTCAGCAACAACTGCTGACCCCGACACCGGTGGTCGGTCGCCTGGACTCAAACGAGACCAGGCGACCAACACCCAAGGTTTTTATCCAGTGGATTTTTATAGAATTTAGTGTATAAAAACTTTACAAGCTACTATGCAAATGTCATAATGCACAATTACCACCTTCGTACAAAGGAATGGAGTAACTGGTGAAACGAAGAACAAAGGTGCTTGCCAGCTGCGCTGCCGTAGTGGCCGCGGCTGTTCTACTGATTACGTTCATCAACAGCGTCGACAGCAGCGTCCAACAGGAAACTGCAAGGGAGCGAGCGCTGATCACCCAGGTCCGACAGGCGATCGAGGACTACGGATGGCATGAGGACGACAACTCGCTGAAGGTCCACTACGACGCTATCGAAGGCTTCGTCGCCTTTGGTAGCTGCACGCGCACGCTGGCGGTCAAGGCACCGGCCGACAACCCGCGCGACGTCACCATCACCTTCCCAGCGGAAGACCGCTACAAGGACGCAGTGAGCTACAAGCTCAGAGACACCCACTTCAAGGACGCCCGCGCCCAGCGCAGCGGCCTCGGCCTGAGCAGATGCTTCATCGACACCTCCAACGGCTGACGTATACCGGTGGCGGGGTTGCTGGTCACCCGACCGCAACCCCATAAACCCATATTTTGTCCGGCACATGCCGGCTTTTTGTTACCCGCGCGGCGCTTTTTTAGGACGGCGCTCCAAGCTTTTTATATCTTCTTTAAAATCAGCATAGTCTTTGTCGAGGTAATCAATAACCTGCTTTACAATACGCTCTGGGTCGGTCTCGTATATAATTTTGCTACCAGCTGGCGTTGGCAAACGATTAATAATAGTCGGAATAAAATCAGCCAAGCCACCGCTACCTAAGAGTACAGCACAAAATTTGTGACTTTCGAGGGCCGTCGCAAATTCATGCAGACTACCCATACGCCCGCCAACAGTAATAAGCGCGTCGCTGCTGCGCACCAAGTACACGTCGCGGCCAACGTAGTCCATGTTGGTAAAGTTGATGTAATCGAATTCTTTGACCGGCAAGCGGTACGACTTTAAATGCTCGCGGATACTAGCCGCCGGCGAAAACCCAACAGAAAGCCCGCCATTATCTTTTGCCCCGCGCGCCGCATATTGCGGGAGTCCAACCGTCGCGCCAGTAGTCAGCGTATGCCCGCTTTTAGCAATCGCCGCACCTATTGCATACGCCAACAAATGGGATGTTTCGACAGTTTCGCCGGCGGCTGCGCCCGACACACAGATTTGGTACTTGCTCATGCTTACATTATACGTTGCCCAGGCGTTCGGGCGCAATCATCTCGTTGTCGAGCTGTTTTAGTACTTGGTCTCGCAATGTTTTTTGGCCCATGTAGCGCATAAAAATTTCGTTCCAGAGGCTTTCGCGAAAATGGTAAATAGTGCGCTGTTCGTACGGAGTGTTGTTACAGTAGCTGGCGGCGACGTCCATCATATTAAAACTGAGCGCACGATCTTCGAACATAAGACCGACGTAGTCGAGATCGCGCCAAAAACCTAATTCGGGGTCGATCTCGTACAAAATGCTTTCGGCCTTGCGCCAATGCAGGTCCTCGGGTTGCACATGTGGCTCAAAAATTTCGGGGTGTGGGTCGCCCTCTAGTTTGCCAAAGTAGCGTTGGATCACGCGCCAATGCACATGGTTGCCGGCCATAATCGGCCCTAAATCGGGGTCAGCAATAAGGGTTTGAGCTAAAATTTCGCCAAAGTTCTTTTTGACTTGCTGCAATTTAAAGTAAGCGCTATACAGCCGAATTTCGTTGGTGTAATGGAACAACAACGACATTGCCCAAATGGTGATGCCCGGCATACGCGCGGCCTTGACCGGCAGCATTAAAATCACACCCAGCTCTTTTAAGTGCGTAATATTGTGGCGCTTTTTTTGGATAAAGTGTTCGGCAATATCGCCCCAGCGGTCGTGGGGCATAATCACAATTTCTATCTGGCGGGTCTCAAAATCAGTCGCTACGAGCTTTTTATAAGTGGCATCAAACTGGTTTAACCATGCTGGGTCTTCGGCAAAGCGCAACGCGCCATAAATTTCGGCCAGGTTTTCGCGTTTGAGCATGCTGTCGACAGACCGATAGCCAAGCCGTTCCATAATGTGCGGCGGCGGCATTTTGCGCAGCATTTCTTTGGCGACACTTTTTTTGAGTACCCAACAGTCGCGCGGCATCTTTACTTTATCGGCGGCGGCTTTCATGAGCGGCAACAACTGTTGTACCGGCATGTCGTAGTTGCCGCCAATGCTTTTGGCTAAGTGTTCGTCGTGCTGTTGTACTTTGGCGTTAAGGGCGTGGTAAAGCTCTGGCCCAATGGTGTCTTTTTCGTCCAGTCCAAGCGCTTTAATGGCGGCGCTGGCTTGTTGATGGATATCACCGGCAAGCTTGGCGTCAACCCCAGGTTTGTGGCTCACTTCTTCGAGCTGCTGCAATGCTTGCGTGAACAATGGCTCTTTGGCGTCGAGTAAATCGCGTAAAAATGACATACTTTTATAGTAGCATAAGCGTGTTTTGGGCGGCTTGCAAAATTGAGCACTGCGGCGTAATCTAAAGTCGGCTATTTGCCACCCTTGAACTTGTCCGAAAGTAGGTCCAAAGTGCAGCTTGCCCAGGGGATTGTAATTGTGGCTATTGTTACCGAAATGTTTTTCATTCCGGCCTGGCACACCCGCGCTTATGTGCGAGTAGCTAACAAGCTACGTGCCATCACCGACAATGGTGCACATAGTACTGCAGCGCGCTGGCCGTGGTTTGTACGCTACATACCATTTATTGGTTCGTACAAAGTAGAAGCATTGGTTAAAGCTGGCTTTATGAACAATTTGCGCTGTTGGCTAGAGGGAGTACGCTCAACAACTGCCATTCGTTTGGGGCTAACGCTCTTTGTCGCAGAACGGTTTTTTGGCGCTTTACTGGGCGACAGGCCGATTACCAACCTCATTCTTGTGGCTTGTCTTACGATTGTCGTTGTTGTCATGCGGTTCGAAGAGCACCGCATTTGCGTACACCTTTTGGTGCCGCTGGGAGTTATAGCCTTCTTGGGGCTACCGCTGGCGATTGGTTTTGCGATCACTCACCCATCGGTCCTCGTGCATCATGAGTTGTGGGACCTACCGTTTTTGTTTGGTATGACGATGTGCGCTGTAACCGCAGTTGTTGGCATACTGCCCTGGCCAAAATCGCGCGGCCAAGAAGTGTGGCGGCTCACGCTGGAACGATGGTTTGGCAAACGGGGACGCTGGTTTGCCGAAAGTTTTTCTGGCGCCATGACGATTGTTTTTGTAGTGACAATTGGCCTCTGGGTCGTTCGCTTCTACTAAAGATCAAGGGCAAACCCGTTCGTGCCACTGCGGCGTGGGCGGGTTTTGTTCGTTATAACTCAGAAATTTGGAGTGGCATATCGTGCAATACGGCATCGTGGTGCAAAATACCTTTGGTGGCGCCGATTTCGGTCACAACCGATGTGGCGTTAGCACTGGCAAACGTCACGGCCGTGGCCAAATCTCTGCCCTGTGCGTGCATGGCTACAAAGCCAGAGCCAAACGCATCGCCGGCACCGGTGCGGTCAATAACTTTTACATCTTCGTACATGCCGGCTTTTACCAGCTGTTTGCCATCGGTGGCTAGCACGCCATTAGGGCCGTCAGACAACACGACGGTCGGTGTAAGGTGAGCCGCGTGGCGGATTAGTTCGTCGGACGTTTGACCTTCGACAATGAGCCGCATTTCTTCTTTATTGGCCAACAGCACGCTGACGTCTTCTAAAATGGGGCGCAGTTTGTGGGCGTTTTCTAGTTCAAATGGCGATGGGTTGATCGCTACCTGCGTGTTATTTTTTGCAGCAAGGGTGACGATTTTTTCGAGCAATTCCATAGAGTTAACCGACGACACATACAACCAGTCGACTTCTGCAATTGCGCTCAAGGTGAGGTCAGAACCATCAGCGCGCAATTTGGTGCCGTGACAGGTTAAAATAGTGCGCTCACCGGTTGGCGCCAGCAAAATGGTGCTGTAGCTGGTACGGTAAATGGTGGCTTGGCGGACGTAGCGAGCGTCGATGCCTTCGTCGTCAAGCGTTTGCATAACGACCTGACCAGATGGTTCGTCGCCAACGACACCCATAAAATGACTGTCCAAACCTTGACGCACAAAGGTCGTGGCGGCGTTGAGCGCGTTGCCGCCGGTAGCAAACACGGCATCTTCGACACTTAGTTTGGCGCCGAGCGGCAGGTGCTCAAAAGGACCAGTTTTTTCTTGGTACGGCTTAAAAATCTCGCCGCCCAGTAAAAAAACGTCCTGCGTTGCCGCGCCAATCGCCAACATTTTGAGCGCTTTTGCCACTACACCACCGCCTTGCCGGCCGAGCCAAAGGTTTCGATTTTTTCTTCGACCACGGCTTGCACCGCTTGGTACACTTGCGGCATAAGTTTAACAACTGCGTATTCGTCGGGGTTGTCGGCCAACACTTTTACCAACGTGTCACGGAACATCACCCGCATGTCAGAATTTATATTAACTTTGCTAACGCCAATTTTTGCTGCTTCTTTAAAATAATGGCCGGGTGTACCGCTGCCGCCATGCAAACTAATCTGGCATGTGATTGCGTCGCGAATTTGTTGCAACAAGGCAAGGTCAAGCTGCTTTGGCACCGGATATTTGCCGTGTAAGTTGCCGATCGCTGCCGCAAAGGTGTCGATGCCGGTCGCCTCAACAAAATGCTTGGCGCCTTCGGGCGTACTAAATGTCTTTTTGATTTCTTCGTAGTCGATGTCTTCGGTGTGGAGGTTGGAGCTACCACCAAAGTAGTGCGGTTCGCTCTCGACCAGCGCGCCGGTAAAGCGAGCGTAGGCCACAACTTCTTTAGTCGCATTAATAATTTGCTGGTCGGTGGCGTTGTGGTCGGCTTGGCTGACGTCAATGTGGATGAATTCAAAGCCGGCGTCAATACCGCGTTTGGCGGCTTCGACACTTGGGCTGTGGTCTAAATTAATATATATTTCGACGCCATATTCGCGTTTGTAGTTGTCGACCATGTCACGGATGTTGTCGAGCCCCATAGCTTCGACTTCGCCATGACTGACCTCAACCAGCACCGGGCTTTGCAACTTTTGCGCCGCGCGGCAGACTGCAATTAATGTCTCTTGGTTATCGATATTAAACGCGCCCACCGCAAAATGTTGCTGCCGACTGCGTTGCATTAAGTGGCGCGCACGTACGCAATTATCTCTGATTTGCCGAATGCTTAAACTCATCCCTACCCCTTCTGTGTTTTTATTGTAAAGCTGTTTGTCATGGTTTGGAGCTCGGCCTTTTTGGCATTCCACTGCCCCGTGGGGCACGAATATTGGATACTCGCCACCTGCGTACCAAACTGTTTATACGCCACCACTTGCTGCTGCGTATTAAAATTTAAGCCGGGAATGCTAATATTTTGAGCGACTTGCAGGGTGTTAAAACTCCAGGCGTGCGCGCCGTCAGCATCTTTAAATTGCTGTGCCTGACCATCTGTGCTGTTGGTTATAGCTGTGTTTGTATTACTTTTAAGCAGCGTCGTAATGGCATCTTTTGGGTTGGTGTTGGCTTGAGCTAGTGGCTGTACCACAGTTGTAATACCACAGTTGGTGCCAGCATCAAAATAGTATGTCGTATTATTGGCAAGCGTAGCTTGGCCGCGACGAACGTAATTTGCGCCAAGGTTAGCGCCAGGCAAAAAGTTGACTTGGCTAACTTTATCACTGCCATCACCTTGTGGCTGTACGGTAACAACATTATTGCCAGCAGGTTTTAAAATGAGCCAGGCGCAAACCGCGACGGCCGCCAGTAAAAATAGAGCCGAAAAGATCAAAGCAATTAACAATGATTTGTCGCGTTTGGCCGGCTTGCCGGTGCCCTGTTCGGGCAACTTTAGCGATGGTACTGGTACGTGTGATTCATCCATTGCTGTACCTGTGCGGCGATATGGTTGCCGGTTAAGCCAAAGTGGTCAAGTAATTGGGCGGGTTCGCCAGATTCGCCAAAGCGGTCGTGCATGCCAAGGCGTAAAACAGGCATTGGGAGTTGTTCGGTCAACAGTTCGGCGACAGCACTGCCAAAACCTGCGGCGATTTGGGCTTCTTCGACCGTAACAACGCGACCACACTTGTGAGCGCTGTTTAAAATGGTGTCGGCGTCGAGCGGTTTGATGGTTGGTACGTGCACAACTTCGGCGCGAATACCAGCTTGGCCAAGTAGTTGTGCCGCCACAAGCGCCTGGTAGGTCATGGTGCCGGTGGCCATAATGGCGACATCGTGGCCCTCGTATAAAATATAGGCTTTGCCGAGTTCGAACGGCGTATCAACGGTGGTAAAAATTGGCGAATCGGCGCGTGATAGGCGTAAATACGTCGGATGCTCGGTAGCGGCAAGCGCTTGCGTCGCTTTTTCGGCCTCAACGCTGTCGGCCGGGGCAACGACAGTCATATTTGGTAATACGCGCATAAGGGCAATATCTTCGAGCATTTGGTGAGTGGCGCCATCTGGCCCAACACTAACGCCGGCGTGCGAGCCAACAACTTTAACCGGCCGGTCGTTTAAACATATAGTCGTACGAATCTGCTCCCAGTCACGACCCGGGCAAAACGCCGCATAACTGCTGACAAACGGAATTTTACCAAGCGCTGTCATCCCACTGGCGACTGTCACTAAGTTTTGTTCTGCCACACCGATTTCTACAAAACGCTCGGGGAATTTTTCGGCAAAACCAGCCATTTGGGTTGATTCAGTCAGATCGGCACACAGCGCCACCACGTTTTGATTGTGTTCGCCAAGCGCGAGCAGACCACGGCCAAATCCTTTGCGGTTTGATTCTTGTTTAATGTTCGGATCGCCAATATTGCCAACTAAATGCATGTCCATCAGTCGTGATCTCCGCTAATTTTGCCATCTAGGCTGCGCAATTTTTTGAGCGCGTCTTTGGCTTCTTGGGCGTTATGCATCATGCCGTGCCAGTGGTAATCGTATTCCATAAATGGCACACCTTTACCGGGGATGGTGTGGGCAATAATAACGCTGGGGCGTTCGACAACAGCACGAGCCATGCTGCACGCATCTATAATGCTTTCTATATTGTGACCGTCGATTTCTTGCACGTGCCAATTAAAGGCTTCCCATTTGTCACGCAGGTTTTCGAGCGGCATGACGTTTTCGGTGTTGCCGTCGATTTGTATATTGTTGCGATCGACAATGACGATAAGGTTATGTAGGCGGTATTTAGCCGCAAACATGACGCCTTCCCAATAATTGCCTTCTTCCATTTCGCCATCACTAGTAACACAGTACACCCAGCGGTGGTCGTCGCCGTCCATTTGCAGCGCTTTTGCCATGCCGGCAGCTTGGCTGAGGCCACTGCCCAATGGGCCAGAGGTGGTTTCGAGACCTGGCAACCGCAACCGTTCGGGGTGGCCTTGCAAACGCGTACCAAGTTTACGCAGCGTTTTAAGTTCGGCTTTAGGGAAATAACCGGCGTGAGCCATGGTGGCGTAGCGCACGGGTACACAATGGCCATTGCTTAAAATTAAGATGTCGCGTTCGGGCCAATCAGGGTTTTTGGGGTCTTGCTTTAAAATATTAAAGTAGAGTGCGGTAAAAATATCAGCTAAATCGAGCGGGCCGGCGGTGTGGCCACTGCCGGCGGCTTCGAGCATTTTAATAATGTCGATACGGATGTCGTTGGCTTTCTTTTCTAATTGCGGAATTGTTAATTGCACCATACTACTTATGATTTTATTATGAGTTGCTGCGCGCGGCAAGCTCGTTTAATTGTTTGTAGGTCGCGGCAGGGTCGTCGGCGCGCTGGATCGCACCGCCGGCATTGAGTACTTCTACCCCGCCCAGCGCTAGTTGCGCGGCATTGTCGAGCGACACGCCACCATCCCAACCAATCTCGGCGGTGGAATTAATCGCCTTAATGTCGGCCACTTTTTTAAGCAAACCCATATCGGCGTGACCGCCAAAATGACCAAGGTCGCCGCTAAAAATAAGGACATGGTCTGCCTCAGCAATAAGTTGGCGAGCACTTTGCGGTTGCGTTTGTTGCAGCAAGGCCACGCCGGTTTTTATACCCAAAGCCCGCAGCTGCAAAATAACACCGGTCAAATTGCCTTGTGCTTCGGCATGGATAACGACCATTTGGGGCTTTAAACTTATGACCGTCTCTAAGTAATCCTCAGGTTTTTGGACCATAAGGTGGAAGTCGGCAAGTACGCCTTCGGGCCAGTACGCCTGGATTGGATTGACCAACTTGAGCGGCGCAAACTGACCATCACTAAAATCTATATGGACGCGGCTCGCGAACGGCGCAATACGCGCCATTTGCTCGCGGTAAACATGGGCGTCGGTCGCGGTGACACACGGGACAATAACTGCCATTAACCGTACACCTCTTCTATTTCGTGCAAGCGGCGAGCGTGGCGAGTGGCTTTAGAAAACGGTGTTTTAAGCCAGGTTTCGATAATGGCAAAGGCCTTGGCTTCGTCATGCTCCAACACTCGCGCTGGCAGGGCCAGCACATTAGCATCGTTGTCGTTGCGACTCATGCGCGCTTCTTGTACGTCGTCAATCACGACTGCCCGAATGCCACGCACCCGGTTCGCCGCAATTGCCATGCCCTGACCGCCACCGCATAGTAAAATGGCGCGCGGGTCATCGTCGGTACTGCCCAATACTTGCGTGGCGGCCAAAAAAGCAAATTGCGGATAGTCGTCAGCGGGATCCAATGTTTTTGCGCCGACGTCTTCGACTTTATAGCCTTGCTTTAGCAAATATACCTCGACCTTTTCCTTAAGGTGGTAGCCGGCATGGTCTGAGCCGAGGTAGACGATCATTTTTGGAGTGCCTTGCCAACGTCAGCAGTGAGTTCGACCAAACGGTTGCTGTAACCCCATTCATTGTCGTACCAAGCGATGACTTTAAGCATGTTACCGCCAACAACAGCGGTCAGGTTGAGGTCAACAATAGCTGAGTGGCTGTTGCCTTTAAAGTCACTGCTGACCAGTTCTTCTTCGGTGACTTCTAGAATGCCTTGGTAGTATGGTTCTTTGGCGGCTTTTTTAAAGACCTCGTTGACTTCTTCAACGGTGACGTCTTTTTTAAGTACAAAGGTAAAGTCAGACAAACTGCCAACTGGGGTTGGGACGCGTACGCTCAAGCCACCAAAAATACCTGCCAGCGCGGGCAATGCTTTGGCTGCGGCGATGCTAGCGCCGGTGGTTGTGGGCACGATGTTTTCGGCAGCAGCGCGTGCTTCTCGCAAGTTTTTGCTTGGCGCGTCTTGCAAGCGTTGGCTGGCAGTGTAGCTATGGACAGTAGTCATCATGGCTTTTTCGATGCCAAAGTGGCTTTCGATAACTGCCGCGACCGGCGTGATGCAGTTTGTGGTACAGCTTGCGTTGCTAATAACTTCGGTGGCGCCATCAATTTTGTCTTCGTTAACGCCAAGCACAATAGTGTCGGCGCCCTCACCTTTGGCTGGGGCGCTAATAATAACTTTTTTAGCGCCGGCTGGGTCGATATGCGCTTTGGCTTTGGCGGGGTCGACAAAAAAGCCGGTGCTCTCTATGACAACATCGACGTTGTGGGCAGCCCAGGGCAACGCGGCCGGGTCCTTTTCGGATAAAACTTGGATGTGCTGACCGTCAACAATGATACTGCCGTCGTCGTAGCCGATTTCGTGCTGGTAGGTGCCGTAGGAGGTATCGTGTTTTAACAAATAGGCCAACGTTTTAGTATCTGTTAAATCGTTAATGGCGACGATTTCTATATCGCTGCGCTCGAACGCAATTTTAAAGGCGCAACGGCCAATTCGCCCAAATCCATTAATTGCAATTCGTGTCTTCACTTTATACCCCACTTCTTAAGCGTTAGCATTGTTGATTATATTGTAGTTGATGCGCGGCGGCAGTGCAAACATTGGACAAATACCAATTTAGAATGTATTATATTTTTTGGCCTAGCGCTGGGAGGAACAGCTGGACATCTTTATAGGCGAGCTTTACGTCGGCCAGATTGAACTTGCCGATGCGCCGCTCGTCCCAATGGGGTTGAACCATGCAGAGCGTTCCAACTGGGATACATGGACGCCGGTTCTTTTAAATGACGCCTGCAACACCATTTTATGGCGAAGCACCGATGACGTAAAAGCATACATACTGACCGAGCATTACCGCACCGGTCCAGTAATCTCGCCGACCAAACTGACGTTTTTTGCACATCCGGGTAATGGCAAAAAGATGCGGGCTCAGCAAGCCGAAGCTAGCAAATTTTTCGCCCTATTCCACGGCCTAGAAGGAGAGCAGCATGAGCCATGCAGGCGACCCAGCAAAGAAGCGTAAGTCGTGGCTGTTCGTTGTCGTTTCTGTGGCAATAGTCGTTGTGATTGCCGCCGTCACGTTGGTTGCGTTGCAGCCGGCCCGCGAGGGCTACAACGACATCGCCACCGACAGTCCCGATGCTGTCGTTCATGTCGGGGATGTGATCCATTCCCAAGCTGACTACGGCGGTTTCTTCGACATCGGCCGGCACCTGCGTAGTTGGCAGGTGGTCCAAACTGCTGACGGCCTGAAGTTGGCGCCAATCGTTGACACCGACTCGTGGACGCACTGCGTCAACCGACCCAACGTAAAGGTTTACCGAGTCCCCGACTCGTGGGTGGAGCCGCGCATCGACCTCACACTCAGTACCACCTGCTAGACCAGCGGCCCGGGCACTCCCAATTCGTGCTCGGGCCGCACACCCTAGACAAATTATTAATTTTAGTATATTGTTATTTGCAAGTTACCGCTTTTGAAGGGATAGAAGCATGACTCGATCGAGTGGTAAGTTCAGTGTGCTGGACCTGGACAAGGTGTCGCTCACGTTCACTGCCAGGCAGTTACGCCATGCGCTTGCGGGTTGGTGTGACCACGTGCAGAGCCGCGAGGGCGAATGCCCCCAGAATGGGTGCAGCAGATGCTTGGTGACGAAAGCGTGGCGAGTTGTCCATGCGGATGCATCGTACGTGCTGCTGCTTCACTGGGACGAGCCCACGTACGCACTTGTCAGCCGCGAGCACGCGTTCGCGGGAGTCGTCGGATTCAAGAAGAGGACTGTGAATTGCGTCACCGCGACCTTTGCGGTCTCACCCAACCGGGCACCCGAGGTCACCACCATCGGCTACCTGCCACACAAGTTGCTTGCTCACCAGACTGGTCGTGCTTGGTTGGTGCTGACCGACAAGCTCAATCTCATCCCGCGGTGACTGGAATGTGGCGCCCGCCCGCCACATTCCAATCCCTTGCAAACCAAAAACCGCCGCTTTTATACGCGGCGGTTTTGTTTTTGCCAAATGATTTACGCGGCTTGTTGGTTCCAGCGGTCGATGCATTCGTTAATAACTTGCTTAGCTTCTTCGACATCGCCCCAACCCTGCACAGTCGTCGTGCCCGGTTTTTTTAGATCTTTGTAATGGTTAAAGTGGAATTCAATTTGTTGCTTCCAGCGGTCGCCGAGGTCGTCCAGAGTTTGGTAGCGGTTGCCGGTGTTGCGATCGTCGGCTGGCGTAACAACAATTTTGTGGTCCATTTCGCCGTCGTCTTCGAACTTCATGAGGCCCAAAATACGGACTTCAAGCCAGACACCGGTTGGGATTGGCTCATCGCATACAACTAGTGTATCGAGCTCGTCGCCATCACCGTCAAGCGTCTGCGGAATAAACCCATAACTGCATGGTTTTGCAAAAATTGCCGGCTCAACGCGGTCAACAAAAAATGTTGCGTTTTTGCGATTCCATTCAACTTTAAGGAATGACCCTTGCGGAATTTCGATAACAGTATTTACAGTGCCGCCCGCTACGTCGCCAGGCGTCAGGACTTTGTTAAAATCAGCCATAAAGCTCCTTTTTATTCGTTCGGTTTTATTGTAACAGATTAATTTTAGGTTAACCACGGGTTGACAAACAGACTTTTTTTGGTATATTATTACTTTTACGTCAAGGCGCGAATGCGGCCTGGAGGCTTCAACGACAAGGGAGCAAAAGTGACACTACTTCTCAGCGACTTCCCCGAAGTGCTACGCCCCCTCGCTCCCAAGCTGGGCGAGTGGTCGGGTCCCAAGTACCCGAAGCTCCACGGTGGGCTCACCTACCACGTGTGGATGAGCAGCAACGACATTGCTACGTTCGCAGCCCTGCAACCGTTTGCCAGCGGGGCACAAGAAATTGTCATGTACGTGCGCGGCAATGGCGGGCGGCTGAGCTTCCCCCTCATCACCGAGCTCGTCGGCAAAGACCGTACCAGAGTGGGCTCAGCCCGCGAGAGCCTACGCCACCAGGTCTTGTGGGGCCACTACACGGCAATCATGCGTGACGCCGAACTGGCTGCCTAGCCTTGACGTTCGCCGCCTCCCCACCATTTTGGTCCGGGGAGGTTGGCGAAAGTCACTTTTATAAGTACACTAGCATTATGATAATAATTGGCCACCGTGGCGCCGCCGGCCTCGCGCCCGAAAATACGCTTGCAAGTTTTGAGGCCGCCCTACAAATTGGCGTCGACTGGATAGAATTCGACGTCCGTACTACCCGCGATGGTCACGTGGTACTTAGCCACGACTCACATACGCTGCGTACTGGCCTGCGCCCGCATATTATCTCGCGCACTACGTTCGAAAAACTGCAACAGGTTAAGCTGCGCGGTGGCAACACCATCCCAACAGTTGCCCAAGCCTTTAAGACAATCGGCGACAAGGCAAAAATTAACGTCGAGATCAAAACTCACGGTTGCGCCCAAGCAGTCGTCAAACAAATCGCGGACGCTATTGCCAATGGTCGCAAGTATGACGATTTTATGGTCAGTTCGTTTAAAGTAAGCGTGCTACGCGAGGTGCACCACTTGGACGGTAAAATCCCACTTGCGCTGTTGCATGCCATTAACCCTTACAAATTTTTGCATTTACGGGGATTACGCGTACAGGCAGTTGGATTTTCGTATAAATATTTGCCGGCTAGAGCCGTTCACCAAGCCGAACTACGCGAGCTGTTTGTATACGTGTACACTGTTAATAATCCCGCAACTGCTGCGCGTCTAGCCGAAGACCGCAACGTTAAAGCCGTAGTAACCAACCGGCCGGACCGTATGCAAGGCATCCGTGATTAGGGATCAGCAACTCTAACTCAATCAAAGTCGCCCGCATAGCGCGGGCTTTTTTGATTAGACTTTTTCGTCAGGCGACGTAATGGCATGACGTTCTTGCATCTCTAAAAATTCACGGATTTTTAAGGCTGCCGTGGCACCTTCACCAACTGCGCTAGCAATTTGCATGGTAGCGCCGCTGCGTACATCACCACTGGCAAACACGCCCGGTATGGCAGTTTGCAGACCAGCGTCGGTGACGATAAAACCGCGGTCGTCTAACTTTATAGCCGTGCCTTTTAAAAAGCCGGTGTTTGGCAGTAGACCAACAAACACAAACACGCCGTCGACGTCGTAGGTAGCTGGCTTGCCGTTTTGGGTTGCATTTACAGAGGTAACTTTGTTGTCGACGCCCACAATTTCGGTGGTCGTTACGCCTAAATGGACGGTGATCTTGCCAGCTTTAATTTGTTTGTCGAGTTCGTGTTGCAAGACTTCGGATGCTTTAACAGTGCTGCGGACCAGCAGGTCGATATGCGTGGCGAACTTTAGCAAAAACAATGCTTCTTGCACTGCCGAGTTACCGCCACCCACGACTGCCACTTTTTTATCGCGGTAAAAAGCGCCGTCACAGGTGGCGCAGTAATGTACGCCGCGGCCATAAAATGTATCTTCGCCGGGCACGCCGATTTTTTTGTAATCAGAACCGGTTGCAATAAGTACGGCTTTGGCCCACAATGGGCCGTCGGTAGTTTCGATCCGTTTAAATTCGCCTTCGTCAACAATTGTGCTCACTTCGCCTAATTGTATTTTGGCACCAAAACGGTTGGCTTGACCTTGCAATGCTTCGGCTAAATCGAGGCCGCTAATGCCGTTAACAAAGCCAGGGTAATTGTCGACCCAATCGGTAACTGCGGCGAGACCTCCAACAACACCCTTTTCGTACAAAACAGTGTCGATATCTTCGCGCGTGGTATACAGCGCAGCGGCCAGTGCCGACGGACCGGCACCAATCATAATAACGTCATGCTGCTGCCGGTCGGTCATGCCGCTAACTCCGCTACGGCTGCCGACAGTTTTGCCGGATTCCAGCCAACCGTAATATTTTTGGGTGCCTCTTGGTCGTCGGCATCTTCGACAACAACCACCGGCACGGTCATCGCGCCGCTCATTTCTATAATCTTTTGCCTGACTTCGGTCGGTTCTTCGTCCATGTTTATGACCGAATAAGGCACATTTTTGCTGCTTAAAAATTTTTTAACCATCTCGCAATAAGCGCATGTTGTGGTTGTGTAGATTGTGACTGTTTTTTTCATGTTCCCCTCCAAGAGACTCATTTTAGTATATATAGTGCCAAGGCGCTTATGCAAGACACTACATGTTGTACTTTTGTTATTGTTTAGGTTGCTGTGGAGGGGTAATGGCGAGCAGTTCGACTTCAAACACAAGGTCAGAATTTGCTGGAATACCAGGTTGTGCCTGCGCACCATACGCTAACGCTGCAGGCACGACTAAACGGCGCTTGCCGCCAACTTTCATACCAGGAATGCCTTGCTGCCACGCCTGAATAACCTGTGAAAGCGGGAAAGTTACTGGTTCGCCACGGTCGTAACTACTGTCGAACTTCATACCGGTTTGGGCAATAGTACCTTTGTAGTGGACGCGCACGCTGTCGCCAGTCTTAACTTCGGCGCCAGTACCGACTTTTTCGTCGACAATTTGCAACTGTGTAACTGGACCGCTGGCTTTAAATGCGGTCGGGTCGTAGTTATCGTTATTAGATGTTTGGGTTTGATTCTGTGGTGTGTTGTTCTGACTTGATTGGTTCATAATAATTAAAAAATACGATCCTATAAAACCGCCAGCCATAACGATGGCGATGATTAAAATAATAATACGGGTTGATTTTTTGGTGGTAACTTCGCTCATGTCTTTTTATTGTACCATCTTTTGGAGTCAAAGCGCGCCAGCCTCGGCAACAAGGTATGCATCAAAGATTACTGCGCAATATCAAACTCTTTAAGTTTCTTTTGCGCGGCTTTTGTAGCGCCCATTTGCAATTGCAACAATTGGCTGTAAATGCCCCCGGTCTTGGCGAGTTTGGCGGGCGAACCCGTTTCGTCGACCCTACCGCCTTTTATAGTCACGATTTCGTCGACGCCGGCAATGGTGCTTAGGCGGTGAGCGATAATTACGGTAGTGCGGCCTTTCATTAAGGCTTCGAGCGCCTCTTGTACTTGGGCCTCAGCTTTGCTGTCCAGCGAACTTGTGGCTTCATCTAAAATTAAAATCGGCGCGTCTTTAAGTAGCGCACGCGCAATTGCCAACCGCTGTTTTTGACCGCCACTTAATTTAACACCACGTTCGCCAATTTGGGTGTCGTAACCATCGTTTAATTTGGTAATAAAATCGTGGGCGTTGGCAGCTTTGGCGGCGGCAATAATTTGAGATTCGGTAACATCGGGCGTAGCATAGGCAATGTTTTCGCGGATAGTACCACTAAACAGGGCAGGATCTTGGAATACGACTGCAATGCATTCGCGCAAACTACGCTGCGTTACCGTAGCAATATCGACACCGTCAACAAAAATGGCGCCTTTGTCTGGTTCGTACAATCGTAGCAGCAGGCTGGTGATGGTACTTTTGCCTTCGCCGCTCTCGCCCACCAGCGCGACTTTTTTGCCGGGTTGCACGGTAAACGTAATGTCGGTAAGTACCTTTTCTTTTTGGTCGTAGCTAAAGTGAACGTCTTTGTATTCGATGCCACCCCGTTTTACTGCTAAGTCGGTAGCATTTGGCTTGTCGGTGATGCTGGGTTGGATCTCCATAACGCTAAAGTAATCGCGGCTGCCAGCGATGGCCCGCTGCGTTTGGTCCACAAAAAAGCTCATACTAAACAGTGGTAGTCGCATGAGGTTGGCATACTGAACAAGCAAAAACATTTCGCCCAAAGTAAACCGACCAAGCAATGTTTGCCAAAAGACAAAACCTGTAATTGCAAAAAATAGCAAGTTGAGCACCAGCCGACGCACGACATCCATTTTATGCCAATGGCTGGACTGGACGCGGGTGATGCCGACGGTTTCTTCGTAGTGGTGGTCAAAGTAGTCGAGTTCGCGTTGTTCTTGTATAAACGATTTAACAACCCGAATTTGCCCAACTGCTTCGGCAAACCGACCACTCGCCAAATCAATGCGTTTGTTCTTTTTTTGCTCCTGTTCTTGCCAACCTTTGCTGGTAATCGCTGTCAGCCACAAAAATATCGGGTAAACGACAAACAAGGCAATGGCGACTTCCCAGCTGTAGAACGCCACAATGACCAAGGTCAAAATCATGGTTAAAATCATCTGGAAAAAGTTATTGGCAAAGAAGTTTAAAAAGTTAGTCAGCTCAGCAATAGTACGGTTGAGGCGATTAATAATTGTGCCAGTTAGCTCTTGGTCGTAGTAACTTTGCGGCAGCGTCATAAGGTGTTTGTAATAACGGCTACTGAGCTGTTTGCGTAATTTGGCGGCCATAATGTCACCATAGTAGCCACCGATGTTCGAGAAAATCGTCACCGCAACGTCGCTCGCCAAAAAACCAAGCGCCAGCAGGACGCCTAGGCCATAATTTGGCGCATGCCCTTGGATGACACCTGTCACCAAGTCGGCAACCGCTTTAATAATGAGCGGCGAGACCTGGTTAGCAATCGCCAGTAACCGAAAAGACCGTTACGGTCACGTAATACGGCCATAAATTGCCCGAAAAGCGGAGGATTTTCCAAAGTTGTTTCATTGTAGACTATTTTACAGGGAAATTGGGTGGATTTCTAGAGGGGATTGCCCGTATGATTAAAATGTCGGGGTGTATGCACATTAAGGAGGGTGACGTGGGACTCAAGTCATGCTTAGCCATTATAGGTTTCTTCGTCCTCATTTTCCTTGGACTCGCAGGATGTAGCATTTGGTTCGACCACGTCACCGGACTTCACGACATTACCTTTTAGATACGCTCAGCCGGAATTGTAGCCGCCACATGCTGCACCATTTTGTCGAGCAAATCATTTACTTCGTCTGTCGTCAGCGTCCGCTCGCCATGTTGCAATGTAATACGAAAGGTGATGTGTTTGTGGCTGGCGTCGCTATCCGACATGTAAATGTCACGCGGCGCCACCGTCACACGTAACCGGCCGTCGGCCACAAAACCGCTTGCAACCAGTGTGGCGACATCGCCATAGTGCACCTCGGCATTTACCTTTAGACTGACATCTTGGCTTGTAGCTGGGAACTTAAGGATTGGCGCATAGTTGACTGGACGCCGGTGCTGTAACAGGCGCTCGAGGTCAATTTCAAAACCAGCCGTGTAATCTGGCAATTTAAGCCCTTTGCGCGCGGCGGCGTGGTATTCGCCAATAAAACCGCCAAACTCGCCCGCTTCGCCAAGCAACAAATAGCCGGATCGCTTTGGCTCGAACGGGGCAAAAATTTGACGACCGACTTCAAACGGCGATTCTTTGCTTGCCGGTACAATTTTGTAAGGCACGTGCAGGTCAGCTAAAATGTGCTCGAGGTAGTGTTTGGCTTGGTAATAGGCGGCGCCTGGCAATGGTTTTTGTGCGGCAAAGACAAAAG
>DATIJQ010000075.1:0-6752 GCA_035478375.1 Saccharimonas sp. (SeqCode) | reverse complement strand
TACCCGCTTATAGCGTAACTTGCCAGGTTTGTATTTTGCCAGCCAGCTGTCATTTGGCGCCAAAAATAAACTGGTGTCACTGCTTGGTTTAGCGGTTTTTTTGCTGTGCAATTCTTCGTACACCGACCTAAAATAATAGTGGTTAAATAGCCGGTTAAACTCGGTAAAATAAATATCCGCCGCGCGGCGATTGCCTTTTATAATTATCATATTCTCGTCGTTTCCAACTATCGACGCTTCGCTAAAGTTGGCCGAGCCAGTCACAATTAACGGCTCCGCGCCCAACGGATCAACCAACATAAATTTAGAATGAATGTACATAACATGTTGGTTGAGCTGCAAAATTTTGGTGTTCACCTCGCGTGTCCAGCGGTACAGCGGGTCGGCAATATACGAGCCCCACGCTTCGTAAACGTTATTTTTAGCAGTTAGCTTTACTTCGGATTTTGTGCCCGCCGTATCTTTTTTCTCGAGCAACATAAACGTGATATGGCTTTGTGGCGTGTTACCTTTAAGCACTTTGCGAAAGGCATCATTAATGCCAAACGCTAGCGTTATAGCCGCGCAATCGGTCGCGCTATTAAGCAGGCTGGCGTAACTTTGCAGCATAACGTCGCTGGTGCGCGGACTAAAAATGGGCGTGATACCAGCCGGAATTTTTTGGACCGTCGCCGCTTCAATATCATGCTGCAAGGCAATGACGTTTTGTTTAAATTCGTCATTGGCAGCGATTTTTTGGGGGCGCGCCTGGCGTGCTTTGCCACCTGGGTCGGCGCTCAAAAGCTGCCAATATTTTACAAAAAACGCTGCGGTTTTTGAGTCGCGTACCCAATGCCCGACATTAGTTTGGCCAAAGATTCCACCCTCCGAAACATTAGTTGAACCTGTCCATACAGCAGCCGGTTCTTGCGCTTTGCCCTGCAAAAATACGATAAATTTATTATGCTGGATGTCGCTTGGATTAGCTTCGCGCAGCAGCACATTGGCCGTCGGAATGCCGGCCTTTTTTATCGCCTGCAAATTTTCGGCACGCGGGAATGCGGCTTTGTTATTTTTGGCGTCAATAATAATGCGCACCTGCACGCCGCGGTCAATCGCCTGTTTAAATAAATCGACGATTGGCTGGTAATGGAACTCGTACATGCAGGCCAGCAACGTGTCGCCTTTTTTGGCTTGGGCAATAAACTGAGCCATTGCCGTTTCTAAATCACGGCCAAGCCATTTTAACATCGCAGCTTTTTCGGCGGCATCGTGTACCTGGCTCGGTTTTTGGTTATGGAATCGCCGGGCAAACGCTTGGCTGCTGGCGACGCCACGATTAAAAAACACGTCGTGGACGTCCGACGTGCTAAACAATGGCTCGGTCGCAACCGAAACAACAATTGGCGGCTGTGAACGGTCAATATTTTGCGGCGTCCCTTTAAGCGGATAAAAATAATAATCGTAATTATGGTCAGGCTTGCCGGTAAAATCATCCCATACAAAACTTTGCACTGGTTGGTTGTATGTGCTGACCATGTTGTTTGGGGCAGGTTGCGGCATCGTTTCTTTAAACACTTTAAAACCGTACATAAAATAGCGTTCGCCTTCGGTTTTGTCATGGCGTTCGACAGCAAAACCGAGCAGGCCTTTTACATTGGCCTCTTCAAAATCTATTGCAAATGACACGCTGTTGGTGCCAGTCACCGCGTATAAAACGTAGCCATTGGTTTTGGGGGAGATAAAGCGCATTAGTTAACCCTCTTACCTTCTTATTTAAACAGAAGTTGGCTGCAGATAAACCATTGACATCTATACGTGATATTATAGAATGATGTTTACCGTTACCGCTCTTTGAATTATGATAAAAAATTGTAGAATAACGTTATGCACTACTTTGTTGGCACCAGTGGCTGGAGCTACGACAATTGGGTTGGCGATTTTTACCCGCCAAAAATACCGCAAAAAGACTGGCTAAAACTATATGCCGAGCAATTTGATAGCGTCGAAATTAACAATACGTTTTACCGTTTGCCTACGCCGGATGCCGTCGCCCAGTGGTACCAGCAAACGCCGGCAGATTTTACGTTTTCGGTTAAATTAAGCCGACTTATTACTCATTCTAAAAGATTAAAAACCGACGAAAGCGCGCAGCAAGCGCTCGACCATTTTTGCCAGTCAATCGCCGGACTTAAAAATAAACTAGCAGTTGTTTTGGTGCAATTACCGGCAAACTTTACGGCCAACACACCACAATTGGCGCGATTTATTCCTGCGTTTAAAACAACTTTGGCAGGCCACAAACTGCACGCCCGCATTGCCATAGAATTCCGTCATGCCAGCTGGTTTACAAGCGCAACGTTTGAGCTTTTGCGTACGCACAACGTCGCCAACGCCTGGATTAGCGGCGCCGGAATGCCAACGAATTTTGAGGCAACGGCAGACTTTGCCTACGCCCGCTTCCATGGTGCGACGCAATTATACAAGTCGCCGTATTCGCAAAAAGATTTACAAAATTGGGCGACAAAACTCGCCAAAGCAGACATCACATTTGCTTACTTTAATAACACGACTGCCAGCTACGCAATTGCCAACGCCAAATCACTGCAACAATTGCTGCATTAAAAATGGGGGCGCCAAAACAGCGCCCCCACCACCAAAAAGTCAGCGTGCGTACCGGCGGAACGCCCAAAATACTGGCGCGCCGAGGCACAAACCAACTGCCGCGATCATGACAAAAGCGGCACTTAAGGAATACGTATCTTTCACCCAGCCGGCCATAGGGCCAATCAGCACAAAGCTTAGCGAGGCTGATGTCGTTACCACCGACAGTTCGGTCGTGCGCGTACTGTAATCGTCGGGCAACACTTTGTTCAGATATGTCCGCGTCATCACTTCGTAAGAGGCAGACAAAAAGGCATGGGCCGCAACAAGCACAATGAGCCCGCCGTAGCCTGTAGTAAACGCCGCGGCCAGCACGCCAATTGGCATGCATAACCACAGGCACAACCACATGGCCGTGGCGCTGACACGCTTGGGGAAGTCGGCTTTACGTAGCGCGATCGTCAGCGCTGACCGCCCAAAGTACACTAGCGCGAATGACCACACCGGCATCCCCGTCAACAGCATACGCGGCTGGAACAACCACAAGCCAGCGTAGCCAGTCATCTGCACAATGGTCGACAGCAAAATGACATTGCGCACATTCGGCCGGTTGTTAAGCATGGTGTGAACAACTTTAACAAGCGAAGGGCGTTTCTTTTGTTCGCCAACCTTTTTGGGCAACCGTGTCAACCCAAGGCTCGCTATAACGCCCGCACCAAAAATAATTGGCTGGACCCAAAACGGCCATACAATTGTGCCCATAGCCACGAGGCCGCCGCCAATGACAGCGCTGACAAGGAACCCCAGATTGCGAATGTCAATCCTATGCTTTTCGTACGCCGAATACGTTTGGCTCCGCACCACGTCGTCGTCTATAGCCGCCACCGACCGCGTCATAATGGTAGCCGTTGTGTTTGAAAGGGCCGACAAAAACAGCCCATACAAAACATAACTTATGGCGAACTGCCAAAACGTGGTACAGGCAACAAAGAAAACGCTTTGAATAACTTGCACCACAGTACCAGCGATAATGACGCGACGCACACCAAACCTATCGGCGATATAGCCAAGCGGGAGGTCAGTCACGATCATCACTACAGTGATAATCGCCTGCAAACCAAATACTTGCGTTTGGCTTAGGCCCAGATTCAGCAAATACAAGGTAACGAATGATGCGCCGAGGTATGCTGCCCACAAAAACTCCAGCGTCAAACACACCCGCCTATTGCGGGTCACAATGGCAAACGACAAAGTATCCTCCAGCAAGTCGTACGTACGCAGGCCAGTGTTAGTTATACCATATCTTTAACAAAAAATTGTAGCCGCGTTTAATAATCATATATAATGGTTACAAATGGGCACTAAAAAACACGCGCGGACAAGCAAACAAACTTTTTGGCAGCGGCACACACAGACAATAAAAAAAGCAGCAAAATGGCTCGGCGTTACCTGCCTGGTACTTGTGTTATTGGGAGCAGGCGTGTGGGTTGCGTTCCAGGTGAGCCCGTGGCCAAACGCGCTGTTGATCCGCCAGGCGTTTGCTAAAAATAACGCCCAAGTAAATGACGCATTGCAAAAATATGTGCCGGCCGGCATTACTCAGGTACAAAACCAGCAGTATAAAACAGGCGACAGTGACGCTTATTTAGATGCTTTTTACCCGAACAACACAACTGCACCGCGACCAACAGTTGTATGGGTGCACGGCGGAGCGTGGGTGGCGGGTAATAAAGATGACATAGACAATTATTTGTCGATTTTGGCCTCACACGGTTTTACTGCCATTAGCGTTAATTATACGTTGGCGCCCGAAAAGCAATACCCAGCGCCAATCCTACAACTAAACGCAGCGCTTAGTTATATACAGCAAAATGCCGCGCGGCTCAATGTGGACACTACACACATTGCGCTGGCTGGCGATTCTGCCGGCTCGCAAATCGTTGCCCAAATGGCAAACATAATTACCAGCCCAAGTTACGCGGCGCAAATTGGCATACAGCCAATGTTGCCCGCCGCAGATCTTAAAGCTATGCTGCTAAATTGTGGCGCTTACGATTTGGCGTTGCCAGATTATAATGGTCCCTTTGGTAAGTTTTTGCACACGGTTTTGTGGGCGTATTCTGGCACGCAGGATTTTTTGCATGACCCTAAACTTGCTACCGCTTCGGTTGCAAATTACCTGACGCCACAATTCCCACCAAGCTTTATAACTGCCGGTAATGTTGATCCACTGCTAGCACAATCGACTGAACTCGCGGGGAGGTTGCAAAAATTAGGCGTGCCCACAAGTACGTTGTTTTACCCCGCCGACCACCAACCGCAGCTGAATCACGAGTACCAATTTGAGCTCGATAACACCGACGGTCAAACCGCCTTGCAACGCATGATTGACTTTTTAAAGGCTCACAATTAAATGGCAAAATCTCGCGCCCGCCAAACATGGCTTATGCCCGCACTATTCGTTATTGTAACGTTGCTGGCTATGCCGGGTGCTTTGTTGCCTAATAATTCGCCAGTCTCCGAAATCTTTTTCCCGGGTTTTATCGCCCTTTATTTATGTATTATTTTCCCGCGTCGGCGTGAAAATTTTAAAACCCTAGGCGTCCATAAATTAGGCAAAATCGGCGCATACGTACCTGTTATTTTGCTGCTTATTGCAAGCGCACTCAGTTACGTTTTGCCTGGACTTTTTGGTTTGAGCACTGCTGGTCCGCTTGGTCAGCTCGGTCACGTTATTGTTTTCATCCCGCTGGCTGTGTTTGAAGAGATCGGCTGGCGCGGCTACCTGCAAGGTCAACTCACCTCACGCATTGGCGTGCGCAAAGCCGTAGTAGCCGTCGGTATTATTTGGGCTATTTGGCATACCGGGTTGTTGCTGTCTGGCCAATTGTTAAACGGCGGCAACATGGCAACTGGCACCATTTTGTTCGTAGCTTCGTCAATACTCATAAGCATTATGCTTGGGTTTAGCCGCTATACATCGGGCAGTGTGTGGCCAGCCGTCATAGGTCATGCGGGCCTCAATTACGTCGAAGAATTTGGTAACGCAATCTTTAGTCACCAAAGCGGGGCGTTTACCTACGTAAGCGGCGTCGTCAGCCTGTTACTTTTGGCTGGACTCGCCTATTATTATTGGAAAAAGCTACCAAAAGGGCTACCGGCTACAGCAAAATAGTCAGCAGCGACCGACGGTCCGGACAGACCAAATGTAGAAGGTCTGTCCGGCCGCCGTTAATCATCCCTTAGTACGCACGAGATCAGGTCAGGGTGAAGCTGGTGATGCCGGTGGCAACCTGCGTCCACAGCGCCCCGGCACTACCCTCCTTGACAGAAAGCGTGCCATTCTGGAGAATGCCAACGCGGTTGTCGGTGATGGCATAGCTGTTGTAGCCGCTTGCCACACCAGTCCAGCTGGAACCGATCGGGCCCCACAGGACATTGAGCGCGCCACTAGTCATATTGGCGGCGATATGGTCACCGGGCGAGATCGCAAAATCCGTCACCGGGTTCATGATCACGCCCCACGTTACACCGACACCCCCTTGCTTGATCAGCAGGTTGCCACCCCAATTGACGCCAACCATATCATCAGTGATGTCGTAGCCAGAAATTGCGCTTGCCACATCCACCCAGCCAGCTCCCACGGGTCCCCACTGGACATTGAGGTCGCCACTGGTCATCAGCGCAGCGACATGGTCGCTTGCCGATACCTTAAAACTGCTAACCGGGTTGAGGATCAAACCCCACGTCGCTCCAAGCGAACCAACCTTAGCATACAAGTCGGTCCCCCACAGCACCGCAACCATGTCGTTGGTGACTGCAAAGTGCCCAGGGCTAACGCCGGTTGCCACCTGTTGCCAAACTGCGTTGATCGGGCCTTCTTTGACCCACAGGCTGCCGTCGGACATTAAGGTGGCGATACGGTTTGAGGAAGCGCGATAATCCACGACCCCTTGGTTGATCGGAATCCAAGTGGCGTTGATGGGGCCTTCCTTGACCGACAGCGTGCTGCTGGAATCCAGGGCAATGACCCGCGGGTTGTTCGTGCCGCCGCCGCCCGCCGTGCCGAACCGCCAGATTTTGACGATACTGCCAGCTGCCCAGGAGGCATCCGGGTTGAGAGCGTGTTCGGTGATGAGCTCGTCGTTGTGCCCGTCGCCATTGGAGTC
>DATIJQ010000074.1:0-23413 GCA_035478375.1 Saccharimonas sp. (SeqCode) | reverse complement strand
GCGCACCAAAGTAAAAAGCCAGGCTTTAGTCTGGCTTTTTACTTTGGTTTGTTTGGGTTGAACGTAAACTTTTTATGCTTCTCTTTTTATGCCAAAAGGTATCCCTTAGTATAAATGTCTCATCGTACAAAATATCTGCCGTTTGCTGCATGTAGTTATGGATAAGCTGCAACTCGCTAGGGGAATAGGTTGCCTCGAGCTTCGCTATTGACTTACCTAGGGATGTGAATAATTTAGCCATTTTTTTGACGTTAGTAGAGATTATCTCGACGTACACGCGGCGGCGATCCTGCTGGTCGTGGACTCGGCGTACGTAGCTGGTTCTTTCGAGTCGTTCAACCGCGGCGGTCTGAGCGCCCAATGTTAAACCGGTGAGCGTCGACAGTTGCCCCATAGTTTTGCGTCCTTCAAACAAAAAAAGCAAGCATTTGTGATCTGTTGTATTAAGACCGAGACAATCGGCAATAGTTTGGTGGTAAAAAACAGTGTGCGCATCAATTGGACTGAGCTTGGCGGCCTGTTTTGCTAATTTGTCTTCCATAGCTAGACAGTGTACCCTATTGTGTGCTTTAATTCAATACATAAAACTATTTTATACATAAAAGCAAAGGATCTCATACATGGTTACAAATAGTACAAAAGAACAGCACGCCCTTATTATTGGCAGTGGTATTGCTGGCGCGGCTATGGCGCTGTTTCTTAAAAAAGCTGGCATTACGGCGACGGTATACGAAGCATACCCACGGTTAACGACCATCGGTGGCGGCATGTCGCTTGGTCCAAATGGTATGAACGTGTTGGCTGGGCTAGGACTCGCCGAAAAATTAAAAAGTCAGGCGGCAGTTTTAGAAAGATTGCACTTCCGCAACCAAGACGGTAAAAAATTAGCCGAAACTTCGTCGGGGACTGTCGAAAAATATGGTTTTACGTCGTACGCGCTACATCGGTCACTTTTGCTCGAACTTGTATTAGATGAAGCCGATCGCCAAGGCATCCAATTTGAATACAAAAAGCGTTTGACCGGCTACGCCGAACAAAATGGCAAAGTGGTTGCGCAGTTCGAAGACGGCAGCACAGCGACTGGCGATTATATTATTGGCGCTGACGGTATTCATTCCGTCGTACGCAACGTTATGCTGCCAGACGGCCCACACCCGCAGTACACGGGTCACGTGGCAATCGGCGGATTTGTTAACGAAGACTACCGCGGTTGGGATAATTCTGGCGACGTAAAAAAGACAGTGCTTACCTTTGGTCCAGAGGGTTCGTTTGGCTACTGCAACACAAAGGCTGGTTTGCCACAATGGGGTTGGTGGAGTACCTATGGCCAAGCAAAAGAACCAACAAAAGCCGAGTTAGACGCGCTGAGCGATGACGTAATGAAACAAATGCTGCTTAAGCGCCACGCAAACTGGGCGCCGCCGGTTAAGGACTTTATCCAGCACGCCACGGGTACGATTAAGACGCCAATCTTTGACGTCCCACCACTGCCAACATGGCATGTGGGCCGGGCAGTACTTATTGGCGACGCCGCGCACGCCATGAGTCCGCACGCTGGTCAAGGCGCCTCGGTAGCGCTCGAAGATGCTATGTATTTGGCCAAAATGTTACGTGACTATCCGTTCGAACAAGCCGTTGACCTCTACCAAAAAGCACGCAAAAAACGCGCCGAAAAAATTTGCAAAACAGGCCGCGATAATGCCGCTCGGCAAGTTGATGCCACCCCCGGCCAAGCACGCATGCGCGACTTTATTATGTCGACTATGTTGCCACTTATGGGCGACAACATGCAGGATTGGATATTTAAGTACAAGATTAATTGGGAAGACTAAAACCCCACGACGCATTGGACCACGTGTGCGTGGCAAAGCCCCGTCATTTTGGCGGGGCTCAGTTCGTTTTAGCGCATTGACAGGTGCGTTCAGTATGCTTAAATGTGGTAGCCCGTTAGTAGCCGTGCGATTGGAGCCTTATGGAACCCACCAACAACAGCACCGACGCCACCGCAGCAGCACCGAGCAGCCCACCGCCGACTCGCGCAGAATTGGCGAAAGCACTGGCCTTGGAAACCCTGCATGCCGACAACCAGGGGCGTGCGCTCGACCTCCATCCGTCCAAGGGCTAGCGTGGACAGGGACGAGTCGAGCAGGTTTGATGCTCGCCTGGCTCGTCCCCACAAACCCATTAATAACTGTTAGAATTAAACTCATGGCCAAAAAAGAACGACTAACATTTTTGCAATACGCCCACGCTGTTTTAGGCGTGGCCCGTTTGAGTTTTAAAATTGCGCCCGGTTCGCTATTGTTTAAGCTAGGCGGCGTATTTGTTGATGCCTTGCTGCCAATCGGCATTACCTATTTTGCGGCCCAAACCACCACTGCATTAGCCGAAGCTTTTGGCGGCGACACCACCGCCGGCGGCCGCGCGATTTGGTTTATTTGTATTGCCGCTGCGCTAGGGCTTATTTCGACCGCCTGGCAAAGCATTAACCAATATGTGCAAGCGCTGGTACGGTTTAGGATCGAAGCGCGCGTGACCGACATGATGTACGAGCACTTTTTGGATCTCGAATTTTGGCAGTACGACGATAAAGGCACGGTCGATTTATACGATCGCGCCCGTAAATTCAGCCAATTTTACGCCTATGTTTTTGATCGTTTGGGCAATGTACTGTCGCAGTTTATTACGCTTATTTTTTCGCTTGTGGCCTTGTTTTTATTTTTGCCGTGGATTTCGCTGCTTGTGTTGGTGGCGGTGTTGCCGGGTATGTACATTCAGTTTAAAATTTCGCGCGCTCAAATTGCGCACTGGAACAAAAATGTCGATGTGCGCCGAGCCCGATCATTTATTGAATGGAACTTGCTAGAGCCAACCCACATTGCCGAACTCCGCCTAAATGGTTTGGTACGCCACTTGTTAAATTTACGCCAAAGCTTGCGTGATAAAGACGAAAAGCAACGCCTCCTTTATGAGCGCAGCTTTATTGGCAAACGTTTGGTGGCCGACGCAATCGAAGCAGTGACAGAAGTTGGTACGCTGGTGTGGGTTGCCGCCCAAATTATTAATCGCGCTCAGCCGCTGGGTCAGTTTGTGTACGCGCAGCAAATGGTCAACCGCGCGCTTGGTGGCGCCAGCAGTTTTATTAGCCAACTCAGCACAATTGACGAAGACCTATCAAACTTGTTCGATTACCAAAAGTTTATGGAACTGCCGCGCATTCAAACTCGCGGCCGCAAACTGCGCCAAACGCCCGAACTTATTGAGGTAAAAAACGTTAGCTTCCACTATCCGCAAACCGACAAAGACGTACTGCGCAACGTGTCGTTTAGCGTGCGCAAAGGTCAACACATAGCTATTGTGGGCGAAAACGGCGCCGGCAAATCAACGTTCATAAAAATATTGACTGGTTTGTATGCGCCGACTGGCGGTAGCATTGTGCTTGACGACACGCCGCTTGCCGATATAAATATATCGTCGTGGCACAAGCAACTGTCGGTGCTGCACCAGGAATTCCAAAAGTACCAATTTACTGATGTCGAAAATAACATTTATTACGGCGATGTAAGCCAACCGCTCGACGAACAGCGTCTGCAAAGCGCCATGACAAAAGCCGAAGCGGGTCAGTTTGTGAATAAATTGCCACTCAAACTCAAAACCTACCCCAGCACTTGGATGGAAGACGACGAAGGCAACAAAGGCACCCAGCTATCTGGTGGCCAGTGGCAGCGCATTGCCTTGGCGCGCAACTTTTACCGCAACGCACCAATTATTATTTTGGACGAGCCAACCAGTGCCATTGACGCCCTGGCCGAAGCGCGCATTTTTAATCGACTCTTTGCCAAAGAAAATAAAAAAACGGTCATCACCATTAGTCACCGCTTAAGTACTGTCGAAAAAGCCGACAACATTATTGTGCTTAAAGATGGCAAAATTGCCGAAAGCGGCACTCACGCCGAACTCGTCGCCAAAAAAGGCGAGTACCATACCATTTTTAAAGCCCAGCTCGAAGAACCTGCAAATGTTTGACAGGGCTAGGTTTGGTAGTGTACATTAAGTACACAACCATGGATTGTTAGAATGTTAAATGACTACGAGTCGACCCTGCTTAGCGGCTGGGAAGACCTCTATAAAAAAGCACAATTAAGCGTGTGGATTTTGCTGGCGCTCAAAGACGGGCCCAAACAAATGGCTGGCATAAAAGCGTTTGCTAAAACGGTGTTGCAGGTGCACATTGCAACCGACGATCGCAGTATGCATCGCAGCTTGCGCCGCCTGGCGAATGCCAAAATTATTGGGCATGTTGCCAAGCCAAGTCAAAAAGGCCCCAACGCAAAAGAGTATTGTCTGACCCCAACCGGCCAGCGCGTTTTGCAGGCATTTTTGGCGCGCAATATAATTGCACCGTTTTATAATGAGCGTGTAAGCCAGCTGATTCACCAAAATAAGGACAATGTATGACATCCCAACAAGCACCAAAACCACAATCAATCAAAATGGGCTGGCGACTTATTAAAAGCGCGCTGCAAACACTTGGTCTGCACAAACGGCTGGCAGCTTTGCCCATTGCAAGTGTTGTAGTAACAGTAGTATTTTTGGCGGTTTGGTGGGCGTGCTTGGCGTTAGTTATGACACACGTACAGCCTGGCACGCCAATTATGGCAGTCGCATTAGTTGCGCTCATCGCAGTTTTAATTGCTGGCGTTTTTGCGATCCGCGCCATTTTTTACGGCGCCATAATGCACGGCGCCTTGCAGGCTTACGCTGGCGTGCGCACTACAATTGGCGAGAATATTCACGCTGGCATCCACCGTTTTTGGCCATTGCTTGCCTTTAACTTTATGATGAGCACCGTTGGCGTCGCCTGCAGCCTTTTGGCCGACCGCTTGCCGCTAGTTGGCAACGTGCTTATTGGCGTCGCAAACACATCGTGGAAGGTTGCCAATTATTTTTCTGTCCCAACAATTATGACTGCGCCAAAAGCGGTTGGACCGTTTGCGGCGACTAAAAAGTCGGTTAATTTGTTAGCGAGTGTTTGGGGCGAAAGCCTTGTCACAAACGTCGGCATTGGCGGCGTGATGTTTTTGTTTGTGCTAGGTTATATGCTCCTGGGTGGATTTGGGCTGTACGCTACTGGCCGGTGGTTGCCAGTGTTGACATTCCCACTGCTTGGTTTGCTTGTTGTTGGTCTTATTGTTTTGAGCTTTTACGTTTGGGTGCTCGACGCTATTACCAAAGCAGCGCTGTATCACTTTGCAACCACGCGGCAAACGCCAGAAGCATTTGATACCGCGGTAGTGCAGTCGGCAATGACGCGGCGTTCGGCACGCAAGGCTTTTAAAGCCTAAACAAAAAACCCGGTTTGTACAGCCGGGTTTTTTGTAGAGCGTTTATTTTTCGCGCGCAGTTTTAAGCGCGTCGGTCCACCATTTGAGGTCGTCGAGCAGCGTACCTAAATGCTTCTCGTACTTTGCGCCCGCCGCAAAGTTGTTTTGCTCGTCCCAATCGCTAAAGGCAACATTAAGGCCAGTCGGGACGGGTACCATTTGCAATTGGTTGATGACATTTTTAAGTTGCTCAACCGAGCGAACACCGCCGTTGGAACCATGCGCCACAAAGGCGACCGGTTTGCGGAACCATTCAGCCCCTAAAAAGTCGATGGCGTTTTTAAGCACAGCCGGGTAGCCGTGGTTGTATTCGGGTGTGACAAAAATGAATCCGTCCGCACTGCCAACTATTTGGGCCCATTTTTTAGTGTGCTCGTTTTGGTAATTGCCATACAGTGGTGGCATTGGCTCGTCGAGGAAGGGGAGGTTAAGTTCGGCGAGGTCGACAAACTCAAAATCCATATCACTGTAGTTTTTGGCATAATCATGCACCCATTGGGCAAGACCAGTTGTTTTACGGTTAGGGCGGTTACTGCCGCTTATAACAAGAATTTTTGACATTTTAGTAGCTCCTTATACAACCACAATAGTCTGTTACAGCTTAATTGACAAGTACCGACTTTTTTGTTATATACATACCATATGGTTCGTAACAATTCTACAGAAGTACATACATCACCCGACTGCGCTTGGCGCGAAGTAGTCGATATTATTGGCGACAAATGGTCGGTCATGATTTTGCATACTATTTGTACTAGTCAAATGCGGTATAGTGAAATCCACCGCCAAATCCCTGGCATCTCGCAAAAAGTGCTGACCACAAGCTTGCGCCAGTTAGAACGCGACGGCATTATTAAACGCACCATCTACCCTGTAGTGCCGCCAAAAGTGGAGTACGAGTTGACGCCGCTTGGCAATAGTGTTTTTGAAGTTATAGAATCGCTGCGCACGTGGTCCATCGCGCATTTGGACGAAATTGAAGCGGCGCGCAGTAGGTACGACTTGCATAAATAGAGCTTGTATGGTATTATATAGTTTACGTTGGTACAACTAGTACAAACCGTGCTGTTTTTACAGCTTTACATTTTGGACACAAACTTTGAGCCTTCGCGAACGGTGCGTTTTTTGCGCGCCGCGGCGAAGGCTCAGAAACGCTGAGTCTTAAGAGCAAGGGAGACTGCAATGCCCGGACGTACCCGTCGCGCCGACAACCTGATCGACGCGGGCATGGGACCGGACCGCCTCACCCGAGCGTCACAGGCTGAAGGCCTGGGCGAGATCGGTGTCGACGGCCGTGCGCGTGAGATCGCGCTCAAGCTGCTGGCGCCGCCGCGCCACAACGCGCGCATCGCGTTGGCGCACAAGGCGGCCGAGGACTGGGCGCTGTCGGCGATGGGGACGGATGTCTTCGCGCTCCACGCCATCTGCCTCGTCGCCGCGTTGGACAAGGCTGGTATCGGCGGCAAATGCAACGTCACCGGTGCCGCTACCCAGCGCCACCCGGCGTTCGCCCAGTGCGGCAGCGGTCGCAAGCACGCCCGCGATGGCGGTGCTTGGGACGCGGCAATCGAGCCGTTGCTCGCGGGAGCGGACTTCCTGCCCGCCAACGACCATCACATCTTGGTGGTTGTGGGTGGCATCGCGGCTGCCTTCCCGGTGGGCAACAGGTTGGTGCCGGCCGAGTGGGCGAGATCGTTCGCCATGCAGCAGCTGATGAAGTCTCTGCACTCGCCGTCGCTGGCTGCCGGATGGGCCGGCGTGGTGAACCTCGCCGACAAGCTGTTCGACGCCAACATTGGGTTCGACAGCTGCAAGGTGGTCCCCGTCTACACCCACCAAGAGTGGGTGCAGAAGTTGCTCACCGAGCTCTGGGCCCGACCCGAATCGTCGACCCGCCGCAGACGGCCCCGCCGTCCGCAGCGTGGCACGCTCGGCGTCGCCTGACTCACATCCCGCCGCCCCGGGATCCCCAAGTGTCCACCCCGCGAACAGGCAGGCCGGTGCCTGTTCGCAAGAACCTTGTAAGCACCTTTAAAGGTGTTTTTTGTTATAATTATGTCGCCAGTACTTACCGAAAGTGGTGAAATGTGGAAGAGCTCGAGCTAGATTTTTTGGAGACTTGCACCCCGCAAACTGCGATGCAAGTGTTTATTGACACGCTGCGCGAATCCAAAATGCCCGACCGCGCGTGCACTTGGTACAACGGTATTATGGTGTTCGCCGGCCCTGACGATTTGGCGACGCCTAACATTGTCGAACGGCTCACCTGGAGCTTGCAGGTAATGCTGGGCAAACCCTGGTTGTTACGACAGCGGTCAGCCGTCACTGACATGGTGCTCGAGATTGAGGCCATGTACAATGACCTGCGTCGTCGCCTCGGCGCGTCCAATATCAGCGATCCGCAGAAAGGTCTGCGGCTGATGGTGGACCTTTTGCCGACGTTGGAATGTCCATGGGGCCGTATTACAATCGGTCAGGTGCTGGAGGCATTTTTGCAGCACAAAATATACGATGGTTGGCCGACAGTTCCGTATTATACGGAGGCCAAAGCACTTGCGCACACACAACAAGCAATGAAGTACCTCAACCAAGGTTATGTGCCGCAAGAACACTGGACGCGACACGCCCGTATATTGCTTAAACTTTCGTAGGTAGTGGCTTGCCGCGGCGCTTTGTACTGTGGCGCCGCGGCGTAACGCCAAAATAAAAACCCCGCCAAGTAGCGGAGTTTTTACTAATAATTTCTGGTGGGTTGTGAGGGATTCGAACCCCCGACCCAGAACTTATCCACATATTTGGCGATATTTTAGACTATCTTTCGCTACGAGATCATGCTAATTTGCTTGCGGTACATGAACGTACCAGTACAGAGAAGGTGAGCGAACTGCATAAAGCACGCTGGTTTAAGCGGCTAGCACAAGTAGCTGCCGTACTTTGCATGTTCACGGGCGTGAGCCTCGCGAGCAATATAGTTGCCGTGGCTGCCTCGGAGTGTCATGGCGACTACTACACAGGACGCGACCCGTCGGTGGTTGGAGTTGGCGGTGTTCCTTGTGCCAGTGACGCGAGGACCATTCAATCATCAGATATCTTTGAGAACGGCGGTTCCCTTAGCATCGGAGGTGTGAGCATCGATTTGGGCGGCCAACGTATAGGCGCAATTGAGTTGCGGTGGTCGGCCCGGTGCGGCACAAACTGGGCGAGATTGAACCTTGCACAGGGTGGAAACATTCGACAGTTGACCGTGCAACAAGATACAGGTTTTAGTCAAGCTACGACCCTGCTTGACCCTCTTCATTACTGGTTGTCTCCAGGCGTGTATTTCACTAACATGATATATTCGCCTGTGCACTATTGTAGAGCGTACCTGTACAAGCCAATTTTCTGGGTCTCTACCCTCTGGGACTAATAGTTACTGCAGAGCACGTTGCTTGCGTGCTCTGCAGTACGTATATAAAATAAAGTTATGCAAATATTTTTACTTAATCCTGCAGTTTGGATAATTTTGTCTATTTTTGCGTATAGCTTGCCGGGCATTGTACGCGCTTTACACATGGAAGAAAAAATTGACAAACGAGCGCAAAGCATCGCCCAAGGCATTCTGATCGCCTGTATTATAGTTGGCGTATCGTCGTTTGTGGGCGCCTTTTTAGTTGCGTTGCCATCGACACTACAAGCTACTTGGCATTAAATAAAAACTCCGAACTAGGGCGGAGTTTTTACTAATAATTTCTGGTGGGTTGTGAGGGATTCGAACCCCCGACCCTCTCGGTGTAAACGAGATGCTCTAGCCAGCTGAGCTAACAACCCAAACGGTGACAGACAATATCGTACCATATGCACTCGGTTTTTACTAGTGGTATACTTAAAATAAAGGAGGAACCATGGGAGAAATTTCGAGCCTCGGTATTATTGTTATTGTGTTAGTTGCCGTCGCGGTTATTAGCGGCATCAAAATTATTAATCAGTACGAACGCGGCGTGGTGCTGACGTTGGGTCGGTTTAGTGGTTTGCGCCAGCCGGGTCTGCGCGTGGTGATTCCGGTCGTACAGCAAATGACCAAAGTCGATGTGCGTTCAACGCCGGTTGACGTGCCCCGGCAAGAGGTAATCACCAAAGACAACGTCACTATTAACGTTGACGCTGTGGTGTATTTTAGGGTTTTGGATGCGGCACGGGCCGTGCTCGAAACAAGCAGTTACACGTACGCCACCGCCCAGTTTGCCCAAGCGGCGCTGCGCGATGTGGTGGGCAACGTTGAACTCGACAGCCTGCTCAGCCAGCGCGAACAAATCAGCCAACAAATTAAACAAATTGTCGATGCCGAAACCGACAAGTGGGGCATCGACGTCGAAAACGTCAAAATTCAAAACATCGAACTGCCGCAAGATATGAAACGCGCCATGGCCAAACAAGCCGAAGCCGAACGCGAGCGCCGCGCCGTTATTATTACCGCCGGTGGCGAAAAAGCCGCTGCCCGGGAAGTCGCCGAAGCCGCCCAAATGCTGAGCGGCGTACCTGGGGGCATAAGTATCCGCACGCTGCAAACGCTCGAAAAGATTGCCGTCGAACCCTCCCAAAAAACCGTCTTTGTGCTGCCTGCCGAACTAATGGATTTAGCAAAACACTTTAAACAATGATACAAGCCTTTGTTTTTGACTGCTTTGGCGTGCTGTACAACGACGCCTTTAAAGATTTTTTGCAGCGCAATGCTGGCAAGGTTGGCGACCGTGCCGCGTATTTGCAAGATTTATGTAACCAGTCCGACGCCGGTCTTATTAGCAACGAGCAATTTTACGGCGAGCTGGCGGCGATTTCTGGCGAAAACCCAATCGATTTGTACGCAGACTTCCATAGCAAGCGCCACCTAAATCGCCAGCTTATTGGGCTTATCCGCGAGCTAAAACCACGCTACAAAATCGGCATGCTTAGCAATTCTGGCCGCGATTTTTTGGATGAATTTATTGCCGAGCACGACATCGCCAGCGATTTTGACGTCACCATTGCCTCATCCGAAACCGGCTACATAAAACCGCAGCGCGAAATCTTTGAAATTTTGGCCGAACGATTGGGCTTGCCGCTCGGCGACATATATTTTGTTGACGATTCGCCCAGCAACGTGCAAGCCGCCCAAGGTTACGGCATGCAAGCGCACATTTACACCAGCGTCGACGAGCTCAAAACCGCAATTGCCAGCTTGCTGACTTGAATTACCCCTGATTTTGCCGTACAATAGCAGCTGTCTACCAGAGTTACGTGGCTCTTTAGCTCAGTTGGTAGAGCAGAGGCCTGAAGAGCCTTGTGTCCCCAGTTCGAGTCTGGGAGGAGCCACCAGAAATTATTACAACGCAAAAAGTTCCAGATTTTATAGTCTGGGATTTTTTGTTTGTCTTGCCCCCGTTATTTTGGCTCAAGTCTGACAGGAGATGGAGAGTTACCTTGCTCGTCAAAGTTAGTGTTGTATCCCATTTTGTGAGCGGCCAAGACCATAAGCCGACGATCGCCTTCGGAAGTTCGGCCCGCGCCACCAAGCGAACATAGCACGTCGCCCGCATCGTCCTTAACCTGAATGCCTCCATCCCAAGGTGTAAATTGCGGAATAGTTTGCGCCATTAAAATCATATCGGCTTCGCTCCAACTGCCGTTTTTAATACGGTCAGCATGTTTTTTGGTGTCGGCTTGATACAACAGAACGGTAAAAGCCTTATGAATAGCAAATGTGGCACTGGTAGGCTTAACGGTGTCCATGCAGCGAAAGGCAGTCGGCATGCCCATGACTCCTTGGTCGGCCTTCATGCAGCAAATAGCCATTGGCTGAGGACCTTTGTCATCAGTAGCAGTAGTTTTGGCTAACTCAACAGCACAATCTACAAGTTTGGCAGCATCTTCATGGGTAAAATTATTCATACGTTTTAGTATACTTGGTCTATGGTTTATAACACTAAAAGTACGCCTGAAACTGAAGAACTCATTACCGCATGGCAAACGTATATCGCTACAATGGATGACTGGCAAGAGGTGGTTAAAGATACGACTCCAAAGCAAACCTATTGCGGTCCAATCTACGAACCGGCTAGTCCGCTTAACCGGCCGAACGAAAGTTTTGCGATCAGCGACATGCGCCAAGTAAAAGTGGCCAAGCCACATTACCACACTGGCGGCGAAACAGAAATTTACTTTGTACTATCTGGCAGCGGTCTGAGTGTTGTTGGTGGCGAAGAGCTGCCAATAAAAACAGGTGACGTTATTGTGACGCCGCCCGAGACGGCTCACTTTACTATCCCAAAAGAAAATCTAGTGATGATCGTTATAAATACGCCGCCGTTTAATCCGGATAATAATATTGGCATCGACACCACCAAGCCAGAAGTAAGATACGATCACGAGCAGTTCAAGAAACTCACCACCGATTTATAACGTAGTTTTTTGACGCTACCTATGTGCGTCTTGTCGAACAATGCCCAAGGTTTATAATCCTCTCAACGTCTAATCTCTCCAGCCGTTTAAGGTATACTTGAACCTATGAGCAATACAGCGTGGCAGAACCTCCATGACAGATATAAAGGACAGGATTGGATTGACAAACCTTCATTATTTGCAGAGACTGCAATAAAGTACTTTCCGACCGTGGGTACGGTGCTTGATTTGGGCGCCGGTTTGGGGCAAGACACTCGTTATTTTGCTGAACACGGCTACAAAGTTGTAAGTACTGACCTCGAAGAGACGGCGCTAGAACAAAGCCAGTCTAAACTGACCGATCAGCTAAAACAAAAAGTGACACTCCAAAAAGTCGATCTCCGCGAAGAGCTGCCATTTAATAATGCAACTTTTGATGTTGTGTACGTCCATCTCTCCCTCCATTATTTTGATTACGAAACGAAAGTCCGTTTAATAGACGAGATACAGCGTGTACTAAAGCCGGGCGGCACGTTTGCCTTTTTTGCCAATTCTGTACACGACCCTCAATACAATACCGGTCACAAAATTGAAGATGATTATTTCCAGATTGGCGACAAGGCGAAGCGTTACTTTAGTGTAAATACTGCCCGAGCTTTTACTAAACACTTTGACGTGTCATTACTTGACGATCACGGTGAAACGTACAAGGATAGCGCCATAGGCGTGCACAAACTTATACGGTTTATTGGTACCAAGCGTGTTTAACAGCCATTTAGTTCTGTTGTCCCTTTTTGCGGAGCTTGTTGTTAAACAATCGATGCCTAGTTCGTCTAGCCATAAGATATACTTGGGCTTATGAGTACTCGCGTTGTTATTTTCTCTCACGGCTTTGGTGTTCGCCAAGATGGCCGGGGTTTGTTTACGGCCATAACCAAGCTGCTGCCGGGCATTGAGCCGGTCATGTTTGATTACAACCAGTTTGATGAAACCACAAATACCATGACCGTCACGTCTTTACACGAACACGTGGCAAAACTCCAGCAGGTAATGGACGAAACGCGTCGCACGTACCCTAATGCCACCATTGACCTTGTTTGCCATTCGCAGGGTTGTGTTACTGCGGCTATGGCGCAGCTTGAGGGCATTCGCACAACTATCTTTTTGGCGCCGCCTGACCGACGGTTTGGTTTTGGTCGGATTCAACAAAAAATAGAGGCTCTGCTTAAGCGGCCCGGCGCAATCCAAAATGCTGACGGCAGTTTGCGCTACCCTCGCCGCGACGGCAGTACCACCATTATTCTGCCCAGCTATTGGCAAAGCCGTGATGGTGTAGACGCTATAAAGTTATACCAATTACTTGCGACCAAAACACGGCTTATTATTGTTCAGGCTACACACGACGAGGTGATTGGTGTCACCGATTTTTCGGACCTCCCAGAAACAGTAAGAATTATCAAAATAGACAGCGGGCATGATTTTGAGGGCAAAGCTCGGCAAGAAGTCGCTGGGTTTGTTGCTAAAGAGTTAGAACCAACAGGGGAGAAATAAATGCCGGCCGGTCCACAAAGCAAAGGTGCATCTATAGACGCGTTGCGCAGCGTTTTATCGAGGCATAAAAAAGCAACCGCGCTCGTGGTCTTCTTTCTGTTTAATGTTGCGTACGCGATAATATACATCATTGCCGGGCTGACCATTTTGTTTTTTGGCACTCCGCATGACTCAACGGGTGACGGTGGTCCTTTTAAAGCATGCTTAAGCAGTAGCCTTGCTTGTACTGGCCCTAATTATTTAGTCGTAGCGCTTAGTATTTTGGTGTTACTTTTAGGCTACTTTATGTCGGCGAATTTTGCCGTCAGGGTAGGAGCATTTAAAAATACCCGTCGCGCTTTCGTCCTATTTAGCGGACTTAGTTTTCTTTTTAGTGTTGGAGCGCTTTTGGTTGCTTGCTGGCGCGCCGTTTAGGCCAGATTGCGTTTTAAGTGGAGCGATACAATAAAAGTAGCTCTAGAGTTTTTGCTCGGAGCCCCCCGACAAGCAGGTAGCAACCAAGGGAGAAGCCTTGAGTAGCGACGAAACCTTGCTCGCCGCCACAACCGACCAGCGGGCAAATAATGCCGCGACTTTGCGCTCACGTTACCTGCTTGTCGTGTCTACCCTTGTTATTAATTGAGTTTAGATATAAAAAATACCCCCAAACGGCGGCTGGTACAAGGTAGGTGGAACCCTGGGCGCACGTATGCACGCCCAGGGTTCCGATTGACCCACGACTATCTGCTCGGCTCCCAGAAGGTCAGCCGATTGTAGCTGTTGCCCTCATCCTCGCGCCAGACGAGCTCGAGCGAGTTGTTGCGGTCGGCCTGCTGGATGTGGTGGCCCAGCGGGTAGGTCTTCGTGAAGGCGCGTCCGAGCTTGGACTCATCCGGCGTGGACTGCCCGTGCTGCCAGTCGCGCGGGTAGTGCCGCGCGTGCAGGGTGATGTGCTCGCGCGTCATCACCAGGCTGTCGATGCGCGCGTTGTAGCCACCGATGCCGTAGTCGGACCGGTTGTCGAGCTCCACCAAGCCACCGATGAACCTCTGCAAGAGGTGCTGGTACTTGAGGAAGAGGTCGACCCACGTGAACTCGGGCAAAACGCCCCACTGGCTGGCGCGCCAGCCGCGGTTGCTGGGCTCCACCTCCATGACGATCTCGGTGTCGTTCCGCCGGAAGCGGTAGGTGCTGTAGTCGTGCTGGTCGCCGAGAACGGGCGCGTCGTGCGTGCCCGTCACCGACAAGCCCTTCTCCTTGCGGATGAAGACCTCGACGCGCTCGTACGCCCCGGCCAACTGCACGGTCACGATGCCGTAGCCCTTGGCCGCGTTGTAGAACTTGATCCACCCCGTGACGCGGGCGCCGGGGGTGAGCGTGGTGATTTCGGTCATGATGCACTCCTTCGCCCGGCGCAAGCGCCGGTAAGTAGGTACGGGATTACTCCCGCACCGCGTAGAGTGGTCACCTTGACCGTGTTCTCTCGCATTAGAGGTGCGGGAGCCTGGTATGTCGTGTGGGGTCAAAGTACATCGCATAACCTCGTCTCAGGAGATAGTGGATGAGCTATTATAACATTTTTATTGAGTATATACAAGTTTGTCGGGCTGCCTCTCTTTAAGTTTGCTTGCTTTTATGGTATTGTTAGGGAACGCGCCACAGTAGTGGTGCGTTTTAGGTACATTACAAGTTAGGAGCGGAAGTGGGTAAAACCACAGTGCTTGAGGCTGACGTTGACACCAGCGTCGACAGGGAACTCGATTATTTCCGTTACTGGGATCGCGTGGCCGCCCAAGAAGAACTGGACACCGCGCACTTTGTGCAGGTGCCCCCGGCGCTGATTGGCCATAAAGACTTGCGGCGATTCCGCGAGCGAAGCCATGCACTTTGCCGGTGCGAGTCGAGGCGACTGTTAGTAGCTGCCGAAAGCAGAGAGTTTAGGGGTAGAGAGCCGCAAGAGCTCGGTACAAAATTCATCTATCTAGCCCCCACCGACGGCGACGCGCGCAGCGCCTTTGCGGGCGTGGTGGTGCAAGATGGCACGTTGATGATCAGGCGGACGTTTACGCCTGATGGAAAACTGCCGTACCAAGCGCTCATCGACCTCACGCAACACAGGGAACTGTCTTCGACCGATACGCGCGTGCTATTTCGGTCGAACATGCAGCGCTACCCATTTGTGTTGGGGGCGATGATGGCCGGCGTGGTGGTGCCAGTGTGCGCCATCTCCAGAGACAGAAGAACGCAACGTTTTACCGTCAGCATCGACGTTGGTGTCGATCAGCTCATGCCGACCCCGGCCGAAGCAAAGCCGTTCAACCGGCCGCATCGCTGCTCCCAGTAATGTGCCTTCCGCCCGCGCGTCTTACCCGAAGGCGCGCGGGCGGCAAGTGCAATTTACCCTTGTAAAACTCATCAATTTTAAGTAAAATACAATACGTTACCCATGCGGGTCTAGCTCAGTTGTTTAGAGCGCGTCCTTGCCAAGGACGAGGCCGGGGGTTAGAGTCCCCCGACCCGCACCAGATATTATTACGTATAAGAAGGTCTCGCTTTTGTGAGATCTTCTTATATTTGACGACTTTCTTGCATAAGCATTAAGTCAGTGCATAAGTGGCTCCACCTATAATCCGCTAGGCGTACCAAGGAAGTCCTTTCAAACGCTGGAGATCCCCTAACTCTTCTCTAAACACCCCTTGCACACCCCCCAAGCGAGCATTACCATAGAGTCATGGTAAGCAAGCAGCAAGCATCGCACCGTCATCCGACTCAAAACAAAGTGATTACAAAACCAGCAAAGCCAATAAGGCTACTCTGCTAGTAGTGGCGGAATGATGAATCACATGCATCAAGAACACGACAAACACGCCGGTCATTCCGTGGCGATGTTTAAAGATAAGTTCTGGCTCTCCTTTTTACTGACTATTCCGGTTATGGCGTACTCAGAGATGATACAGCATTGGCTGAATTTTACGCCGCCTAGTTTCCCTGGTTCGCAGTATGTACCGTTTGTCTTTAGTACGGTCATATTTTTTTATGGCGGTTTGGTGTTTATAAAAAGTGCGTGGGGCGAACTAAAGGCCAAATTGCCAGGTATGATGACGCTCATTAGTCTGGCGATTATTACGGCTTACGTATATAGCGTTGCGACGCAGTTTTTTATAGAGGGAGACGGCTTTTTTTGGGAGCTCGCAACGCTCGTAACAATTATGCTGCTTGGGCACTGGCTAGAAATGGCGTCGGTTGCAAAAGCCGAAAGTGCCCTTGACGCAATATCCCAACTCCTGCCTGACAAAGCCGAAAAGTTGGTTAACGGAGAGCCAAAACACGTATTGGTAAGCGAGTTAATAGTTGGCGACCAAGTATTAATACGACCTGGCTCGAGTATCCCTGTTGACGGTGTGATTACTGACGGTAAATCATCTGTAAACGAAGCGGCTATAACGGGTGAAAGTAAACCGACCAGCAAGGCTACCGGCGATGAGGTTATAGCGGGAACGATCAACCAAGACGGCTCATTAACGGTCAAAGTTACAAAGCTCGGTGACGCTACTGCACTAGCTGGCATTATGCGTTTGGTGGCTGAGGCTCAAAGTTCAAAGTCTAACGTGCAGGTGCTTGCCGATAAAGCAGCATTTGCCCTAACCATCGTCGCTATAGTGGCGGGCATACTTACTTTTGCGTATTGGTTCATTGCTAAAGGCGCAGCATTTGCGCTAGAACGATCTGTTACGGTTTTGATTATCGCTTGTCCACACGCGCTTGGTTTAGCTATCCCGTTGGTTGTTTCTATATCAACGGCAATGTCTGCGCGTAATGGGTTGTTGGTCCGTAAACGTTTGGCGCTCGAAACCGCTCGCAATGTCAATTGGGTGCTGTTTGATAAAACAGGCACACTCACCAAAGGCGAACACGGCGTTACCGATATTTGGATCACGAACGGGTATACAAAAAAAGATATTTTGCACCTTACGGCAAGTCTTGAGCAAAACAGTGAGCACATTGTCGGCAAGGGCATCGTAAAAGAAGCCCAAAAACAACATATACAGCTCGGCAAGGTCGAAGACTTTTCTGCGCTACCGGGGCTTGGCGTTAAAGGTAAGCTGTACGGCAAGGGCAATTTTGTAGCGGCGAGCCACCGCTACGTAAGAGAAAACAAGCTCAAAATACCTGCCGACATTGAGCAGTATCTAAAACAAGCCGCTAAAGATGGCAAAACAGAAGTGTATTTAATCAAAGATAGTAAGCAAGTTGTAGGGGCGATTGCACTTGCCGATATTATTCGTGAGCAGTCAAAACAAACAATTGCCGGTTTGCGAGCTGAGGGCGTAAAGACAGCTATGGTAACAGGCGATAGCGAGGATGTTGCGGCTTACGTTGCAAAACAGCTCGGCTTGGACCAGTATTTTGCCGAAGTGCGACCAGAAGATAAGGCTAACAAAGTTAAAGAATTGCAAAGATCTGGCAGCAAGGTGGCTTTTGTTGGCGACGGCATAAACGATGCGCCCGCACTTACAACGGCAGACATTGGCGTGGCTATTGGAGCTGGTACAGATGTGGCAATAAAATCTGCTGACATTATCCTTGTTAAGAGTGACCCAAGGGACGTACTACGGGTAATTAATCTGTCTAAGGCCACCTACCGTAAAATGGTTCAAAATCTCGTTTGGGCGACGGGCTATAATGTACTCGCTATTCCGCTTGCAGCTGGTGTGCTGTACAAATCAGGCATACTTTTATCGCCAGCGGTTGGTGCGGTTTTAATGTCGTTTTCGACTGTCATCGTAGCTGTAAATGCCCAGCTGCTTAGGAAAGCTCGCTAAGTTGTCCGTATGCTACGATAAAAGCATGAGAAAAATCATCCTCCAAGAATTCATCACCCTAGACGGCGTCATGCAAGCCCCCGGTGGCCCCGAAGAAGACACATCAAGCAACTTTAAATATGGCGGTTGGACTGCCCCCTATTTTGCTGAGGCCGACGATGCTGCCAGTGATTTTATGGAAAGATGGATGGAATCAACAGATATTCTTTTAGGCCAAAAAACATTCGAGCTTTTTGCTGAATACTGGCCTAAGCATGCCGATATGTGGCCCGGCATTATTGACGTCACCAAATATGTGGTGAGCGATACCCTAAGCCAGCCAGACGTAGATAAGTTGGGTTGGAAAAACTCAGTGTTGCTTGAGGGTGTCGATGACATCAAAAAGCTCAAAGATTCGAAAGGTGCTGCTATAAAAGTCCACGGCAGCGGTAATCTGGCCCAGACATTATTTAAATATGACTTGGTTGATGAGCTGTGTCTGATGACTTTCCCGATCACGCTGGGTACGGGCAAACGTTTGTTTGGTGAGGGTACTCCCGCTGCGGCCTTTACAATGACAGATAGTCTAATTACGTCAAATGGTGTAATCTTTGCCTATTACAAGCGGGCAGGCGAGGTCAAGACAGGGACCGTCGGAGCTTAGGTAGCGACCGATGTGTTTTATCAAATGATGAATTTAGCGGGCTAAACTCATAATGTGCGCATTGTCGATGGTGCGGTTGTCTAAGTTGTAAATAGATTCCAACGCCATGCCACCTAATTGGTCGCCAACTTTAAGCGGACTAAATCTTTTGGCAAATGCGGCACGCTCCGCAGCGGTGTAAACAAAATGCCATAGTGCGCCAGATGACGTTTTAACGGTAATTTGTGTGTCGTCAATGGCGGTTATTGTGCCCGTGACAAAGCGAACAATGATGTCCTTTGGTTGGCTGCCGTTTACTGGTACTTCTTCGCCGTATTGAATCGCATCAGGGTTGTACTGGCTTGGGCCGATTTTGCTGACGAACAAGCCCTGGCTATTAGATTGCGAGATCGGGTTTGAGCCGCATGTGTCTGCCCCGTTGTTGCCACAAATATCGCTTCCGCCACCCCAATTTGGTTCAAAAATTGCACCATCTTTGCCATCAACAAGCTGGCCTTTGGCGGCGACTTGCTTGATGTCGTCTAATTGATGAGTGAGGACAAAGCTAAAGTATTCGGTTTCTTGGTTGACTTGTGGGGTGCCAATAACGTGGCGGACAAAATCGTCGGTGTAAATCATTGCCAGTTGGCCCACGCTGGCCGTGGCTTGGGCTGGTTCGCCTTTTATAAAGGGGCGGAAGGTGGCGAGCGGTACGGTTATGGTTTCGTCTAAATCATGCGATGGATTCATTTTGTCGCCCCATACGTATTGTTTGTGGAGAGTTACGGTGGTTGCGTCAACACTGGTAACGGTGGCGAAAAATGGGTATACGTATTCGACCCCGTTTGCGGATTGGGCTGCTGGCGGGGTGACGTATTCGACGCCGTTTTTTGGCACTAATAAGTTAGATACAGCACGGGCATGCAAACCTTGCACGGTATTTACTTCGGCCAAAGCGGTCACGGCCGCGTCGCTATAGTTGCGCGATTTGCCGTATTCAAATGTACGTCCCTGGTATTCTACCTTAATTTTATCGCCTTCGATCCAGCGTTTTACGAGGTCAACCGGGTTACTACCAATAGCGTAGGCGTAACTTGTAAAACTAACGACGCTGACCACAACTGCGGCGAGCACACCAAAGGCCAATTGCTGGCCAAACGGCCGTGCGTGGAGCCAACGCCAAAAGTTTTGCTTGGGCTGTTTGGCGCGAATCTTTTGCATTGTGTTTTTTACAAAATTGTCTATATTGTTGCTGCGATGGTTGGTGGCAGCGACTAGCTGTGTTTCAAAACGAATATCGTTCATGACAGGCTGCTCCTTAATTGTTGCTTTGCCCGGCGCAGCCAGGTGCGCACGGTGTTAACGGGTACGTTGCATTCATCGGCAATCGCTTGGTAACTTTTGCCGCGCCAATAATATGCCTCAATGGCTTGGCGATGAGTTGGTGGTTGCAATGTTGCGACGGCGTCACGCAGACGCTTGTGTTGGTCATGGGTGGCGTAGTCGGGAGTTGCTGATTCGGCTAGTGCCTCAATATCGTCAGTTGGCACGCGGCGCTTTTGCAAGCGCATATAGTCAATCGCTTTGTTTGTTGCAATACGGTACAGCCAGGTGCTAAAGCGCGATTTTTTGGCGTCGAATTCTTGCAAACGCTCAAAGGCTTTTATAAAGGCCTCCTGCGCAATATCTTCGGCGACATCGCGATCGCTCGTAATACGCTCACAGTGAATAATTAGTCCGACATGGTAGCGGCTAACAAGCCGTTCGTACTTATTTATATCGCCGGCCAAGACCGACTGAATTGTAGTGTTTTCATCCATTGCACTTACTGTACGTTGGGGCGCAAAAAAAGTTTCAGGGTGCCGTGCCAGTTAACTTGCAGTAATATCTGATTTAAAAAAGCGTTGGAATCTTTTTGGGTGGAATAAAAGTATGCGCGCACCAAAGCTCCACACAGATACTAGTGCGACGGTCAAAAGCTTTGACCACAAATAAAATAAGCCAACCTTAGAAGTAAAAATCCACATAAATAAATCATTTAAACCCAGCGCAACTGCACAAATAATAATGAACAGTATAAGTTCGATATGACGCTGGCGATTGACGCGGCCGCGGAACACCCACCGAACGCTCAATATATAGTTAAGTATTGTCGAAAGCGTAAACGATAGCGTTGCCGACAATAAATAAAACATATGCAGTTCGGTGGTAAAAAAGTAAAGACCACTAAAATCGGTAATAAATAAAATGCCAGCCACAACGCCGTAACGCAAAAACTGTACACCGGTGTGGTTTGTCTCGCGTATAAAAAGACGGTGGAACAGGAGACTAATTTTGTTAGTTAAAGGTGTATTTTTGGTCATGATATTAAGTAAAATAGTACCATTGCTGTGGTATTTTTGCTATGGCGGTTGTGATAAATTGCGAGTTTAAAACCCCGGTAACTCACTTACACAAGCAAAAATCAGTAGCCAAAAGACTACTGATTTTTGCTTGGTGGGCGAGGTGGGACTTGAACCCACAAGGTGTTGCCACCAACGGATTTTAAGTCCGTCGCGTATACCAATTCCGCCACTCGCCCGCGGATGTGATTATTATATCACCAACCTGGAAGCCAAGTACCCGGTTGTCGACCTTGGAGGCACCGACCGGAATTGAACCGGTGTACATGGTTTTGCAGACCATTGCGTAACCACTCCGCCACGGTGCCATGAAAATTACTGTAGCATATCTTAGCAAGATTCAATACTACGTAATGTCAATGGACTAAATATTCGTTTTTGTCGTCATGCACTTATGATAAAATCACGCTCTATGGCTAAACAAAGCCGTAGTCACGTAGAAGGGTTAATGTGGAGCACCGATTTTGTGTCCGGTCAGTGCAACAGTCGGGTAGTGGGGAGTTTAATAAGTGTGACCCCGAAGAAGTATCCGTTGCGAGCGTTAATGACTTGTGGGAGGTAATAAGTGCTCGGCTTGATGCCGGCCGCGTAGTTACTGACGTCCGTAACGCGCTCGGCGGTACGCCTGTGTTTGAAGTGCAGGAACCGTACATTATGACCGAAGGTCCGCATGCACACTGGCGGGCAGACGCGATTTGTGCGACTTTCGGAAGAAGCGGCCTGAGCGAAATCTTCGAGCTGCGCGGATGTCCAGTGCGGTTTGTGACCAAACTTGCACGTTTGACACCCTTGTGACAAAGGACCCGTCCGGCCTCAAAAGAGCAGCCGGACGGGTCACCCGCAAACATGCAATGTATGCTATGATAAGAGCAACGTTAATAAGGAGTAATAATGGATCTTACTTGGATAATCGTGGCCGTCGTTGTCATTCTGGTCATTGCAGTTATCGCGATTTATAACGGCTTGGTTAAAAGCCGCGTGCGCGTCGACGAAGCCTGGAGCGATATTACTGTACAGCTAAAACGCCGCCTTGACCTGATTCCTAACCTAGTGAACACCGTAAAAGGTTACGCCACACACGAAAAAGAAGTTTTCGAAAAGGTTACCGAGGCCCGTGCTAACGCATTAAACGCTCAGGGCGTTGCCCAAACCGCTCAAGCCGAAAATCAATTTGAGGGCGCGCTAAAAAGCTTGTTTGCCGTTGCCGAAAACTACCCGCAACTTCGCGCCACCGAAAACTTCCAACAACTGCAGGCAGAACTCACCGACACCGAAGACAAAATTATGGCCTCGCGCCGCTTTTACAACGGTGCTGCCCGCGACCTTAACATTAAACTCGACACCTTCCCAAGCAATATCATTGCTGGCATGTTTGGCTTTAAAAAGCGCGAATTTTACGAAGTCGCCGACCAAGCCGCTGTCGAAAAACCAGTCGACGTACAATTTTAGCCTGAGGGGTAGCAATGTATTCGGCAATTGCCGCTAACAAGCGTAACACCATCGTCATTATGGCCATCTTTGTGGTCATAATTGGCGCATTGGGGTGGATTTTAAGCAACATGTATGGCGACACCACGTTTTTGTATTTGGCGTTGGTGGTTGCGGGCGTGTATGCGCTGATTCAATATTTTTTGGCTGCAAAGTTAGCCTTGGCGGTTAACGGTGCGCACGAAGTTCAAAAAAACGACAACCCGCGTTTGTACAGGGCGGTCGAAAATCTAACCATCGCCACCGGCATGCCCATGCCCAAGGTCTACATTATGGATGATCCGGCGCCAAATGCCTTTGCGACTGGCCGCGACCCTAGTCACGCGGTCGTTGCTGTTACTAGCGGCCTGCTAACTATTATGGACGATACCGAGCTGCAGGCGGTTTTAGCGCACGAACTCGGGCACGTTCAAAATTATGACATCCGTGTTATGATGATCGTTTTTGGGCTGGTTAGCGCCATTGGTTTTATTGCTGACATGATGCTGCGCATGATGTGGTGGGGTGGTAACGACCGCGAAGAGCGCAACCCGACTTTTGTTGTTCTAGGTTTGGTTGCAGCTATTTTGGCGCCGTTTGTGGCTTTGCTTGTTCAGCTTGCTGTGTCACGCCAGCGTGAATATTTGGCTGACAGCACTAGCGCCATGACTACGCGGTATCCGCAGGGGCTCATAAGTGCGCTGCAAAAAATCGAGCACACTGGCTCAACTATGCGCCACCAAAACACATCTACCGCGCATTTGTTTTTTGCCAATCCGCTTAAAGGCA
>DATIJQ010000073.1:0-7249 GCA_035478375.1 Saccharimonas sp. (SeqCode) | reverse complement strand
CGATGCAATTATTTTTAAAATATCTGGCGCGGTGTCGATCGGGAAGATCGAACTCGACAAAAAATACAGCGGGAAGATTAAGAATTGGTTAATGGACTGAAAGCCCGGAATATTGTCGGTAATCGAGCCCATGCCGGCGCCCAAACTAGTGATCGAAATCGCCAGCACGGCCATAATTAACGCCGCCAACAACACGCCTTCCCAGCTATACGGGTGGAAGCCCAAAAACAGCGACACAACAAGCACTAACAACCCTTGCACAAGCGACGTTGTTGCGCCGCCTAAAACGCTGCCCACAAAAATGCGCAAGCGCGAAACGGGCGCGACCATTGTTTCTTTTAAAAATCCCCAAATGCGGTCAAAAATGACGTTGATGCCCCAAAAAATTGAGGCAAACAAAATAGTCTGAGTAATAATGCCGGGCACCAAAAATTCAATGTAATTGCCCTGACCGGCGCGCTGGAACACCGAGCCCAAACCATAACCCAACGCCAACAAAAACAACAACGGCTGGCCAACGGCACCAATAATGCGCGATTTGCTGCGCACATATTTTAAGATTTGCCGGAGCCAAAGTTGGTAAATAACGCGCATTAACGGACCCTCCGGGCACGGATGCGGCTGGCGCGGTTGTCAGCGTCGCTGACTTCTTCGTCGCGGACTTTGGTGCCGGTGAGTTTTAGGTAGGCCTTTTCGAGCGAATCGGTGCCGGTTTGCGCTTTAAGTTCTTGGTCGGTGCCCAGCGCGATGATTTTGCCGTGGTCAATAATGGCAATACGGCCGGCGACCATTTCGGCTTCTTCTAAATAGTGGGTGGTAAAAAAGATAGTCATGTCGTTTTCGCGGCTCAGTTTTGTAACGTAATCCCACAAAAGTTGGCGGGTTTGAGTGTCGAGCCCCAGCGTTGGCTCGTCCATAAACAAAATGTGCGGTTTGTGCAGCAGACCACGGGCGATTTCGAGCCGGCGTTTCATGCCGCCCGAAAAAGTTTTGACTAAATGGTTTTCGCGTTCTTTAAGTTCGACCAATGCCAAAAGCTGCTCGATGCGCTCACGCAGGCCGGCTTTTGGCACATTGTACAGCGCTGCGTGGAAGGTCATGTTTTCGTACGCCGTTAAATCGTCATCTAAACTTGGGTCTTGAAAGACCACACCAAACGATTTACGCGCCGCGTCCGGGTGCGTGACAACATTGTTACCGGCAAGTTCTAACGTGCCGTTTGTTGGCCGCAAAAGTGTGGTCAACATTTTAATTGTCGTGCTTTTGCCGGCGCCATTTGGACCCAAAAAAGCAAAGATCTCACCTTCTTTAACGTTAAGCGTGATGTCGTTTACTGCGGTAAAATCACCGAATTTTTTACTGACGTGCTGCAAAGAAATCGCATCGGTCGCCATAAGCCCCTCCTTTTGTCGTTATTTTTATTATACAACCATAGTTTTTAGTTTGGCCAGTTGTGGTTTACCGCTGCGTGTTTTGGGGATTTCGGGCAGGCGCACAATAATGTCGGGGCGCCAGGCGGCGGGGAGATTGGTTTTGCAAAAGGCTTCGATGTCAGCTTCGGCAATATCGGCAATAGTAAAATAGGCAATACGATCGCTGAGCGAATGTGTGTCTTGCAGTCCAATAACCACCACATCGCGAATGCCGTCATGCTGCAACAGCGCCCATTCCACATCGCGCGGGTACACAGTGTAACCCAGCTTTTTGATTTTTTCTTGGACGCGGCCTTTTAAAATGAGGTTGCCGTCGTCATCAAACTCGCCCAAATCGCCGGTCAGCCACCAGCCGTCGGGCGTGGTGTTTTTATGTGTCGCTTCGTGGTTTTTAAAGTAGCCTAAAAAACGACCGCTAGAGTGCATGGCAAGTTCGCCGTTTGGTTCGGCTCGCATTTGTACGCCGGGCAGTAATTTGCCGACGACGCCAGGTTTGCGGCGCTCCAGTGTGTTTGACGCAATTAAGCCTGTTTCGGACGAACCGTAGCGTTCTAAAATTTCGTGCCCAAAGGCTCTTTTAAAATCATGCCAAATGGCTGGCGGCAAGTACGACGAACCAGAAATGCAAAGGCGCACGCCACTTATGTCGAACTGTTGGTCGCCAGCAAGTTCAACCAATTTAAAGTAGGCAATCGGCACGTGCATAAAAAGGGTGATATCACCACTTTGCAAGGCGCTAAGTGTGGCTTCGGCGTTAAACCGCTCGTGCAAATGCACGGTGTTGCCATGACGCAGCGCACCAGCGATACCCATAACCAAACCGTGCCAGTGCGACAGCGGCAATGATAACAACAGCGAATCGTTGTGGTTCCATCGCCATAAACTACTCACTGCATCTATATTCCACAAATGATTAGCGTGTGTATAAGCGGTTACTTTTGGCTTACCGGTTGTACCAGACGTAAAAAGCAAGCTGGCAATTTGCTGCTCGGCAGGCAAACGCAAGCGTGGTGCAGGCAAATTGTGCTGAGGTATTTCTTCGAACAAAAGCTTTGTAAAATTAGCTGGAATTTCGGCCGCAAACGTCTTATCGGTAATTGTCAGCACCGGCTGAACCTGGTCGGTAATACTGGCAATCTCGAGCTTTTTATAATTTGGGTCAAGTGGCAAGGCAATATGCCCAGCACGCAAAATCGCCAAATAAGCAACCACAAATTGCCACGAATTTGGCAACAGCAACCCAATAATTTGTTGCTCGCTATTTGGGACAAGGCTAGCAATGTAAGCCGCAGCGACTTCGATTTCACTATGTAATTGTCGCCAACTGAATGTACGGTCACTGCAAAAAAGCGCCGGCTTATCGCCAAACGCAGCGGAATTTTTTGCCAAGTGGTCATGAATGTGAGTTTGTTGCTTCATTATAGCGGCTCCTCTCGCCACTGCCGCGCTGCGCGTACGGTTGCGCCAGACAGTAGTTTAACAATTTGCGTTGCTTGCAGCCACACCCGAACAAGCACATACACCGCAGTAATTACCGCGGCTGTCAGTATACTATTAATGACAAAGTTTTGATTATTTTGCAAAGTCAACGACACCACAAAAATAACAATAGCGTGAGTGACATACACCACCAACGAGCGTTCACCCAAAAACGTAAAAAAGCCATGGGTGAACCGGTTGATCGCGGTTTCGTGTTGCCGAATAAACAGATACATGGCGCCAAACCACAGCACCGCCACGGCAATGCGAGCAGGCTCTAACGTCCATTTAATAATGAGCGGCGTCATAAATTCGCGGATGCCGTCACCGACGCTAAAAATTGTTTTTACCACTGGTGGCAATGCGACAAAACCCTGGTAGCCGTCAACCATATATTCTGCCAAATGCGTACAAAATTCACTGAGCAAAAAGGTAGCGAGGGCAGCAGCGCACACGCTGCGAGTAATAATTTTGCGCGTACGTGGCTGCAAACTGCGGAACTTAGCTTCGATATGTGGCAAGTACCAGCCCAGCACAATGCTCGGCATAAATAAGAACTGCCAGGCCATTTCGAAACTCTGCCCACGCAACAACCACACAATGCCGCTCACCAAAATAACCGCCCAGCCCAATCGTTTGGTGCAGGCCCACAAGGCAAGTGGCGCAAAGACCATAAAAATTGCATAATACGGTAAAAAATCTGTCCAGCCGTAATAATAATGCAGGGTGAGGGTTTTGAACAAAAAGTCGCCAAGTTGCGGCTGCGTCCATAAGCCCTCTTTAATAGCAGCCGAACCGCTCAAGTTACCCCACAGCACAAACACCCACGTCGCTACAACAGATACAGCGTACAGCAAAAAAGCCCGCTTCCAGATTTTTTTGGTAGCTGTCGCAACGCTTTTGACCATGCGCGGGCCATAAATGTAGCCGACAAGCAGGCCAGAGATTATAAAGAAACCTTCGGCCGCCGAAGCCCACAGCTCACCACGTCCGCTAAAAAACTCAAAGATGCTTGGGAACAAACCAGCGTGATCAATAATAATGACAAACAAAAAGTACCCGCGCAGCAAATCGAGCGCCAAAATACGTGGTCGTTTTTGGGTCAAATCCATATATTCCATGCTAATAAGGCTGGCTGAGAAAACCTTTAAGGCCTTATTCCACCGTACCATACTTTGCTATACTCATAATATATAAGGAGCGCAGGAATGTTTAAAGACTCAAAAGCATACAGTGGTTTTTCGGTAAACGATTTGGCAGCTGCTAAAAAATTTTACGGCGAAACATTAGGGTTGGACGTCAGCGAAAACCAAATGGGCTTAGCCATTAGCCTAGCCAGTGGTGCACATATTTTTGTTTATCCAAAGTCAGACCACACACCAGCGACCTATACAATTTTGAACTTCCCGGTTGTTGACATAAATAAAGCGGTGGCCGACCTCAAGGCCAAAGGCATTACATTTAAACAGTACGAAGGCCTGACCGACGACCAAAACATTGCCCGTGGCTTGTCCCGCAACCAAGGCCCCGATATTGCGTGGTTTACCGACCCGGCTGGCAATATTTTGTCGGTTTTGCAAGAATCATAGCTTGACTAAAGCTTAGCTTTATCTTACTGTTGTTTGTTGGGAAGACCAATTCGGCCACAGCTGGAGGCGTACTGTGCGTAACTTCACCCAAGAGGTTGTGAGGCTTTTAGCGCAGACTATTGGCTATTTTTTTGACGCATCAAAGGATTTAGCGATAGTCGAAACCAACGAACACGCCCCCAAACTAGAACCTCTCCTGCGCTGGTACAACCGCAGTATTACAGCATACCAAGCGGTAAGGATTTTGGGGAGGCCCGACGCCTTTGCCCAAGCTTTAACAACCTTCATCGAGCAAGAAGTCAGCAAAATCAAGGCAAAAAAACGCTACGATGATTTGCGTTACCTTATGCTTTACTGTGTGCAGATTCAGACCCAAGTCAGCCGGGATGCAGGCGCACTGTGCAAACTGATTGTTGGCTGTATATTTGCCTGCCTTGGCGACGAATCACACATGTTGGTTGGTGTACGAGACAACACACTGGTGTTTAAAGAAATTCCAGTTGTTGGGCCGCAAGAGCTCGCCGTTTACCTCGAGCACCTGCCATTTTTAACATACGGCGCGATGGAATATGTTGGCGCCGACGACACGTGGCTTGTGCCCGATTTTCGTAAAGGAAACTTACGGAGATTCGCAGAACTTGTAAGCGAAGATGCCATGAACGCCTGTGCCGACTTAATCGAAAAGGCGTTCTACGGTCAACGCTACATTGTTAATCCGCACGGCGTCGAGGTAAAAATATTCGATCACCCAATTATTACCTCGGTCAGCCTTAAGGTAAGGGCCGCGCAACAGCAGGGGGCGCTTGTAGATATTCTGGCTTTGGTCGGAACGACTGAAGGTCAGGTGTTTACTATCGTCACCGAGGATCGCTTGATTGAAGGCCATGGCAAAGGACCCGGTCCAACCATGTCAATGGGCGACGAAATAACACTTGTCGTTTGCCAGGTTTATCACGATTTAGTAACAGCCATTGCGGTTCCTAGTCCCAAAACAGCGCGTCAAGCAAGAACTGGTACAGGCATACCAAAGATGCCGCTGGCCGGCACGAAGTATCGCTACACAGTTCTTCCGCGACGTTTGCGAAGCGGGAAACCGGCTAGTGTGCGCACCAAGATTGCGAACCCTGTCATTACCGAACCGCGACGGGTAAGTGGCTACCCGAAGCGCGGACGAATGACGCAAAGGCATCGTCAAGCGTTGGAGGCGTTTGAAAAAGAATACGGGGTACACATCCTGCGTTTTTTGAACCCCGAAGAAGAAACGTACATTCGTCCCCACTTTTCGCCAGCCGTCAACGCAGCCGAAATCCAAACGCTGCCTCGATTTGCACGCCACCAAATGGAATGCGCAGTACAGACAAGCATTAAACGCCTGCGCGACCGCCAAGAGTGAACTTCCCTCGTCACATTTCAATTGTGGCTCGCTGACCGAGAACGGTCGCTTTTTTGTTTACTTTTTACGCAAAAAAATGATTACATAGTATTGTCCCGACTCTCAGGAGGGAAGATGCCCGAATCACCAACGGTACGCCTGCCAGCAGACATTGGCATTGCGGCACTGTACACGCTCGCGCAGCACTTGAACACCGAAGCTGCTGTAGCGAGTCCGAACCAATTAGAACTGCGGCAACTGTTCGATACAGTCAACGAATGGTACAAGCTGTTCCGTGATAAAGAACAAATCGCTTTCGCAACGTCTTATTGCGCGGATGCAGCCACTGCCGCCCAAAGGGTGCTGTCGGCAGTTCAAAACGTGGAGCGCATTTACCGTCGACAGATTGATGGCAACCCTGAGTCTTGCGTAATCCAGCAGGTACTTGCTGCCGCAAAGCAAAAGGTCCCCTCAGGACAGGGCGATTCGGACGGCATAAAAGAGGTCATCCAACAGATCTTTACCGACCTGGAGGATTTCAAGCTGTTTTTGTTGCTCCTGAACCTTGAGCTGCTCAGAGACGAAAAGCCCATCGCCAGTAGTCTCGCAGCCCTCAAGGCCACCAGCAATCACGGGTATAATACAAATAAATTGCTGGCTTTGCTGCTGGAGTTCATGGTGCGCGACAGTACAAGGGGCGCAAATGACTGAGCGTACCATCGGACTGCCGCGAGAAATAGCTAGCCTTGCGCTGAGTGCATTGTTGGCGGCATTAGAGGATGAGATCCAAGCTGGCGGCGGTGATGACCTCAAGGTAAAACATATGGCCATCGCCGAGCTTATGCGCGAAAACAGCATTAAGCCGCAACCATTACCAGCTGCGCAAGCCGACGGTGAGTTGTACCGCGCAATCGCTACAGTGGTTAGTGCGCAAGAACGATTGACGGTGGTGACCAAAGGCCAGGACACAATGAAGGCCGACTTGGTTAGGCGCGTCTGTACGAGGTACGTTGCGACGATGACCAGCCCTCTCTCGCAAAATAAAACGTACAAGCGCCTTATCGGGCTCACGTTGGCAGAGCTCAAAAAGCTTAGCCACGAAGAGCGTTTGGCGTTTATGTATGAGTGCCTGACGTGGCGGATTATCACGACCTACCTTCTGACGTACCATCGCGAGTTCTTCCCGTTACCGCGCAGTTGGGGTGATTTTGTGGATGGCATCTTGGCAATTACTGTCATGGATGGCGTCCAAAACCAAATGCAATTTGGTCACTGAGTGAAGGGCCGTCGGGCTGCGCTATGCGTCATCATGCGCAGTTCGACAAGCCTTTTTAGCCCATAAGCTTTATATCAAAAACAAATCGTGGGGGGGGCCC
>DATIJQ010000072.1:0-9069 GCA_035478375.1 Saccharimonas sp. (SeqCode) | reverse complement strand
TGTGGGTTTACTCATGCCGCCTACCACAACGGCACGTCGCGCTAGGAGCGTGATGAATAAAGTAACGAATACTTTGCGAGCGTTGGTAACGCTGCTCGCAGTAGTACTGGGGCTCAGCTTCACTGGGGGAATGACCGCGATTGCGGCGCCGAGTGCGCCGGGCGTTGCGGCCAACATTCAGGACGCTGGCAACGCCAGCGGTAAGTTCACGCGCGATGGCAAGCCGTTTACGCGGCCGGCCAATCACACGACGCCGACGCCGAGCAGCTCGTTTGCGCCGCAAGCAAACGTTGTGCCACCGGCGCCGGAATGCCCAGCGGCGCTGATGTCGCACTGTAAGTTTGTTCCTGCTGCGTATAAGCAGGACGACCCGAATGACCCCACGAACTGGGGTAACTACGACATCGCCTCGCGCGGTCTGAGCGCAAGCTCGCCCGAGATCACGACGATTGTCATCCACGACACCGAGGGCAGTTGCGCAAGTGCCATCAGCGCGTTCCAAGACCCGTTGTACTATGTCAGTGCGCATTACTTGGTGTGCAAAGACGGGTCTGTGATCCAGCTTGTCCAGAACAAGAACATTGCCTGGCATGCGGGCAACTACTACACCAATATGCATAGTATTGGTGTAGAGCACGAGGGCAACGAGATCACTGGCGCGGCCGACTACACGCCGGCCGAAATGGCCAGCAGCGCCATGCTGGTCAAGTGGCTGGCTGCCAAGTACAACGTGATGCTCGACGCGCAGCATATCATCGGTCACCAGAACGTGTCGGCGCCGCTGAACCCGTACATCAGCGGGATGCATGTCGATCCCGGTCCTTATTGGGACTGGGAAGGGTACTTCAACCTGCTGGGTGCGCCGGTTCCGCCGACGCTGCCCAACAGCACGCATGTGGTGACCATTGCGCCGCGGTGGTCATTGAATAAGCAGCAGCTGACCGACAATAACGGCGTAGCGCTGCCGCTACAGTCCACAAGCACAGTACCGCTGTACACACAGCCCGACTTTTCGTCGCCGCGGCTGACTGACCCGGTCCTGGGACAGGGTAGCAACAAGATCGACAACCGTGCGGCCGTGGCCTACTACGGCCAGAGGTTCGTGTACAACGATTACCAAGCAAGCCTTAGCAGCGTTTGGATCAGTATTGACTTTGATGGGCAGAAGGCGTGGTTCTTTAGTCCGTTGCTGGTGGGGCGGAACTTCTTCTTCGGCCACGAATGGGTGGCGACGCCCAAGGCCGGTAAAACTTCGGTGCCGGTGTACGGGCGAGCATACCCGGCAGCAAGTGCGTACCCGTTCAGCTTCCCAAGCAACTTCATTCAGACGGTCGCGCCGCTCAGCTACACCATTCCGGCGGGCCAACGCGTTACCGTGTATGGCGAGCAGCCGGCGGACTACTACAATTCGCAGACTGTCGACGGCAGTGGTCCGTTTGACCGTACCACGGTGCGTGACGCCAACAGTCACTACGTGTTGGGGACGTACAATGGTCGGTACGTTCTGATCAACGCCAACGATGTCGATTTCTCCATCTAGCCAGTAGGTAACCCACACATGCGTCGGTACGGTTGGTGAATTTCTGCCAACCGTACCGGCCGTTAACACTTGAGAAAATTTTGCAAAACCGCTATAATAGCCCCTGTTACTTTAGATTTACGCCGCGATAGCTCAGCTGGTAGAGCGCCTCCATGGTAAGGAGGAGGTCTCGGGTTCGATTCCCGATCGTGGCTCCATAGAATAGTACAACAGCGCCCCATACGGGTGCTGTTTTTTGTTGAATTACATAATTAAAGTATTGCGAGCAAGGCAACCGGAGCGCATTTGCGCGCCCCGGTTGCCCTTAAAACGTGCGTTAGGGCTGAGCGGCGTAGTCGCCAACTCGTTGCCCCAAACACCGCCATACCCAGCGTGACTGCCGACACGCTCGGTCATACACGTTTGGTAGGTCCGGTCGAAGACCAGCAAGCATAGCGTTGGTCGCCAAACGCGCTTGCCATGTGTCGCGGTCGCGCACTTGGCCTTCTGGCACAGCAATGCCAATAAAAGGGCGGGTCGAAATACGCTGGGCGATCTTGAGCGCTCGCACCAAATGTTCTTCGTGACCGACGATTGCCGTGGGTCGGTCATCGCCCAAAAGCCGACGCTCTTCGGTAAAAATGAGATTGGTGAGAGTATCCCAGGAGTCCGGCTCCTCGCGAAGATAACCTTCGGGGATACCAAGCTCGCGTGCCAATTCAATCATCGATGTGGCTTCGGGTCGACCGCGGTAAAGCCGCCGGCGCATCGGGTGCGACCACGGCTGGCCGTTTTTGTCGAAGGGCGTCGCTCCGCCGCTGCAACAAAATAAGCCATTCTTTTCGGCAAGTCTTAATTCAACGTACACTGCTACCGCATGCTCTACACGCGCAGCAGTAAAATGGTTGATACTGTGGCCTGTTTTATCACGTCCTCTCCCGATTGGCACGACATGTGCTACCTGGCATAAACGCAGGCCGGGCGTACCCGGCACCACTTTAATGTCGACCATGGCGTTATTGTAAGGACGGCAAGGCATAATGGCAAGCATAACCCTTGAATTCCTGCGCCACATCTGCTATAGTTAAACACCAGTTATAGAGTAAATTAAAGAGATTTTTAAATGGCTAAGAAAAAAGGCAACAACGTTATTATTACATTGGAATGCACCGTCGACAAAAAAACGCGCCGGCAGTCTGATAAAAATCGCAAAAATACACCAGAGCGCCTAGAATTAAACCTGTTCAATAAAAATCTGCGCCGTCACACGCTGTTCCGCGAAATCAAAAAGTAGTAAAAATCCCCGCATCTACGCGGGGATTTTTAGTAAATTGAGCGTATTTGCCAGCCACAAACTAACCCGCAGCATTTCTTGCAAAATAGCCAGAGTTACCACATTGGCGGTGGAGTAAACGTACACGCGGTCATCAATAATTTCGTAATCGAACTGACTAAAATGCTGCGCAATTGTTTGAGTAATTTCGGGCAGTAGTACAGCGCCAACCTTGGCGTATTCTTGTGGTTTTGCAAAAATGTTGAACTGCTTGGCAAATTGCGGATCGCGCGTCGTTACCGAACTTGTTATATCTTGGAACTGCGGTGTGGCAATAAACATATTGGCGTAAAACGTTTCGCTGTGCCTGTGGGCTTCTATAAAAAGGTGTGGCATGCCACCGCGCTTGAGGTCGATTTGCATAATAAGCCACTTGTGTTCGGCGTCGGGCTTACCCGGGAAGGTAAGCGTGTTGCGCCGCTGCACAAACATAATGTCGTGGCCATCGAACGTGCCAACGCTGTAGTGGTTGTCTATGTGGCGCGTTGAAACAGTTACACCGCGCACCAACTGGTGTTCGTCTTCGCGCGAATCAACAGCGCCAAAATAAACTAAATGGTATTTGCTGGCGAATTGGTGAATAGTCCGCCGTGTTGCTGCGTCGTTTAGAACCGAAAGGTGCGCGCGCAATTTGTTCATTCTGCACCTCCATACATATGTAAATCTATGATACTAGTAAGGAATTCTGCTTGGCTCCACGTTAACGGCGCAACAGATGCAAATGTGCTGTTGTCTGGGTGGACTTGTTCTGACAAAACGCCAGTCGGCAGCATGCAATTCCGTACCCATTCTATGGTTTTTTTGGCGCGTGCCATGTTGCCGGTCTGCATATCGTATTCAGCAGCCCAGAGTGATGTTACAAACCATGGGTTGCCCATACCAGTCGGATTGGTTGTATAGTATTGGTCGCGCTCGTAACGTTGTACATATGTTGGCCCATCGGTAAAGGCAAAGGCTGTTGCCATTGTTTGCGCGGCTGTTATTAGTTCTTGGCTACCAATAGGGAAAAGGTCAAACATAAACGCTCCATAAAAGCTCGAAGCGTCAATCGTACCATCGTACACCAACCCTTTTTGTTGATCGTTAATAAAACCTTTGTAAAAAAAGCCGCGTTCCGTATTAAATAGGAGTTTTTGGGCAGCTTGCTGTATTTCTTCGGCTACGGTTTGCCAGCGGACGGCGTCACTTTGTTTGTGCAACCGTTCGGCCATTTTGGCAGCGGCATTTAGTGCGCCGTATACGGTTGCAGCCGTATAAGTAGTGGTTAAGAATTTTTCTTCCCACAAATCGTAACTGGCGTGGGGCAATTTTGTGGTTTCATCAATATAACTGGCCATAAAGTTTGCGGCCGGCACGACTAATGAACTATAAAACTCAACCAGCAAGGCGCGGTCTTTACTTTTGGCGATGTATTCGCCGAATAACCATATGACTATGGCGGTTTCGTCTTCTTGAATTGGTGGGATAACGCGACCACTAATGACATACGGCAGCCACGTACTGCCAACGGCGCCGTCTGGACGGAATTTTTGTAGCAAAAAACCATCTGGGCTTAAAACGTCACGGCAAAAGGTAAAGAAATGTTTAAGTTCGCTTTTATATCCCATACGCAACAGTGGCCACAATGCAAAACTTGCGTCGCGCGGCCAGCAGTAAGCGTATGAATCGCGACGATAATTAAGCATAGCCGTATCGGTACTCGCCATAACCGCGCCATTGTGGTCGATGTGCGATTTGAGCACAAAAAGACTACTGCGAAAGGCGTTATGCAAGTTACTATCTTGCACATGTATTAAGAATTTTTCGGCTGGCCCGAGCCACCGTTGCCAGTGGCGCTGCGTTTGCGAATAAAACGGCAACGTTGTTTCGGCTTGCACTTTGCGGTGTATTTCTAGCGCTTGCCACTGGCTCTTACCGGCGGCTAGCCAGTATTCAAATCGAGCCGAATCGAGAGGGGCAATGTGGCTTGTAAACCCAATAACAGAATCTACTTTGCCGAATTCTACTTCGTTATTAGACAACCAGCCGTCTTCGGCGTCACGGAACGTACCCTCGTGGCCATCTGTTTCGAACAGTCCAATGGCATGTTGGTCAAACGGTTTGCCGTGTTGGTCTTGCCCGCTAATGATAAAGTTACGACGACCCTTAAAATGCAGAATGGCTGGCTCATTGGGCAAGAACTGCGCCGTGTCGCCATTAAGGCTGGCGCTTATTAAAAAGGCTTGCTGCATAAATAGTTTAACTTCGCGGTCACGGTCGGTGGTATTTATAATGTGGATATTGCGCAAAAATACATTGTCGTCTTGGGCGACGCAATCGAGCAGTTCAACAATGATTTCTAAATGATCATTGCGTGCTGTGGTGTGTCCGATTTGAGTGCGGCTTTGGTAACGCATGGTAAATTGCCAGCTGCCATCATCGAACCAACTGAACTTACCGTCGACCATAACGCCAACCCGGTGGCGCATATTGCCAGCACGCGCATGGTTTTCGTAACCGACCCACGGGTAATAAAGGTCGTGCACCATACCAAACAGGTTGATGCCAACTTGCAAGTGGCCATTGCTGAGTAACAGGGGTCGTGTCACGCTAAATCCTCCACACCCTGGCGTTTGCGGGCTAACCGCAACTGCAGGTCTTTAAGCGCGTTACTGTAGTACATAAAAGCGTCGTAGGGCGAGCCGTACGGACTAAAATACGCATGTACATCACCATCATTAAACCATTTTGTGCACATATAATAAAAGTGGTCAGAGGTTTGCAAGCGACGCCAATCCTCGATAAGTCTCTGGTCGTTGGTGGCCAAAATTTGTTGCTCGATTTCGTAAATTTGTTTGATAGTTTCGGTTTGCATGCCATTGCCCAACCAAGCAGTCAGGTCGCGCTCGCTATCGGCCCAGGTGATAGTGCGCGGGCAGTGCAGGCTGTCGGCGGGTTGGTAGGCGTCAATGGCTTGGCTCAGCGTCATAAAATTATTGTCGGGTAACTTTAAGAATTCGGCCGGCAATTGACGTAAGAAGCCAAAAATACCGCTGTCTTCCCATTGGTGTTCGCCAAAGGTTTCGTAGTCCATAAATAGGTTAATAAGCTGCTGGTCGGGCGGCAAGCTGTTAATCCAATGGCTGAACTTTTCGGTGGTCAGCGGCCATTCACGCCAGTTGCGGTCGCCAAATCTAAAGGCAATATCGTCGCTGAGTTTAAAGTTTTTAAGCAACAGCCTAATATTTTGCGTGTTTGTCGGTCGGTACATAAAATTGGGCGAACGCCAGTCTAGTATAGCTGGCCAACCTTCGGTAATAATACCTTTAAAACCAGCGTGGTCAGCCCACTGGGCGAGTTCGTCATTGTAGGCGAGTTCTGTGTTACGCAGTACTTTGGGCGTGACACCAAAAACATCTTGGATTTTTTGAGTGTGCATGTCGACTTGGCGCGCAAATTCGGCTGGCGAATAAAAGAAGGCGAGTGAATGGTAAAACGTTTCGGCCAAAATTTCGACCCGGCCGGTGGCGACCAGCGTTTTAAAATCATCGATGACATCGGGCGCCCACTGTTCTAATTGCTCCAGCAATGTGCCGGTGATGGACAGGCTGAGACTAAAGTTTTTGTAATGCATCAGCAAATCTTTAAGCAGTGCGTTTGTTGGCCGGTATGATTTTTCGGCCACTTTGCGGATGATATATTTGTTGCTGGCCAGCCCGTCGCTCAACCAATAATTACTGTCGACACCGGCGTCAAAAATGGTGTAGTCGCGCACGCGGTAAGGCTGGTGCACGTGCAGGTACAGGCAGATGGTGCGGCTCATGCGTTGACTCCGGCGTATAAGTTTTGGAACTTCGCGACGGTATTGTCCCAGGTTAAATCGCGGGCTTCGTTTTGTACATTTTGAGCGAGTTCGGCGTGTAAAACGGGGTAGTTGGCAATGGCTACAATTTGGCTGGCGAGTTTAGTTATGTCCCAAAAATCGAACTGCATGGTGTGGCGCAACACCTCGCTAACGCCAGATTGTTTGCTGAGCAACACGGCTGTGCCTGCGCCAGCGGCTTCGAGCGCGCTCAGCCCAAAGGGTTCTGACACAGATGGCATAACGAACATATCGGCAATTGTGTACGAATCTCGCCACTGCTTGCCGCGTAAAAAGCCAGTAAAAATAACGTTTTTGGTGATACCTAAGTTGGCGGCCGTTTCTATGACCTCGCTGCGCATTTCGCCATCACCAACGATCAAAAAGAGCAGCTTAGGTTGTTTTTGGAGCGCTAATTTTGCGGCGCGCAACAAGTGGGGAATGCCTTTTTGCAAGCTTAAGCGACCCAAACTTACGACAACTTTGTAGCCCATGGCTTTCATTTCTTCTAAATAACGATAATCGTTTTGCAGACTGACCGCCGCGTAATCCGCTGGATTTATGGCGTTGTGCACGACTTGGATTTTGCTGGCCGGAATGCCATATTCGCGCATAATTATATCTTTAGTAAAGGTGCTGACGGCCACAATGGCGTCGGCTAGTAGCAAAGCTTGTTGTTCGACTTCGTGCACTAGTTGGTTGCCACGGTGAGCGCCGGCGCGGTCGAATTCGGTGGCATGCACATGGGCAATAAGTGGTTTGCCGGTGAGGGCTTTGGCGCGTAGGCCGGCGCGGAAGGTGAGCCAATCGTGCGCGTGCACCGCATCGTAATCATTGCGCGACACCAACTTCTCTACAAAAGCCACGTACGCTGTTTGCTGCGCATGTACCTCCGGTGACTGCGAATTGTACGCGCCGTGTTGGACATCCGGCGCCGGTAGGTCTGTCACGCTATGCACGGTCATAAACTCTGGTTGTTCTGACAATTTATAGGGCACCACAAACTCAATCTCTAAGTTATGACACTTGGCCAGCGATTGGCACATATTGTAGCAGGCGACACCTAAACCACCGCTGTTGTGCGGCGGCAATTCCCAGCCTAACATCAAAATTTTCTTTGGACCCCAACCAGTTACCATTGCCACTCATTATAAGCGTAGGCGCGTTCCCTGGCAATCGCTAGCACGTTGTTTGACAAATAATTTTTTACTTCTTACCATGCGGGTAGGCTACACGACCAAGGAGGGTTCATTGACAACTCAGTACGTTGCAGAATTGGGTTTTGCCCGGCGCATGGCAATAATTGCCGGCGACCTTACGCAAGCGCATTTTCGTAAAGGAGGCAATAACCAGCGGCGCAAGCCAGACGGCACGATTGTAACGCGGGCCGATATCGCCGTAAACACTGTAATCGCTCAAATGGTACGTAATGAACGGCCAGGCGAACGGTGGCTCGGCGAAGAAGACGATACCCACGACTGGGGCACTGGCGACGACCCAACCGACCGCGTGTGGGTCTGTGACCCCAATGACGGATCAGGGCTAAATGCTGCCGGCGTGCCCATCAATCTTTTTGCTTTGGCACTGGTCGAAGGTGGCAAGCCGGTGCTTGGCGTGGTGCATGATTCGCACACGGGCACCACCTATCACGCCGTAGTTGGCGGCAAAGCGTACTGGACAAACAGCCGTGGCGCAAGCGGCGAACTACAGGTCAACCGGACCAGCAACCTGGGGGAGGGCAAGACGGCCCTCTTTGGCATGACCGTCGGTGCATACGACACGGTCGGCCTTACGCGCGAGCTGCTTGCTCGCGGCGGCACCACTTTTAACACAAATTCGGCGGTGTACAATGGGTTGACGGTCGCAATGGGCTATACCGTGGCTGCTATTTTACCGTTCAATTCGCCGTGGGATGCCGCCCCTCTCTTGCCGATTATTGCAGGGGCTGGCGGCAAAGTAACCGATTTGAAGGGCCACTGGCAACGATACGACCAGCGCATTAACGGCATGCTTGCTACCAATGGGAGCGTGCACAACCAAGCGGTGAGTGTGATCGGGCAATGCCAGGCCTACAATGTAGACGACCTCTGAGTCCAGCAGCCGCACGCCGACCGGGCCACCCCGGTCGGCACTCCCCTGGGAACAACAGCTGCATTTATGATATAATTGTGCGGACGTAGGGGCATAGCTCAGCCCGGTAGAGCACTGGTCTCCAAAACCAGGTGTCGTAGGTTCGAATCCTGCTGCCCCTGCCATATAGGACGTAATTGATTTATGAGTTCGGAATTGCCCTCGATAACAGATGTAGTGAGGGCTTTTTTAAAAGTTCGGTTAGCCATTTTCTGGCTTTCCAGGAATTGAACTGTCTCGGCCGTC
>DATIJQ010000071.1:0-6292 GCA_035478375.1 Saccharimonas sp. (SeqCode) | reverse complement strand
GCGAAAGTGAAGCAAGCCAAAAACACTCTTATTTATGCGGCAGTTGGGTTAATCGTTGCGGCGCTTGGCTTCACTGTAGTACAATTTATCATAGGAAGATTAACAGGGTCACTCACATCATGAAAAAGATAATTGCCAGCTGTCTGCTTATTGCCGTTTTTGGCTTTATTGCGCTGCATAGTATGCCGGCTCATGCAATCGACGTGTTCCCGTCTTGCGGCACAAACAGCTCTACCTCTAGTTCTACTGTGTGTACTGCCACAAGCGACAAACTGTTTGGCCCGGGGAGCTTTTGGAATCGTATTCTCGAAACGTTCACCTTTATTATCGGCTCGCTCTCGGTCCTTATGATAATCATTGGCGGCGTTCGCTACACCGTTTCTGGCGGTGAAGAAAAAGCTATTAAGGCGGCCAAAAATACTATCCTCTATTCAATCGTAGGTCTCGTTGTTGCAATGATGGCTTATGCAATTGTTCACTTTGTAATAACCCAAATTTAATAAAATGAAAAAATTTTTACTACCAATAATAAGCGCGGCAATCATAACTTTTGTGGCACTGCTTGGGAGTGTCCCTGCGGTCCGGGCGAGTGGTTTAACTAATGGTGTAACTATTGCTTCATCGCCTAAGGATTCACTTTGCCAAGGTTCAGGCGGCACAACAAATGGGACCAGCTGTACTGACACCGGCCCCACTGTTAATTCCGTCATAGGGGTTATTGCAAATACTTTGACGTTTGTTACAGGGGCTATTGCAGTCGTAATGATAGTTGTTGGCGGTATTCGCTATGTAACGTCTGGCGGTGAAGAAAAATCTATTAAGGCGGCCAAAAATACTATCCTGTACGCCATTGTTGGTCTTATTGTTGCAATTGCTGCTTACGCTATTGTGAACTTTGTATTACAAAACGTTAAATAGTCTATTAAAATATCGTGCAAGTGGTAAAATAGAACCATAAGGAGAAAACACTTAAATGAAAGCGATTCTTAAAAAAATTGGGCAAGCTCTTATGGTGACGCCCGCTTTAGCACTTGCAGTGAGCATTGTCGCGCCAGCAGCTGTTACCTTTGCAGCAGCTGACAATGGCTGTACAAATGCCTCTACCGGTCAAGTTGACGTTGCGAAAGGTCCTTCTGGCGGCGCCGCTTGTGCAAAACCGGTTCAAGGTGCCCAAAACTTGTTCGGCACAGGCGGTATCTTCGTTACCATTACTAACATACTATTGTTCGTTATTGGTGCCATAGCCGTTGTTATGCTGATCGTTGGTGGTGTCCGCTATGTTGTTTCTAACGGTGATCAAAACGCTGTTACCGGTGCAAAGAACACCATTTTGTATGCCATCATTGGTATCATTATTGCCTTCCTTGCGTACGCTGCTGTCAACTTTATTACTGGCCAGCTTACACCAACCCCGACTCAACAAGGCTAGCTAGTAGCAATAAAATTTGTTTAAATTCAAAAAGCTCCCAAACGGGAGTTTTTTGAATGACGACTCGTTGGCTGTACGACGCGAAAAACGGTAAAGTAACGCTGCTGCTCACCCTGCCGCGTAAAATACGTGCCTTCTATGAGTTACCAAAAAACCGGCGCTTTGCCGGTATAATTTGGTGTAAAGCGAAATTTGCTATTACATAATTTCGATTTTGCGAGCTTGTTCTTGCTTAACTTTTACAAAACCGATAGTAAGCACGCCGTCTTTTAGCACGGCTTCGACTTCTTCTTCTTTGACCTGGACGGGTAACGCAATGGTGCGTGAGAATGGCCCCCAGTAACATTCTTGCAAATGCCACTGCTCTGCGTCTTCTTCATCGCTGGTGAGCGTGCCGCTAATCGTTAAAATACCGTCAGAAATACTGACGTCAAGATCCTGCTTGTTGACCCCTGCAGTGCGGGCTTTAACAATAAGTCTTTCTTTGGTTTCAAAAACATCAACTGCTAATTGGCCGACAGGCTGCTCTTCTTCCCAGCTCTCTTCAGTGACAGTAGTATTCGCATCATCACCCACCTGTGCTGCGTCATCATCACCCAAGAAGGCCGCGGCAAGCTCGTCTTCCATCAGCAAATCGTCGTTTTGCTTCTGTCCTCGTGCCATATGCACTTCCTCCACTTCCTCTTTCTTTGGCTCACATGATTGCTTGTAGGTTAATTATAGCGGAACCAGGCAAAGTATGGCAATATTATAGTGCAAAAAGGAACGTAAAAATGACATCGTTACTAGAGAAAATCGTTACAATTATCGCGCCAAATTATTGCATTTCGTGTGGTGATCAAGACAACATACTGTGCGAAAACTGCCTATTTAGTGAACAAAATTTAGGGTTTCCCGCATGCATTTTGTGTGCAAAGCCAAGCAAAGATTGGCGGTTGTGCAAGCCGTGCAGCAACACTTCTGGCTTGCGCTACGTATGGCCGGCGGCGCTTTACGAAGGCAATTTTGAGCGTGTAATACATCTGTTAAAGTTCGAGCGCTCCCGTGCAGCACACATTCCGTTAGCTGCTGCGATGCAGGCTGCGCTCCCCTACGACGATTGGCTGGTAGTCCCGTTGCCAACTGCCTCTCGACGCATGCGTCAGCGCGGCTATGACCAAGCAGTGTTGTTGGCGCAAGCAATTGCAAAGGCACGCGGGTTGCCGACGCGACTGGTGCTCGAACGTGTTCAAAGCACGCGCCAATTGGGTTCAAACCGTGTTCAGCGCCAAAAACAAAGTACAAAAATGTTCTGCATGATGCCGCGAGCCAATGTGCAAGGCACAAAGATTTTGCTCGTCGATGATGTGTGCACGACCGGCGCGACACTCACAGCTGCTGCACGATTATTAAAGCAAGCCGGCGCCGCGCAAATCGACGCGGTGGTCGCGGCATGGCAGCCGCCAAAATCGTAAGCCTTACTTACCAAGTCCTTCTACAAGTTTGCTATTTGGCAATGTGGCAAGTAAATCGCCTGGAACAATCATTTTGGACGCGACTAATCCACTCCCCATTACTACAAAGGTTTCGGCGGCGAGCTTTGCGTCTATAAATATAGGCCATTCCCCCGGCAGACCAACGACGTTTATACTGCCGTATTCCATGCCAGTGAGGTTTAGTGCATCGTCTTTTGATGCGAGCGACACTCGGCGCGCATCGAGCTGTTTGCGCACAACCCCATTAACATCCACACGTTTACCCGTTGGCACGAGACATGCAGCGTACCATTTTTTGTCAGCCCGACTGGCTTGCAGGACTATGCAGTTACCGCCAATGCTAGGGTCGATGCCGTAATGGTTACAAAAAGCATTGCCATCATGATAGGTTGGATCAATGGCGGTGACCCAGGCTACAGCGGCCGTGCTCGAAAGATAGGCGCGCGTTGAGGGCGATAAAAGATCAGGACGATCGGCGGCGCGACTAAAGTCCAGCTTACCAAGTTTCATGTTTTGCTTTTTGGGTTGCTTCGCAAACGATGTACGCCTCTGTTTCGGTAACTACTGTATTGTCATATTCAATTTTGATAACTGGCATAATAAGTAATTATAGCGTTACCACAAGAAAAATAGACAACAAAGCGTTGTCTATTTTTCTTGGCGGAGGAGGAGGGATTCGAACCCTCGCTAGAGATTGCTCCCTACTAACGATTTAGCAAACCGTCCCCTTCAACCACTTGGGTACTCCTCCACAGAATTCCTTGAGATGTGGTCTGCGGCTTATTGTAGCAGAAATCAATCTGTTAGGCGAGGGTTATTTTGGATTTAGCGACCGAATTCTAGGTTTACGCCAGCTGAAGTTGTCGTCTCAGTGTTCGAATTTGTAGCAACAAGAAAAATCGCCAAGATCTTATAAAGACCTTGGCGATTTTTCTTGGCGGAGAGGCAGGGATTCGAACCCTGGGTACCGTTGCCGGCACGACGGTTTTCAAGACCGTTTCCTTAAACCACTCGGACACCTCTCCGTAACTAAAAACTATTGTAACACATCTGTTACGTAAATATTATGGCGAAATACACGCAGGGTGCTATACTACGTACATGCAGCCCAACACGCAGCAACCAACTGGGGAACAACAAGGGTTTTACCGACCTACGCAGCCATCGCCGTATCAAGGGCAGGATTTTTCGGCTGACGAGCAACTTGTTGCAGCACCGGTTGACCCAAATGCAAGCGTGAGTTGGGAAGCCTCTGAATACATTCACCATTCTAAAGGCGCTCAGTGGGCAATTATTTTTGGCGCCATTGTGGTCGCCGGTCTGGCGCTTACCATTTGGCTACAGGCCTGGACAATGGTCGGCTTAGTAGTTGCCATGGCTGTGGCGTTTGGTGTATTCGCCTTTCGCCCGCCAAAAGTTAAACATTATACATTGACACACGATGGCCTGACGATCGACAACAAAACCTATGCATTAAGCGACTTCAGATCCTTTGGCGTTTTAAGCGAAGACGCTTTCTTTTCTATTATGCTTATTCCTATTAAGCGATTCATGCCAGCAATTAGTATGTATTTTGCCCAAGAAGATGGCGAGCAAATCGTCGATATTTTGGGCAGCCATTTACCCCTCGAAGATCTGCATTTAGATCCAATTGACGCAATTATGCGCCGATTGCACTTTTAACGCCTGCGAATCTGTGATATAGTCGGTTTTGTTCTGCCTTTAACGCAGGAGGTACCTTCTAAGTTCAAGGTGCAGCTTTGAAAACGTAGCAATACGCTTTTAGGGCTGCAACATGCACCCGTAGCTCAGCTGGATAGAGCGTTGGCTTGCGGAGCCAAAGGTCATAGGTTCGAATCCTGTCGGGTGTACCAAGAAAAATAGTCCAATTTTTATTGGACTATTTTTCTTGGTCTATGAGACCTAACCTTGCACCAGCCCGCTCCCATCCTGTACAAAATCCCACTGCCCTCCCCTGCCCTACGTGCTACATTTTGCTTGTAAGGGAGAACAAGAATGAGCGACCAACACACCATGCAAAACCCTAAAACGCAGTATCCTGGTCCGGAATTTTCGACGCCAGTGCAACAAGCGCCAGGTTTAGCGCAAGACATGACACCAAAGCCTGACCATGGCGAAACGTCATATAAAGGGAGCGGTAGGCTAAAAGGCAGAAAGGCATTGGTAACAGGGGCGGACTCTGGCATTGGTCGCGCCACTGCAATTGCCTTTGCGCGTGAGGGCGCCGATGTAGTATTGTCGTATCTGCCCCAAGAAGAACCTGACGCCAAAGAAGTCATTGACCTCATTACCGCAGAAGGCCGCAAAGTAGTCGCCTGCCCTGGCGATATTTCGGACGAGACTTTTTGCAAGCAACTCATCCAAACAGCTGTTAAAGAGCTGGGCGGCCTGGACATTTTGGCGAACATTGCCGGCAAGCAGGTTTCGGTCGACAATATTGCCGATGTTACAACCGAACAACTCGAACAAACCTACCGCGTAAATGTGTACGCTATGTTTTGGCTGTGCAAAAATGCGTTACCGCACATGCCAGCAGGTGCAAGCATTATAAACACCGCGTCGATTCAGGCCTATGAGCCGTCGCCAAACCTTTTGGATTATGCTTCTACAAAGGCTGCCATTGTTGCATTTACTAAGGCACTTGCAAAGCAGGTTGCGGATAAAGGTATACGTGTGAACGCCGTTGCACCTGGGCCAGTGTGGACGCCATTGCAGCCAAGTGGTGGCCAGCCACCCGAAAAGCTGCGCACATTTGGCGCCCAAACGCCACTTGGCAGGCCTGGTCAACCGGCAGAGGTTGCACCTGCCTATGTGTTTTTTGCTTCGCAGGAATCGAGCTATGTTACCGCCGAAACGCTCGGCGTTACCGGTGGTCACCACTTGCCATAAATAACGTGTTCATTGTATGATTTTTGAACGCACGCGCCGCGTGCGGGCTTCGACAGAGCAAAGGACAACATGCCCAGGCTACCCGCGCAGAATCTGCCACAAATGTATGGTTTGAGCTGGAGCGACATTGTCAGTGGGGTTGCCACTGCGTACTGCAGCAACTTTACTGTACGGAGCAGTACCGCCAGTCTGTTAGTTGATATGGGTTACCGTTATATCGAAAAATCAGGCAGCGCCTGGGAACTCGTGCTGCCCGAGACGTACCAGTGCCTGAGCTGTAAACTGGCCGTCAGCTCCCATTTTGGCGACAGAGCAATCAATTGTGTCGGGCGTTTGTGCGAATTTTGCGGTGAAACGCTGTGCGAAAGCATCGGCACCAGCACGCGAACGAAGTACAAGGTATCGTACATGTTGAACTCTGAGATCGTCGAAGATCTCAGAGCACGAGACCTGCCCAACCGCATCTGCCTACTGCTCA
>DATIJQ010000070.1:0-2753 GCA_035478375.1 Saccharimonas sp. (SeqCode) | reverse complement strand
AGTAAACTTGCGCCGCTTTTGTTATATCGGCAAATGTGGCGGCATTCGGTCGAAAATAACCACAAGTTATGGTTGCTTGCCTGTGACGTAAAGTTATTTTTGCGGCTTAAGCTGTTGTTTGGTCCGGCGATTCAACGCGCTGGTCCAGTGACGTTTTATTTGGGGAGCGATGTGGTGCCAGCTATGCTCAAGCTTGATTCATCTATTAGGGCGATGCACAAAGCGATTTTACGCGCCAATTCTTTTGAGCGGCCGTTGCGATACCGTGTTGCTCGGTTTATTTTAAAAGATGTGCCGATTACCATGCTTAGCCCGCAAGAAGCGAAGGCGCTTGAGGCTATTAATAATTTTAAATAGCCTATAAGCTGAACGTATGACTATTCGTAAAGGTATAAGAGCAACGGCTATCATTGGTATCATTGCGTACGCGGCCATCCGCCTGCTTATTGTTAAGGCAACCTTCGAAAAGTTCGGCGTTAATCCGTGGGTGTTTTTTGCGATTGATGCAAGTACAGGCGTGGTGTATGTTTTAGGTATCGAGCAACTGGTTGTCGCGCTCGCCGGTAAAGGCAGCGCTGGTTTTGCAAAGGTTGTTGCTTGGGCGGCCGCAACTGTTCTGTCATTTCTTGCCCCCTACGTTTATCTGTACGCTGCTGGCCAGACTATGCCGCCGATTGTTGCTCTGGGCGTTGGACTAATTGTTGCATTGCTGCTTGTAAATGCCGTACTTCTGTTCCGCCGCCGGCTACGCAAAAAATAGTGTATAATTCAGGGAGATAAGGCTTACGCTTTTATGCCTATATTACAGATTATTTCAATAATTATTGCGCTTGCCATTGGGGTGCTTGTGTTGCTGCGCAATATGGGTGATCGCAACCGTTGGTTGCTATTGTTTTTTAATGCAGTTACCTCGTTGTGGGTAGTGTCGTATATACTTGCCGATACCCATGGCGATTACGAACTTTTTTGGAACCGCATGGTCTTTGCCGGTGGTCTATTTGTGGTTTACGGTGGTTATTTGCTCGTTGCTTCGATGGCAAATAGGTTCGATTTTACTACCTTTGCATCGGGCATTCTTTTAGCCGCATGGTCTGGTGTTATATTGTTTACTCCGGCAATTGTAGGCAGCGTTGAACCGCGTTTTACAGCCGCAGGTTTATTGCAGGGTTTTGACGTAACGCGCGGTTGGGCGTATCCGTTATATGTGGCGTCGCTTTTGGCGGCAGGGCTTGGCGTAATTGGATTTGTGGTCTTTTTACAACGACGGAGTCGGGGAAGGTTTAAAGCGCAGCTTGGTATTATTTCGGCCGGCTTTGTGGCAATGTTGGTGATTGGAGTTTTTACGGGCGTCGTTTTGCCTTTGCTCGCCAAAAATTCTGAACCCGCCAATTACACTTTTTTAAGCGTGTTTGCGGTGATGGCAGCCTTTACGTATTCGATTGTGCAGCAACGCCTTTTTGATATTCGCTTGGCCATTGCGCGGTCGCTTGGTTATTTTTTGGCGCTGGCAGTTATATCAATCTTTTACGTTGTCGGCATTTTTGCGTTGGCCGATGTTGTCTTTAAAAATCAAGCCGACATTGGTTTGCGCATTTATTACATAATTGCGGCGTTATTTGTAGCGCTTACATTTGGGCCGTTACGCCAATTCTTTAGCCGTATTACACGTAAAGTCTTTTTTAGAGACAGCTACGACACAGAAACGGTTATTGGCAACCTTACGACTTCGCTAGTCGGTAACGTCGATTTAGACATTTTAACGCAAACTGCCAGTCACATTTTGCAAGACGCAATGAAGGTAGAGTTTTTGCATATTTTAACCGTAAGAGACGATGATGGTTTTAAAGATGTTTTTGCAGCAGCTCAGCATATTAGCACGACACTGCTCGTCACCGACGAACTCTCCAGCCGCCACAAGCGCCTCGCCGAAAAACTAAACGAAGCCAATGTAGCGTTGCTATCGCGCCTGCAAACTCATCAAGAAGTCGTGGGCTATTTAGTGTGTGGGCCAAAAGCCCGTGGCGACGCATTAACGCCACAAGATATCGAACTAGTGCGGGTAGCTAGCGGCGAGTTAGCAGTGGCAGTGCAAAACGCGCTGCGGTTTGACGAAATTTCGCACTTTAACGAAACCCTTAAGCAAGAAGTCGAAGAAGCAACGGCGCAGCTGCGCGAAAGTAATCGCAAACTCAAAAAACTCGACGAAGCCAAAGACGAATTTATTAGCATGGCCTCGCACCAATTGCGTACGCCGCTCACTAGTGTAAAAGGTTACATAAGTATGGTTATGGAAGGCGATGCCGGCAAATTAACCGGCCCGCAACAACGGTTATTGCAAGAGGCATTCACCGCCGCCCAACGCATGGTGTACTTAATTGGCGACTTTTTAAACGTGTCGCGCCTGCAAACTGGGCGGTTTACACTGGAGCTAAAACGCAGCGACCTTGCTCAAGTAGTAAACGATGAGGTTTCGCAGCTGGCCACAACTGCTGCGCGGCGCAATATTACTATTCAGTATCACCATCCGGTGCAATTCCCAATGTTAACGCTCGACGAAAACAAAATCCGTCAGGTCATTATGAACTTTATTGATAATGCGATTTTTTACTCCCGACCCTCAAGCGTCGTAGAAGTAACATTGGTGAATACAGGTCACGAAATCCGCTTTGAAGTCCGCGATAGCGGTATAGGCGTGCCAGTTAGCGAACAGCACAAGCTCTTTACTAAGTTTTTCCGCGCCGAAAACGCCCGTC
>DATIJQ010000069.1:0-11743 GCA_035478375.1 Saccharimonas sp. (SeqCode) | reverse complement strand
AGAAGCCGAAATGCACGCCGACGAAGACAAGCAAAAGCGTGACGCTGCCGAGGCCAAAAACATGCTGGCCCAGGCAATCTACCAGGCCGAAAAAATGCCCGACGAATTTAAAGACAAAATCAGCGATGACGACAAAAAGGTCATCGAAGACGCCGTTAAAGAAGCTAAAACCCACGAAAACGCCACCAGCAAAGACGAACTCGAAGCCGCACTCAAAGCCTTAAACGACAAAATCATGCCAATCGGCAGCAAGATGTACGAAGCAGCCAGCAAAGAGGCCGGGGCGAAAGAAGGCGCCGCCACTCCCGAAGCTGACGCCGAGGCAAAACCCGACGAACCTGTAGAAGGTGAAGTCGTTGACGAGAAGAAATAGAGATGGACACTGCTTCTATCGTACCTCTAATTACCACAATCAAGGCGGCGATAAAAATTGCTGACGGATTGAAAAATCTCGATGTCAAAAACGCACTAATTGCTGCAAGTGAAGCATTGCAAGAGCAACGAGAGCAGAATTTGAGCTTGCGTGAGGAATTGCTTGCGCTGAAAACTAAATTAGGCATCAAAGAGAGCTATGTCCTGGATAAATCTGTCTATTGGTTAACGGATGATACTATTCGGGAACAGCCGTTCTGTCCAGCCTGTATGGCAAAAGGTCTAGAAATGCCAATGGAGCCAGATGATAGAACAAAGCCTAAAGAATATTTTAGGTGTCCTAACAAAGAATGTAGAAATACCGCCGATCCTTGGGGTAATCATGCGCGTTCATTAGTAGCGTACTATAACCAAGATTTACCTTTTAATATTCAATAACCATGACAAAACGCGACTACTACGAAACCCTCGGCATCTCCAAATCCGCCAGCGCGGACGAGATTAAAAAAGCCTTCCGCCGGCTGGCTGTTAAACATCACCCCGACAAGGGCGGTGACGAAGCCAAGTTTAAAGAAATAAACGAAGCCTACGAGGTACTTAAAGACGATGCCAAACGCCAGCGCTACGACCAGTTTGGTCACGCGGGCATGGGCGGCGCAGCGGGCGGCGGCGCGGGCGCGGGCGGCAATCCATTTGATGGCTTCCAAGGCTTTGGCGGTCAAAACGTCGAGTTCGACCTGGGCGATATTTTTGGTAGCTTTTTTGGCGGTGGCAATGGCGATCAACGGCGCACGCAGCGTGGCCAAGATGTGGCGGTTGAACTCGGCTTAGACTTTGACGAAGCGGTATTTGGCGCCGAAAAAGAAATCGCTCTTAACCTATTAGATAACTGCAAACACTGTAAAGGCGACGGCGCCGAACCCGGCTTTGGCACCAAAACCTGCCCGACGTGCCGCGGCACTGGCCAAATTAATCGCGCCATGAACACCGTTTTTGGGCAGATTAACCAAACCGTCACCTGCGACACCTGTCACGGTCGCGGCAAAGTGCCCGAAAAACCATGCAGCGTTTGCCATGGCAAAGGTGTTGAGCGCCAGCGCCAAATTATTAAACTCAAAATTCCGGCTGGCATTGACGACGGCGCCACAATGCGCGTGAGCGGCCGCGGCGAAGCTGTGCAAGGCGGGCCAAAGGGCGATTTGTACGTTAACATTCGCGTTAAACCGCACAAAAAATTCACCCGCGAAGGCAACTTAATTTTATCGACCGAAACAGTAGACATGGTAACGGCCGCGCTGGGCGGCGAAATTAAAGTAAGCACTGTCGACGGCGAACTGACCATGAAAATCCCCGCCGGCACCCAAAGCGGCACCGATTTTAAACTGGCCGGTCATGGCGTCGCCAGCCCACGCGGCGGTTCGCGTGGCGCACATATTGTGACTATCCACGTCGCCACGCCAACCAAACTGACCAAGCGGCAAAAAGAATTGTTGCAGGAATTTGGGCACGGCAAAAAGAGCTTCCTCGGTTTGTAATTTGGCAAATAAAAAAGCCCTTTTGGGCAAAATAGCTTGGGGACTGCCCGAACGCTCCTCTGGTGGAGCGCCGGGCGGAGTGCTAGTCCCCCTTGTGTAGGGTGCACACGATGTGGCCGAATGTAGTCGCGGTGTTGCTGTTGAAGGTGAGCTGGTGGATCGTGGCGACCTGCTCGGGCAGTGCCCTGAGGTCGACCAGTCCGCTGGCGTTTAGGTCGACGGTGCAGTTCACTCTCCCGTCGGGTCTGTCGACGTCGATCATGTAGAACATGTCGGGTTCGGCGGTGGTGAACGAACCGTCGGGGTTCTTGTCGGCCGTGAGCGTGATGTGCTGCTCGTCGTCGGCCGGTTCGTGCCATCCACAGCCGGTGGGACAGCGGACGAACTCGACGATGGTCGATGCGGAGCCGTTGTCTTGGTTGAGCCCGACTTCGAAGCCGTTCTGCACCAAGTTCTGGGCTGCCGGCAGTTGCTCGAACCGCACCAGGTCGGTGCTGCTGTAGCCGTGAAACGCCTCGTAGATGGCGTTGCCGATGGGCCGGGGTGCGATCCACATGGCCAGCTCGCCGAGCAGCACCAAGCAGAGGACAATCGCCCCCGTCCACTTGGCCGGCCGCGATGTCAGAAGCTGCTTGATCCGCACAAAGCACCTCACAATGTTGAAGGACTAGTTCGAAATATATTATACTTATAAATAAGCAATATGTCAAGTACGACTGCGGCATTTACTCTTGACTACCAACCCAAAATGTAGTACTGTTTTTTGGACTACACCTGATATAAAAAATAATGCACAAAGTTAGGGTAATTAACGGTACAATAACGCTATGAGCTGGCTTGAAGACACTATTACGTACGACAAGCGCGTACCCCTGGGCGCCATTTACGACGACAAGTCGGTGTTTGTGCATTTACATCGTTTGTTCGAGAATTTTATTACAGTTGGCGCTGGGTTCCACGAATCATGGCTCGGCCAGTTTGGTCTTACCGAAAAAGATTTTACCTTGCCGGTTGACCGTTCACGCTTTGCTAAAAGTTGGAAGCTGGCATCGTCAAAGCAGTTTGCTGATTTTGTAAAAGGCTCACCGCGCCGCAAGTTTTTGCTGTATGGGCCGCTCGACCCACCGTACCGCATTAATCCGCTCAGCTACATTATGAATTCGCCGACAATTGCGCACGCCTACGAGCACAAGCGCTACTTTAGGGACGAGTTTTCTGATCTTATTAATATGCCCGAATACGTCGTGCTTAAATTAGACGACCTAACCGGCCACATGTATGCCGAATTACGTGCACGTTTTGACGGCAAGTTTGTAGTGCAAGAAGTTGAATCCTCTGGCAGTAAAGGCACCTTTATTATTAGCAAGCGGGTCGATTACGACCGCGCGGTTGCTTCACTTAGAAATACGTCATATAGCGCCACCGTTGTTGTGTCACGTTTTGTCAAAGGCTTGCCGTGCAGTGTGCAGGTGTGTATAACAAAATACGGCATTTTTACTGGTGGATTGCAAAATCAGTTAGTCAGCAGTAAGTATTTGTGTAAACAGCCAAAGGCTGACGCCCCAGCCGGGGAGGCATTAACCGAACAGTGGTGCGGTGGTGAACTTGGCGGTCCGGTGTCAGAAATCGTTAAACACCGGATTCAAGAAATCGCTACTGTTGTGGGTTCGGAACTTGCCAGCCACGGCTACCGCGGTATTTTTGGCATCGACCTTTTGGTGACGCCCGAAAGCGAAGTGTACGCCATTGAAGTCAATGCCCGGCTGACCGGTTACACTCATATTTTAAGTGATATCCAGTACGCCAAGCAAAAAATTCCGTTTATTTTGTTACACACATTGGAACTTGGCAACTACAAGTATGAAGTTAATGACCTCGATGCGTTGGCAAATATGACCAGCTTAGATGAAAAGTTTTCGTACGTTATTATTCACAATATATCTAACGAGCTGTTTAAAATTCCGACAAATATTAAAGTTGGTTTGTACCGGATTGACGGCGACCAACTAACGTTTGTTAAGCAAAGTTACACTGTTGAAGATATTAAAGATGATAAATCAGTACTCATTTTTTGCAAATGGCCTAAGGGGCACAAAGTGCCGAGCGGCAAGCGTATTATTAAGTTTGTAAAACGCGGCAAATGCATGGCGGCCAACGGCGAACTAGACGTAAAAACCCAGCGCCAAGTGCAAATCATCAAAAACGCTTTTAACCTGCCAGATGTAAAGGTCGATTGATGCGCATTGCTGTTTTGACCCGTTTGCCGAGCTATTACTCGCAACAGCGCCTCAGCGAAGAAGCTAAAAAGCGTGGTCATGATGTGCAAATGGTTAACTACCAAAAGTGTTATGTGACGCTTGATGGCGCAAAGTCAGAAGCGCGGTACGAAGGTAAATCATTACAAGATATCGACGCAGTTATTCCGCGGCTTATGACCGGCACTGTATCGTACGGCGCAACAATCACTCGCCAGCTCGAAGTCGCGGGTGTGTACACGACGGTAAGTTCGGTGGCAATTACTCGCACGTTCGACCGTGCTCGAGCATTGCAAGTACTTAACCGCAGCGGCGTGCCGATTCCTAAAACTATTGTAGCTCGCGATGCCGATCAATGGGGTGAACTGCTCGATCATTTTGAATTGCCGCTCATGATCGAATCTGTTTCGACCACCAAAGGCAGCGGCCCAGTGCTTATTGAATCCGCCAAAGCCGCGACGGCGGTGACCCGTGCCATCGGCGGCGGCACGCCGTTTATTATGCAAGAACGCATGGGGGACGACAGCGTAGACATCGCCGCCATGGTGGTTGGCGGTCGTGTTGTGTCTAGCGTTAAACATGCAATTGTGGCGGCAAAAACATCTACTCCGGCCACGGCTGTGCGTGTCACTGCTGACGAAAATAAAATTATTTTACGCGCAGCAAAAGCGTTGGGACTGACCATTTGCAGTGTGCAAATTATTCGTTCTGCCCAAGGCACGTATGTTATTGGCGCCGACGCCACGCCGAGCCTTGAGCTATTCGAACACGCCACAAACCGCAATGTTGCCGAAAAAATCATCGAATATATTGAACTCCACGCCAAACGCCGCAACAAAAAAGACCGCGTCGGCGCTTAGTGGTATTATAAGAATATGAATGCGCTTATGCTCGTCGCGGTTATTGCCATTGCTTTGTTTGCGGCGGCCTACATTACCAGACGGCGATTTGGCGTATTGGGTCTGGCGCTGGCTGCTGGCAGTGTGCTCAGTGTAAATGCGGCGCCAATGCTCACTCCATTTTTGCTACAGCATGGCATTACAATGACTCGATTGCCGCTCGACAGCGTGGTCGTCGTTATTTTAACTATTGCCCCAGCCGCCATATTTTTATTTACCGGTCCGGCTTACAATAAAATGATTTTGCGCGTGCTGGGCGCAGCCGGTTTTGCGCTGCTTGCGCTAACGCTTTGCGTCGATACGCTACAGACAATTTTTGCGGCCGGCAACAACGGGCAAGTGACTTTTTTGCAGCAATTGCACGAAAATCAAAACATCATTATTATTGTTGGCATCGTAGCGGCTATAGCCGATGCTATGCTTGCGGGCAAGCCAAAATCAAAAGAACGTAAAAAAGCTAAGGATTGACAATAACAGATTAAAAATGTATGATGCAAAAAGCCGCTTGTGCGATTTTTTGTTATCGCCATGCCACAAATGTGGGCCCATAGCTCAGCCGGTTAGAGCACCTGCCTTTTAAGCAGGGTGTCCTGGGTTCGAGTCCCAGTGGGCCCTCCATGAAATTATAAATAAAACAGAGACGTTGATGTCTCTGTTTTATTTAGTAGGATTTATTAATTCGGAACGCGACCCTCCGCACATGGCGGAGAGCCGGTTCACAAAAATCGTGCGTTAAAGGCCGTCGTAGCTAAGCTCGGGCGCGCTCTCGGCCAGCTCTTGGAGCAGATCGCCGAGTACGCCATTGATTGGCGCCAGCTTGCCGCCTTCCACAGCAGGTGCGATTTCGATGAGCGAACGCTCGAAATCGTTACCAACACCTACCCGAGTGTAGTCATTGCCGCCAAACGCCATCGAATTGCCGCCAGCGCTGACCAGGTCCTGCCACCGCTGCGAGGCGGCGGTGAAAAAACAGCGGATGTCGTCGAGCGGGAAACGGCCATCGCCCTCATGCTCGTTCGGATACTCCAAGTGCATGTTGAATTGCATGCTCGGGAAGAAAGCCTCGGCAACGAACACGTTGTGCGATGTGATGCGCAGATCGTCCTGCTCGGCGTTAACAAAATCCGCTATCATTGGACCCTCGGCACACAGTTTTGGCACGTACCAGCCAAGGCGTTCCATGATGAAGGGCAGCCGGTGTGCGTGCTGTTCGCAGTAGGTGCTCTTGCTGATCTCGAAGTCGCCAAATTCTGTTTCGGCCAGATCTTTGCCTCTCAGGATGGCCTCACAAGCGACCAAAAGCCTCCGAATGTCGGTCTGGCATTGGACGGCATACCGCACGTCGACGGTCGTGTCATACGGTACGTTTAAGACCAACAGCTGGTCGCCGCCGTAGCTCACCGTAATGGAGCGGGAGAACAGCAGCTCGCCAATGGTACTGAATCTCACTGTTATCATGCCTCGCAGTCCGTGTTTTGGCGCAGTGCGCACGTTGTGAACCAAATTATTTTACAATAAAAACCTAAGTAATGCAAAGTGTTATTATGGAGATATGCAACAACAAACATTCACAGCGATTTTACAAAAAAGCCCCGCTAAGGGTGGTTGGACATACATTGTGTGGCCAAAATCTGCTGAGTTTTTTGGCACACGCGGCTTAGTAAAAATAAAGGCAACAGTCAACGGTTATCCGTTCCAGAGCTCGTTTATGGCCATGGGCGATGGCACGCACAAACTACCAATTCGGGCTGACGTGCGCGCTGCAATTGGCAAGCAGGCCGGTGCAAAGGTGACAGTTGTGGTTACTGAACGGTTATAGCCTGGCGACGCTATTTTTGGTCATCGCGCATTTGTATTGATTATTTTAAGTGGTACGGGTGTGAGGGCGACGGCCTTAGACCGCCGCCCTCACGCACACCTATCCGATGGTTTTACCGATTAACACAGCCTGTTCTACTTCGGCTGTGGCTTGCGCTTCGGAACAGCGGCCTAAGCCACAGCGAGGTCCTACAAAACCAAAGAAGAATTTGCCGGCTGCATGCACAGCAGCAAACAATGCCCTCAGCACGTCTTCGGACGATGCGTTTTCGTGCGTAAGGCCAGCGCTGAACGTCGCTCCGAATCCTTGCAACGCCCGTAAAGGTAAATATGCCTGCGTTGCAGTAGGCGCCTGTTGCGAACCGACAGCAAGTGGTAGCTGCACAATCCACACATGACCGCCCTTGTTGCAGCCGCCATGCTTTTTTAGGATTGGCCGCACAAGTCGCGTAACATTCTTGACGCCTTGCAACTTGCGACACAACCAGCGCTTGAGCGGGCTGGGCAGGTGTAACGGCAGGAGCATGGCCTCCATCACTGATTTGTGACCCAGATCGCCCCAACAGGGGTGCAAGTTGAGTTGGATGAACCGACGATATTGTTCGGGGATTTGGTCGAGCAGCCGCCCAATGACGTTGGCCGCGTAACTGCCCATGACGCTTCCTAACCCCAACATCGACGCCGCAGCCACAAAAACTTGGCTGACCGGCAATTCGATACTGAAGACAAGGTCTTGGGCAGGAATAGCTCGCAGAATCGTCTGCATTTCGATAGCTGTCGCCTTAATGAAGGCATCTCCACCGATGTACAGACCCGTCAACTGCGCCATATCAAACGGGTGAGGGATGCCCACCTGGAACTTGAGGTGCGGAAGGTCGTGCTCTTTGCGGATCTCCTTGAAGACCTCGTAACCCATTATCGCCCAAGCTGCGTACCCCATGGCATTAGCCATAGCGGGCACTAACTTTGGGTCGATCCTGCGACCATTGCGGAAGTCGAACTTACCGAAGTATTCCTGGTATGTCTTGCCGCTGTGCGTTTGTAGCCCAAGCACCTCGCGCAGCTTGGTGCCTGCTGTTATGCGGATCCAGTCCTGCCAAATGCCCGGTTCGCCATGGCCAAGCACAGCAAGTTTTTTGGTATTGGCTTTGCCGACTGCATCAAGCAGCTGCAACATGTTTTGCCGCATCAGCATCATGATGTCGTCGGGCGACATGTTTAGTAACCCTTGGTCGGACATGCCGCGCGTGCTGTCGTTCGGCCAGCTGCCTGGCGAAAAGAACCCTAAGCCCATTGGTGCTCCTCGGAGCTAACGAGGTGGTATGCTTACTCTGTTTAGAGCCTTACAAGTATGACAGGAATCTAAGATAAAGCAAAGTTCTAACGATATTCAGGATTCTCAAAATCAAACCGACTGCCCGCGTCCCATTTACTACGTTGGTTACCGTAAGCCGGAATGCCGCCGGCATCACGTAATATTTTGGCCATATGCAGTAAGTTCCACGTCATAAATGTTGTATTGCGATTAGTAAAATCGTTTTGTGGACCGCCCGAACCTGGGTCCAGGTAGCTTGGGCCAGGGCCAGCCGCGCCGACCCAGTAGCTGTCGGCCTGCGGCGGAATAGTGTAGCCAATATGCTGCAAACTGTACAAAATGTTCATGCTGCAATGTTTGCCGCCATCTTCGTTGCCGGTAATTAAGCAGCCCCCGACTTTGCCGTAAAAAGCATATTGTCCTTGCTTGTTGAGGTCGCTGGAGTTGCCGTACAGCCGTTCAATAATGCGCTTAGTGACCGAGCTGTTGTCGCCCAGCCAAATCGGTCCGGCAATGACTAAGATGTCGGCTGCTTGGACTTTTTTGTACAGTTCGGGCCATGCATCGGTTTGCCAGCCGTGCTCGCGCATGTCGGGGTATACGCCAGTGGCAATATCGTGGTCAATGGCGCGGATAATTTCTACCTCGGCACCATGCTTTTTCATAATGGCAGCACTGATATCAATCAAACCCTCTGTGTTGCTTTTTTCTGGCCCTTTTTTAAGCGTGCAGTTAAAAAATAATGCTTTTAGCTCGCTAAAATCCCGGGTTTTGTCGTCTGTCATAATGTCCTTTGGTTATGCTTTTAGTCTACGCCAGTTTCGTCCAGAGGTAAAATATAGTAAAATATAGTTTGTGAAAATACTCGACGGCGCAAGCCTTGCCAGTTTTATTAAAGAGCGTCAAGCGCACCAAGTGCGTGCTTTGCGGCAGGCGCACAAAATTTACCCCAAACTTGCTATTGTGCGGACTTCCGAAGATTCACGCATTGCTGCTTACGTGCGGCTCAAAAAAGCTTACGGTGACGATATTTTAGTAGATGTCGAGGAGCACTTTGTGCCGCAAGGGCAGGCGCTCGAACTTATTGGCTCGCTTAATGCCGACGTTACGGTGACGGGTATAATCGTGCAATTACCTCTGGCCGATCCAACGCAGGCCGACGAACTTTTAAACGCAGTCGCGCCCCAAAAAGATGTCGATGGATTAGGCGAGCATGCTACATTAGATCCGGCAACGCCGCTCGCAATTTTGTGGCTGCTAGCCGGTTACAACGTTGAGCTGCGCAATAAAAAAATCGTTGTTATTGGCCAAGGCCGCTTGGTTGGTGCGCCGTTGGCGCGGATGATGCGGGCGAGCAACCTCGACGTCACTGTCGTGACAAAACAAAGCGATGACATTATCGCTACCGTGCGCGACGCCGATGTAGTCATTAGCGCCACCGGCCACCCTGGCGTACTGACAAGTGATATGCTCCGCCCTGGCGTAACTGTGGTGGACGCGGGCGTTGCCACCGACAAAGGCAAATTAGTCGGCGACATTGACCCCGCAGTGCGTGACCGCCACGACCTGACCATAACACCAGAAAAAGGCGGCGTTGGGCCGTTGACCGTATGCGCTTTATTCGATAATGTTATCCGCGCCGCAAACGCGCAAAGCTAGCGGTCCATCAACGCTTGCTTGACTTGCTCGGTGACTTGGCGCGGCGTGAGTTCGGCTTTAACGATGTACGAATGAATGCCCAAGCTCTGCAAAGCCTTTGGCGCTTCTTCTTCGCCCAAGTTCGTCAAGATTATAACCGGAATGTGTTTGCCCCATTTGGTGGCGCGGATTGCCTTTAGGGCTTCTTCGCCAGACATTTCGGGCATTTTTAGGTCCATTAAAATCATGTCTGGTCTAAAATGTTCGCAGAGTTCAACACCGAGGCGGCCGTTTTCGGCGGTTTGTACTTCAAAGCCTTCGGCCTCAAACTTCATGCGGTACATCTGGGCGATGACCGAATCGTCTTCTATGATTGCAATTTTAATTGGTTGTGCCATTGCTCACAGTATACTACAAGGCAAAAATGTCATCCATAATGGCGTCGGCATTTGTGTAGTTTGGCGTGGTAACTAAGCGGTAGTGTACAACGCGGCGCTGGCCAGTCAGCCAGGCTTTTAGGCCGTTGTTGTATTCGATATGGCATAAAATAAATGGAATAGTTGGCACTGCCTGGTGAATGCGGATGACTCCAGTATGCGCCGGCACACGCTCTGGTCCAAATACGCATTTGCCTTCGGGGAAAATACACATACTAAAGCCATTTTGCAACAATTGCACGCTGCCATCGACGCCAAAAAGTGTGTGCTTACCGCCGGACTCGCGCGCCGGGTAAGCGCCAGCCAGCCACATAAGCGGTTTAAGGATTGAATCGTAAAAAATATTCTTGGTCATAAAACTGACTGGCGTAATTTTAAAAACCGTACGCATAGGCAGGCCGGCACAAATTATAAAGGGGTCAATCCAGTGGCGATGGTTAGAAACTATGATGTATGGTTGATTTTTAAGAAATTCGGGCTTGACGGCACTAGCCTCTACGCGCGTAAATGGTTGTAGCACAAGTTTGCAGACTACCAATAGTGCGTATTGGAAGCCGTGTTGCAGTAGGCGCCGGATTGCAAATTGTGAATATCTTGTCATGATTAACCTTTTATAGTATAATAACCAAAAGACAAGAAGATGTAAATGTTCAGATATATCGCAAAGTTATGGCATCGCTTGCGTGATTTAGTTGATTATTTACGTGCCTTCCGCAAAAACGAACAAATTGATCTCCATGTTACTAAAGTAACGACTGACGAATATTTACACGCAGCAAAAAAACTGCACGCCAATGTATACCTTTACCGCAAATTTATTACCGAAAAAGATGTAAAGGATGGGTTTATAAAACCGCGACTTGACCCATATTCTGGCCATTCCCAATATTTTGTCGTCCTCGATAAAAAGAATAAAAATATTATCGCTACAGCCCGACAAATTCAGGTGAGAGGCGCAAAAGGTCATGATTCGTTCGCCATGATGCTGCACACCCCCTTGTACAAAAAAGCGCAGCGGGCCATACGGCGGTATGCTCCAGAAGACTGCGTAGAAATTTCAGGTTTGGCAAAATACCGTGGCGTGAGTAAACTTGCGCCGCTTTTGTTATATCGGCAAATGTGGCGGCATTCGGTCGAAAACAATCACAAGTTGTGGCTACTCGCCTGTGATGTAAAGTTATTTTTGCGACTTAAGCTGTTATTTGGTCCGGCGATTCAACGCGCCGGTCCAGTGACGTTTTATTTGGGGAGCGACGTAGTGCCAGCTATGCTTAAGCTTGATTCATCTATTAGGTCAATGCACAAAGCGATCTTACGCGCCAATTCTTTTGAGCGGCCGTTGCGATACCGTGTTGCCCGGTTTATTTTAAAAGATGTGCCGATTACCATGCTTAGCCCGCAAGAAGCGAAGGCGCTTGAGGCTATTAATAATTTTAAATAGCCTATAAGCTGAACGTATGACTATTCGTAAAGG
>DATIJQ010000068.1:0-24256 GCA_035478375.1 Saccharimonas sp. (SeqCode) | reverse complement strand
GCGTCATTAAAAGCGCGCTGGCGAGCATACAAAATGCCGAGTCGGTTGTAGGCGGCGGCGTTGCGTTCGTCGACACGTAAGATTGTAAGCAGGGCCTTTTCGGCGTTGAGGTATTTTTTGTCACGCAAACCTTCTTGGGCGATTTGCCAAAGTTTGTCTAAGCGTTCGGTGATGCGTGTTGGTAATTGTTCGGCTGGTGACTCGCTCGTATCGTTAAAAAACAACCAGATAGTCAGTGATCCAAATCCTACTAACAGTAGTAATGTATACATATGTCACACTTATTATAGCACTAATTGCGGGCAAACAAGGCAGTTAGCTGGGCACGCGGGTTGCCATTTTGGGCGAGTCTAGCGAGTGTTTGCTGAACAGCGTCGGCGAAATCAAGCAAACCATCAGCCGGCGAGCGCAGAAGCTGGACGTGTAGCATGCGGGCCATGGCTTCTAGCAGCGCAATGGCGTCTTCTCTGTTTTTGGCTAGGTTGCCAAGCGCGGCAAGTCGTTCAAAGCTCGGCGCGGCGAGCAAATTTTTGGCCTGCGACATAAGGTGCGTGTAATGCGCAAGGGTTTCGGGCTCATCGCGCAATCGCACGCACATGCCAGGGCGACCGTCGGCAATAAATAAAAGCTGCGCGAGTGCTTGCGGCGTGTGGTCTGCGCCGGCCACCAACTGCTGCATCGCTGTTTTGTTGAGGCGTGGCAGTTGCACCATTTGAGTGCGTGATGTTATGGTGGCCAACAGCGCATCATCAGTTGGCGCGGTTAAAATAAAGCTTACGCCAGGTCGCGGTTCCTCGAGCAATTTTAAAAAGGCATTTTGTGCCTCCATGCCCATTGCTTCGGCGTGATCAATAATTACAATTTGGCGGCCATCTTGGCGACTACGTGTACGTTGGTATAATTGGCGGATTGTTTCGATGCCAATTGTTCCCTTTTCGTCGGGTTCGATAATTGCGATGTTGCCAGCGTTTGTTACGGTTTGCGCCGACGTCAGTGCCACTGCCCGCTTGCCCATGCCGTTGGCGCCAACAAGTAAAATGGCGTGCGGCATATCGGTGGTGAGCGCTTGCAATTGGCCGCGCGTTTTTTTAGAACAAATAAGGTTGTCTAAGGTCATGCCAGTGTCTCTAAATATTTTTGAAGCCGCGACGGCAGTGGCGCTGTAAACACTTTACGCTCGTGTGACGGCAGCGTAAGCTCCAGCTCAGCAGCATGCAAAAACATCCGCCCAAGATCTGGTTGCGGTACGCCATACAGCGGGTCGCCAACAATTGGGCACCCTACATAAGTCATGTGCACACGCAGCTGGTGCGTGCGACCGGTGCGCGGTTTGAGCTCGAGCAATGTGTAATTGGCAAATTCCTGCAACGTTTTGTACGCTGTTTCGGCCGGTTTACCATTGCCGCCAACACGGAACGTTTGCGGCTTTTTTGGGTTGCGCTCAATCGGCAATTGCACAAGCGCTTCGGGCTGTTTTGGCCGACCGACCACTAGCGCAATGTACGTTTTTTTAACGTTGCGGGTTGAAAATTGCTTTTGCAGCCAGTGCTTTGCAGCCTCGTTTTTGGCGGTGATGATTAGCCCTGATGTGTCGCGGTCGAGCCGGTGCACAATGCCTGGTCGGTTTGTCTCGGGTCCGTCAGTTGTACGGCTGCGCATAAATTCGCCGACTGTAAATTCTTCACTTTTTACACCTTTGGCGTGCGTAAGTAGACCCGCAGGTTTATTTAGCACCATAACATCGTCATCTTCGTACAAAACAGGCATATCGCCGGTTGGATTGAGGTTTGGCACCGGCACCATGACGGTAATAGTTTCGTCACCGCGCAGCGTAAAACCGGCTTTTGTTTGCGCAATGCTGTCGACCTTAACATTGCCGTCACGGCAGAGTTTTTGGATAAAACTGCGTGATTCTTCGGGCAGCATGCGCGCCAAAAAAACGTCTAGGCGTTCTTTGGTCTCGGCAGTAAACATGTGTGGTTCGTAGCTGGTCATGGCTTTGGACGCAGGCCAACGGCTTGTTGCGCGCGTAGCAATGTGGCGTCCGCGATTTGGTTCATTGTCACTTCGCTAGTCTGCAATTTTGCTATAATTTGCGTGTCGTCGACCTGTGCGAGTTTGGTTTGGAAACCGCGTAAAAAGTCCGCAACACTATCGGACACAGCTTTTTTAAAATCGCCGTAGCGGTCTTTGCCTTGCCATTCGGCCGTGACTTGCTTGAGGTCACGGTCACTCAGTAGTGCCAAAATTTGCAGCAAGTTGCTGATGCCGGGTTGGTTTTGCATGTCAAAGGTAATGTTAGCTAAGTTATCTGTTGTCGCGCCCATAATCTTTTTTACGGCAACGTCTGGGGAATCGCTCATAAATATAACTCCCCGTCCGGACTCATCGCTCTTACTCATTTTTTTTGTTGGGTCGATGAGGTCGCGGATGCGGAGGCCTTGATCTTTGCCAAAAAATTCGTGTTGCTTTGCTACTGGCAATGGCACGCTGAATAATTCGCCAAACTGGCTGTTCATGCGCTCGGCAATATCGCGGGTAAATTCTAGATGCTGCGTTTGATCATCACCAACTGGTACGTATTGCGCATCGTACAATAAAATGTCGGCGGCCATGAGAATTGGATAGTTGAATAAACCAACGCTAATACGGTGTTGATGCACGGCTTCGAGCTCAGCATCACCCAATAACTTTTGCGACTTGTCTTTAAACTGCGTCATTCGGCTCATCTCACCAAACCCAGTAAAACAATCCAAAATCCACGTCAGCTCGCTGTGCGCCGGTACATAACTTTGGCGATAAATAAACACGTCATCGTGGTCGAGCGGCAGACCGGCGGCGACAAATACGCGCAGGTTTTGCATAATCCGTGCCTGCAATTGGTCGTGGTCAATCGGCGTAGTAAAGCTGTGGAGGTCAGGTACAAACAGGTTAACCTGGTACTCGCCCGCCCGCTTTTTTGCCATATCAATAAGTGGCAGCAAAGCGCCCAAGTAGTTGCCAATGGTCAGGTCGTTGTTGGCGCGGAGGCCAGTAAGGATTCGTGGTTTTTGCGTCATACTCCCCCCATTTTAACAGTTGTCAGCCCAAAACAAAACCACCGGTCGTATTGCCGGTGGTTTTGTAAAATTTGCGTATTTTTTAGCGCTTCGAGAACTGTTCGCGCTTGCGAGCCTTGCGCAACCCGTATTTTTTGGGTTCTTTTTCGCGCGAGTCGCGTTTGAGCAAGCCTGCTTTTTTGAACGTACCACGGAGGTCATCGTTCATTGCGCTAAGCGCTTTGCTGATGGCCAATTTAGTTGCGTCAACTTGACCAGCCAAACCGCCACCATTAACGTGTACGCTAATGTCGAAGTCTTTTTCTTTGCCAATAAGCTGTAGTGGTTGTAGCAATTCGCTTAACCAAGCTTCGTTATTGCACAAGTAATCTTCGGCTTTTTTGTCGTTAATAACGATGGCGCCTTTGCCAGTGCTCACGCGAGCGCGGGCAGTCGATGCTTTGCGACGGCCAAGACCGTAAAAGTATGAGTTTGCCATTATTTTTGTACCTTAACTTTCTGTGGGCCCTGGGCACTGTGGTTGTGCTCGGCGCCGGCGTACACTTTAAGGCGTTTTAGGCGCGCGTCCATGAGCTTGTTTTTAGGAAGCATACCGCGAACGGCATCGTAGATGACCTTAGTCGGGTCTTTTTCGATTTGTTCGGCCAAGCTACGTTCTTTAATGCCGCCAGGAAACCCAGAGTGGCGGTAGTATTTTTTAGCTTCCATTTTGTCGCCTGTGACTACCAAGTTGGCAGCGTTGGTAACAACGACGTAGTCGCCGCCATCAACGTGGGCCGTGTAGGTTGGCTTTGCTTTGCCAGTGAGGTAGGTTGCAACAGTGGTGGCAAGACGGCCAAGCGTTGCGTCGCTAGCGTCAACCTCGACCCATTTACGAGTCACTTCGGCTGGTTTTTGGTTATAGGTCTTAAATAACATGATTATTTACCCGCCTTTTCGGTGGCAGCTTTTGGCGCTTCGGCAGCAATGTCATCGACAAAACTAACGGTTGCCATTTGGCTGTTGTCGCCAATCCGCAAACGAGTTTGCTTAATGCGCAGGTGACCGCTGGTGCGACCAGTCAGCTTTGGCGCAATGTCGTCAACCAGTTTGTGAGCAGCAGCAATAGTACTGAGGCTGGCAATAATTTGACGGCGGGCGTGCAGGCTGCCGGTTTTAGCTTTGGTAATTAAATCTTCCACGTATGGGACGATTTCTTTGGCTTTTGGTAGGGTGGTTTCGATGTGGCCGTATTCAACCAACGACGTTGCCAAGCCTTTAATTAAGGCGCGGCGTTGGTCGCGTTCGCGGCCGAATTTCCTACCGTCGTTACTGTGGCGATGCATAGTTAGAGCTCCAACTCCGCCAATTTTTCTTTAACTTCGTCGAGGGCTTTGCTGCCAAAACCTTTAAGTTCGCGGAGTTCCGTGTCGCTTAAAGTCACGAGATCGTTAATGGTGCGGATGTCGTTATTAATGAGGGCGTTCGTGGTGCGAGCGCTCAGGTTTAAGTCTTCGATAGAAGTCATAAGCTGCGCGGCGTCAGCGTCCAAATTTTTACTGCCAACTGCTGGGCCAGCTTCAACGCGAGTGCTACCGGCAAGCGCGGTGTACTGGTTAATTAGGATGGCGGCGGCTTCTTCAAAAGCATCGCGTGGGCTCAACGAACCGTCAGTGTCAACGGTTAAGCTGAGTTTGTCTAGGTCAGTTGCCTGGCCGACACGAGTGTTTTCTACTTTGTAGCGAACGCGCAGGACTGGACTAAACAATGCGTCAAGCGCAATGTAGTCGCTGTGGGTGCGCTTTTGGGCAGATTCTTCGATGGTGCGGTAACCACGGCCGCTGTCCACAACGATGTCTATGATCATAGTGGTTTTAGGATCGTCAATCGTGGCAATGATAGCGTCTGGGTTAACGACGTCAACCTCAGAGTTTGCCTTGATGTCGGCGGCAGTGACAGCACCGGCGCCTTTCTTTTCTAGGCGCAAGGTAACTGGTTCGTCACTGTGACTCTTAACGCGAACGTTTTTGAGGTTCATCATGATGTCAACGACATCTTCTTTTACACCAGGAACTGTTGTAAATTCGTGGGTAACGCCTTCTATTTTAAAGGCGGTAATTGCGCTACCGGTGATGCTACTAAGCAACACGCGACGTAAGCTGTTGCCTAATGTCATACCGTAACCGGTGTGTAGAGGCTCAACAACAAATGTTGCGCTGGTTGGTGTGTGCTCGTCAATGTGAGCGAGCGTTGGGTTGTGAATGACTTTCATTCGCGGCGTTCTCCTTTGCCTTCTTTACAAAGTCTTCTAACGTGAGTAGTACTCAACTATCAGCTGTTCGTTAATATCGGGGTCGGCTTCTTCGCGTTTTGGCAGGCCAGTTACTGTAATGGTGAACTTTTTGGGGTCACTCTTGAGCCAGCTATAGGTTGGCTGATTAGTTTCCTTAATAATGTCACCGAGGTTTGCAAAATAATGTGATTTAACACTTGCTGGACGAACCGTAATAACGTCGCCAGCTTTAACGCGGATACTTGGTACGTCAACACGCGTGCCGTTAACCATAAAGTGGCCGTGGCTAGCAAGTTGGCGTGCGCCGCGGCGGCTTACTGACCAGCCGGCGCGGTAAATAACGTTGTCTAGGCGGCGTTCAAGCAGCTGCAATAGTAATTGGCCAGATTGGCCTTTGGTGCGGCTGGCTTCTTTCATGAGGTTGGCGAACTGCTTTTCGAGCATACCGTATAAGCGACGAACTTTTTGCTTTTCGCGCAACTGAACTGAGTAGATGCTTGGCTTGCTCTGGCGACCATGGGCGTGCACGCCAGGGATGCCAGATTTTTTAGCCATAATTTTGTGCGCTTTAGGGTGAAGGGCGTAACCTTCACGGCGCGACTGTTTAACAATAGGGCTACGATCACGTGCCATGGATTAAGCCCTCCGAGCCTTACGTGGGCGCACACCACCATGTGCCTCACCGGTTTTATCTTTGATGCTCTCAACAACAATGTCTTGGCCTTGCAGGGCACGGACTGCGGCATCGCGACCCAAGCCAATACCTTTTACGTATACATCAACAGATGAAACGCCGTAGGTTTGTTTAGCTGCAGTTGCTGCTTTTTCACTCGCAACCTGAGCGGCATATGCTGTGCCTTTTTTGGAACCGCGGAAGCCCATTTCGCCAGCCGAGGCGTGGGTTAAAACATTGCCTTTTTTATCGGTAAAAGTAACAAGCGTGTTGTTAAAGGTTGCCTTTACGTGCATAGCACCAGAAGGAACGCTGCGCTTTTGCTTCTTTTTAGTAGTAGGTTTATCTGCCATTCATGTGCTCCTAAGTCTTTGACGCGACTTTCTTCTTAGTGCCGCCTACGGTCGTCTTTTTGCCGCGGCGAGTACGTGCATTGGTGCGCGTAGCTTGGCCACGACTAGGCAAACCTGCAGTGTGGCGAAGGCCACGGTAGGCTTTAATTTCTTTAAGGCGCTTGATGTTGCCAGTGACAACACGTTGTAATTCGCCTTCTACGGTATAATTGGCGTTGATTTCGTCGCGAATTGCCTGAACGTCGTTTTCGCTCAGGTCTTTTACGCGAGCGGTTGGCTCAATTTTGGTGGCCTTTAAAATGTTAGCAGCAAAATGTGGGCCAATGCCGTAAATATACGTAAGCGCAATTTGCACTTGCTTGTCGGTGGGGATATTTACTCCTGCAATACGAGCCATAAATTACCCTGCCCTCTGGTTAAGACGACGTTTCTTTTTGTCGATGAAATACAGCCGGCCTTTGCGGCGAGCAAAGTAACCAGTTGGGCTGCGTCGTTTGATACTTGGCTGAACGTGCACGCGTTCGTCTCCTGTTATATTAATCTCTGAGGCGGAAGATGATTCTGCCCTTTGTAAGATCGTAAGGGGTTAACTCAACTTCTACCTTGTCCCCTGGCACGAGGCGGATAAAGTGCTTGCGCATTTTACCAGCAACATGACAAAGGATTATATGACCATTTTCGAGCTCCACATTGAACTTAGCGCCGGGGAGTGCTTCCACAACCCGACCGCTGAGTTTAATCACCTCTTTGCTGGCAACCGGTGCTTGCGACTGAGCGCGTTTGCGGTTGTTAGCATTGGGCTTAGCGTTTCTCTTCTTATTGGCCATAAGCTACAATTACTGATTATACAGAGGTTTGCCTCTGTTGTAAAGCACTATAATAAAGATTCTGCACGTTTTCGCTATATGTGCAGCGCGATACTCTTACTTTAGCAGGTTTTGGGTGGGATTCAAGGGTTGAAATTCCACTAAACTGGTTACTCTTGCTTCACTATTCACCGTCCTTGACACACCTACGGCTACTGTCTGCAGCCGTAATAACAGTGAGAATATAGGGAGCAGTGTACCAAACGATTGGCCGACAAGACCACGACGCCCGGCAGCTTTAAACTAATAATCTTGATCGTACGTAATCATAAGTGCGCGTGAGTTGATCTGGCGCAAGGTTTCGAGTGTCACCGACACAACAATTAACAACCCCGTACCACCAACCGCAAGGTTTTGAATGCCCGTGACGCCAAGCTTTGCAAACACAAACTCAGTCACAAATGGCAGTACCGCAATAATACCAAGGGCAATTGAGCCAAACAACGTTAGGCGAGTAACAACACGTTTTAGGTATTTTTCGGTCTGCTGACCGGGGCGAATGTTGGCGACAAAACCGCCCTGCTTTTGCAAGTTCTCGGCGATTTCGGTCGCATTAAAAACAATGCTGGTGTAAAAATACGTAAACGCCACCACAAGTACAAGGTAAATGGCTGGGTAGATTAAAGTAGTAACATCGCCAGCCGCAAAGTTCTGGGCATTTGGCGTTTGGAACCACGTGGCAAGGTTGGTGCCAATAGTGTGCCACTGCGGATTAGACATACCTTTAAGCACTTGCCCCACAAACGCTGGCAGCGCCAAAAAAGCAACAGCAAAAATAACAGGAATCACACCGGCGGTAATAAGTTTAACCGGCAGAATACTGGTGACGCCACCGTATTCGCGGTTACCCTGTACACGTTTGGCGTAATTAATAGTAATGACGCGCTGCGCTTCGTTAATTTTAACGATGAGGTACAACACAATTAAACCGGCAACCGCCAACGCCGTAGTCACTCCAAGGGCAAAGGCGTTTAGTGGAATGGTAAACCAGTTAAATACGTGAAGGGCATCGGCACTAGACTGCACGTTAGTCACTGACGATAAAAGTGTGCCAAGCGTCTGTGGCATTTGGCTAATAATACCGGCAAAAATAAGCAACGACATACCATTACCCACGCCTTGTTCTGTCATAAGTTCGCCCAACCACATAAGTAGCATGGCGCCGGCTGTCATTGCGCCAACCATAATTATCCATTGTAGCGGTGAGGTGTGAGCAGTGATATCTACCCCCGTATTACCAGCAAGCACAGTTTGTCGCAAAATGAATATAAAAGCAATCGATTGCAGAATAGCTAGCGGTAACGTAATAATACGTGTCCATTGCTGGATTTTACGGCGACCGACTTCACCATCTTTATGCAGTTCTTCGAGACTTGGGATGGCTTTAGTTAGCAACTGCGTAATAACTGACGCGGTAATGTATGGCGACAAACCAACCAACACAATAGACAGGTTAGCCAACGCGCCACCAGATAAGATATTAATAAAACCGCCCAAATCGCTTTGGCTTAAAACGTTGCTAAGCACCTGTTTAAGTTCGGTCGGTTGCGCCAGCGGTACTGGAACGTGCGCCAAAAACCGGTACGCAATAATAAGGCCAACGACAATCAGCAAACGCTTCTGCATGTCACGGCTTTTGAGGGATTTGAGGATATTTCTGAAATTCATAGGTTATTCGGTCATTAAGTCTTTACTTAAACGATAGCACACTTTGGCTAAAAAGTGAGCAACTTTTGCCATGGGTTTACTGCCCGGGCGCAGGGCACCGGGCAGCGTCGCCATTCGCTATTGGAATTTATTGCGTCGGCCCCCTGCGGTACGGTGGAATTCGCGCTGCAAATCCCTGATCACTCGTGTCGACAGTGCGTCGATCCCCGGCTCCAGGTTAGACGGTGGACCGACAAATAACATTTGCCGGGCGTCCAGGGGCAGGATGGGTATGTACGATTCGCGTTCGACTTTGTCGTATTCGGCTGTAGACACAATGTATTCAACGCCAGCCACCGGATGACGCCTCAAGAGCCCTCGGTTGACCAGATTACTCAAGATACTTTGCGCATGTTTCGGCCCGATATCGTAGCCCAGAGCCGCACAGTGCGCAATGATCTGTTGCTTTACGTCACCTGTCCTAACACGCGTTCCATCCAGGTCGTCTAAAAGCGAATCGAGCACCCGCTCGGCAAGGTCGATCGGCAGCGTCACTAACACCTCCCAAAAGTCAAAATGGCACCATATTGATTATAGCTTATTTTTTTGTGCGCACCGGTTGCTAGAGCTATACAATAAATACAAAAAACGCGCCAATTTGCGGCGCGCGTTTTTTGCGTTTGTAAAAACTATTTGGCTTCTTCGTCTTTTTTGCGTGCACTTGCAGGCAAGTTTGGTACTGGCGTTTTGGCAAAACTACCACCGGCTTTGGCAATGGCCTCTTGCGCGCCTTTACTTGCGCCTTGCAATTTAACCACAACAGCGCCAGTAACTTCACCGCGTAAAATAACTTTTACGGTGTGGAATGGCGTGGCGATTAAACCAGCTTCGAATGTGGTCATGTTGTCTGCGGTCTTGCCAGCAAGCTCGCTCAGCATGTCAGTGTAAATAATTTGGGCGGGCACGTGGATGCTCTTAAAACCCTTCTTTTTAGGGATACGTTGTACTAACGACCCCTGACCACCCATGAAAGTGGCGCGCAGTTTTTTACCAGTGCGAGCATTTTGACCTTTTGTACCGCGACCGGCAGTTTTACCACCACCAGCCGAAATACCACGGCCAACGCGCTTGCGGGCTTTGTGGGCATCGACTTGTAAATCGTTAACTTTCATTATTTAGCCTCCTTTTTGGCAGGCGTCTTAGTGCTTGGCTGTTGCACCCATTGGTCTTTTGGTACTAACTGGCGCAACGCATCAATGGTTGCGTAGGCATTGTTGACCTTGTTGTTCGAACCAAGGGCTTTGCCCATAAGGTTAGTCACGCCGGTCAATGTAATAATTGAACGCACCGCACCACCGGCAATAACACCGGTACCAGGCGCAGCAGGCATTAACAATACTTTGGCGCCGCCAACTTTGGCAGTGACATCGTGTGGAATGGTTGCTTTATCTGTAACCGGGATGGTAATAAGCTGTTTTTTAGCTTTGTCGACAGCTTTAGCAACAGCAGATTGCACGTCCATACCTTTAGCAACACCAACACCAACACGTTGTTTGCCGTCACCAACAGCGACAAGAGCTTTAAAGCGGAATCGGCGACCACCTTTTACCACGCGGGCAACACGGTCGATGCCGATTACAAATTCTTGGAAGATTTTTTCTTCTTTTGGCGCTTGGTCGCGATTGTTCGGACGGCGATTTTGACCACCCGGGCGATTGCCCTGGCGGCTTTTTGGATCAATACTTACAGCTTGTTGTGGCATAATTAAAACTCCAATCCGCCGGCGCGTGCGGCTTCAGCCAGCGCCTTTAAGCGGCCATGATATTTGCGGCCATTGCGATCAAATACAACAGCGGTTACCTTTGCCTTTTTGGCTTTTTTAGCAATGTCGTCGCCAACCCATGTGGCTTTTTGGGTCAGGTTGCCTTTTGCGTCTTTGGCGGTTGCCGATGTACTGCTGGCAAGCGTCACGCCTTTGTCATCGTCAATAATTTGGGCATGGATGTGCATGTTGCTAACGTAAACGCTCAAACGTGGACGTTCAGCAGTTCCCTGTACGGTTGCACGCACGCGGTTCTTGCGTAACAACTGATTCATTAGTTTTTTTGCTACTTTAGCCATTATTTAGCTCCCGTCTTGCCGGCTTTGCGGATGATTACTTCGTCGGCGTACTTAATGCCCTTGCCTTTGTATGGTTCAGGTTTTTTAAGCGCGCGGATTTCGGCAGCCACTTGGCCGACTTGCTGTTTGTCGATGCCGGCAACAGTTATAAGGTTTTTTTCGACCGTTAATTGAATGCCTTGCGGCGCAGCATACTTAACCGGGTGCGAAAAACCAAGCGCCATGTCCAGCGTTTGGCCGCCACCGCTGACGCGGTAACCGACACCGTTAAGTTCTAGCTTTTTTTCGAAGCCTTTGGTAACACCAGTTACCATGTTGCTAACCAGTGCGCGCATAAGGCCGTGGCCAGCGCGAGCAACTTGGTCGTCGTTTTGGCGAGTAACCGTTACTTGGCCGTCACCAATGGTAACGTCAACAAACGGTTGGCCGAATTGTTTGAGTGTGCCTTTGGGACCAACGACAGTCACTTCGTGCTTGTCGTCGACCGTGATTGTCACACCGCTTGGGATTTGAATCGGTAGTTTTCCGATACGACTCATACTTTACTCCTTAATATACCTTACACAGGACTTCGCCACCAAGGCGAGCCTTTTTAGCTTGCTGACCAGTCATAACACCTTGACTGGTCGAGACCAGCACGATGCCACGACCGCTTTTAATGCGCGGGATTTCGTCGGCTTTGGCATAAACGCGTTGGCCAGGTTTGCTGACGCGTTGAATTTCGGTAATTTTTGCAGCTTCACCGTCAGCGTTAATAGTAATGACGATGGTGCCACGTGGTTTGCCCTCAACCATTTTTACAGCGGTCAGGTAGCCAGCTTTTTTAAGCTGCTCAGCAACAGTTAATTTAAGTTTGCTAGCTGGCACGTTAATTTCGTTTTTGCCAACAGGAATGGCGTTACGAATACGTGTCAACAAATCAGCGATTGGGTCAATAGTGTGTGTACTACTCATTGTATTCTCCTACCAGCTGGCCTTTGTTACGCCAGGGATTTCGCCCTTGCTGGCTTTTTCACGGAACGAAATACGATCAAGTCCAAAGCGACTCATGTAAGCGCGTGGGCGACCGCCAATAATTGAGCGGTTCTTTTTGCGTGTTGGACTACTGTTGCGTGGCAATAATGCCAAACCTTCTAAGTCGCCAGCTGCCTTGAGTTCGGCGCGTTTGGTGGCAAACTTGGCAATCATGCGCAGACGCTTTTTGTCGCGGGCGATGTTTGATTTACGAGCCATTAGCGGTTCTCCTTTTCGAACGGCATACCAAAAGCACTTAACAAAGCTTTAGAATGTGCTGGTTCATGGGCGTTAATAACAAAGTTAATTTGCAGACCGTGGATTGTTGTGGTGTCTTCAAAACTGAGCTCAGGGAAAACAGATTGGTCCGGCAGACCAATGCTGTAGTTGCCAGCTTTGTCGAACGCGCCATTTGCTACGCCATGGAAGTCACGAACGCGTGGCAATACGGTGTTAATAAGGCGGTCCATAAACTCATACATAGTGCCGTCGCGCAGGGTAACACTGACGCCAATCCGGTTCATACCACGACGAATTTTAAAGGTTGCGATTGATTTTTTGGCCATACGGTCAATTGGCTGCTGGCCGGTAATGTTGCGTAGGGTGTTGACTACAACCTCGTGGTAGTGCTTGTCGTCCTTGTTCTTGCCAAGTCCAACGTTGAGCACGATTTTTTCGAGCTTTGGCACTTGGTGAACATTTGCAAGACCTAAGTCTTTTTGGAGACGCGGTACCAGCTCTGTACGGTACAGAGCCTTAAGGCGAGCAGTATCAACCCCTTGGCGACTTGCTTGCGTTTTTACCATTATTTAATCTCCTTGTTGGCAGCCTGGCGTGCAACACGCACTTTGGCGCCATCTTTGTTAACTACGAAGCCAACGCGAGTTGTCTTGCTGGCATCGGTCGGGTGGACTAAGGCAACCTTGCTTACGTCAATTGCGACGTGAATGTCTTTGCTGCCACCCTGTGGGTTGACCGCATTTGGTTTAACAAACCGTTTGCGTTCGTTAATGCCTTCTAGTTTTACGGCGTTCTGGGCTGAATGAACGCTCACCACCTTTGCGGTTTTGCCTTTGTGGGCACCGCTGATTACTTTAACTTGGTCGCCAGTTTTAATCTTCATACTAGAGTACCTCCGGAGCCAGGCTAATAATCTTCATGTAACCCTTTTCGCGCAGTTCGCGTGGGACTGGGCCGAATACGCGAGTGGCTTTGGGGTTTTTGTCGTCGTTAATGACAACGGCGGCGTTTTCGTCAAAGCGGATAGTGCTGCCATCTTTGCGCTTAATTGGCGCAACAGTGCGTACCACTACGGCTTTAACGACCGATTTGCGTTTAACACCACCACTTGGGTTGGCATCTTTTACGCTGGCAACAATAATGTCACCAACGTGGGCATAACGACGGCCAGTGCCGCCGAGCACGCGGATACAAAGCAGCTCGCGTGCGCCGCTGTTATCGGCAACTTTGAGGCGAGATTCTTGCTGAATCATTACTTGGCCTCCTCGGTTTCTTTGAGCTCAACCGCGGCGTGGCCGGTTTCGATGATTTTGCTGAGTGCCCACGATTTGTTACGGCTAATTGGGCGAGTTTCGGAGATTTCTACCTTGTCGCCAATGTGCGCCTGGTTCTTTTCGTCGTGAACGGCGTATTTTTTGGTCACCGTGTAGCGTTTGCCATACAACTTGTGCGTGACGCTGCGCGCAACGGCAACGGTGATGGTTTTTTCTTGGACGTCAGAGGTGACGATACCCATTAATTTGCGTGCCATATTATTTCTCTTCTTCCTTTGGTTGCGCGCTTGCTGCGGTAAGTCGCTTCTCGGTCAGCACGGTTTTGGCAACGGCAATTTGCTTGCGCGTTACACCAATAACGTGTGGGCCAGGCAACTCTTGTGCAGCATGTGCACGGTGCTGTTCGACCAATTGTTGTTTAAGTTCAGCAATTTTACTAATTAGAGCTTGTTCGTCAAGCGCGCGGAAGGTTTCAACAGCGCTGACGGTTTGTTTTTTGTCTGCCATCTTAGGCCTCCTCTCGCTTAATGAACTTAGTTTTTACGGGCAATTTGTGGCTGGCAAGACGCATGGCTTCACGGGCGATTTCTTCGCTGACGCCTTTCATCTCAAACAGCACAGTGCCGGCTTTGACTTTTGCGGCAAAATATTCTGGATTACCCTTACCACCACCCATTTTTACATCTTGTGGTTTTTTGGTAACTGGAGTGTGCGGGTAAATTCGGATCCAGATTTTACCACCACGTTTAATGTAACGGGTCATGGCTTGGCGAGCTGATTCGATTTGGCGCGAGGTAATGCGCTCATTACCCTGCGATTGCAAGCCATAGTCACCAAAGGCGATGTAGTTGCCGGCGGTTGCAATGCCGGTGTTTTTGCCGATGCGGACTTTGCGGTGTTTAAGCTTTTTTGGGATTAACATAACGACTCCTACGCGACCTCGCCTTTATAAATCCACACCTTGATACCAACGGTGCCGGCGCCAGGAACCTGACAAGTAGCAAGATGGTAGTCAATGTCGGCGCGCAGCGTGTGCAGCGGTACCGAGCCCTGGATTTCTTTTTCGCGACGTGACATTTCGGCGCCACCAAGGCGGCCACCGAGTTCAATACGAATACCTTTGGCACCAGCGTTCATGGTGTTTTGAGCAGCCATTTTTACGGCGCGGCGCCAGTTAATGCGGCGTTCCAGCTGGCGGCCGATGTTTTCGGCAACAAGCTTGGAGGCTAGTTCTGGGCGACGAACTTCTTCGATGTTAAGGCGCACTGGTTTTTGAATAACCTTTTCGATTTGCGCTTTGAGCGCCTGCGCACCCGAACCACCGCGGCCAATAACTACACCGGCTTTGGCAGTGTGCACCGTCACGGTTACCAAGTTTGGCGCGCGTTCGATGTCAATTTTTTGAATGGTTGCGCGGGTTGCAAACATTTTTTCGATGATGTCACGGACTTGTAGGTCTTGGCGCAACATCTCTGCGTATTCGTGCTTGCCAGCGGCGAACCACTTACTGCGCCAGTCTTTGTTGACCTGCAAGCGCATGCTAATGGGGTTTACTTTTTGGCCCATTATTTGGTCTCCTCTTTTTTGGCTGCGGCCGGTTTAGCGGCAGGTTTTTTAGCTTTAACGTCACCGCTCACTTCGACCAAGATGTGGCTAGACTTTTTTTGGTATGGCAAGGCACGGCCCATAGCGGCTGGGTTAAAGCGCTTAAGGCGTGGCCCGGCAGTAACTTGCAATTGGGTAATAACTAAACTACCTTCGGTCAAACCGTGGTTGTTTACGGCGTTGGCTTTGACGGCGGTAATAATTTTGGCGATTGGTTTTGCCGCACGCTTTGGAGTGAATTCCAGAATGGTCAACGCATCAGCAACGCTACGGCCACGAACGAGGCTAGCAACGAGACCGACTTTACGCGGACTTTGGCGCACACCCTTTGCGCTGGCTCGCACAATAGTTTGATTTGCCATTATTTTTTATCCTTCTTCGCGTGACCGCGGAACTTACGTGTTGGGCTAAATTCGCCGAGCTTGTGACCAACCATGTTTTCGGTAATCAGCACGGGGACATGCAAACGACCGTTGTGGATGGCAATTGTGCGGCCGACCATTTCTGGTGTAACCGTGCTGGCGCGGGCCCAGGTTTTAATAACCGTGCGATCCTCGGCGCCAAGCGCAGCGACTTTTTTAGCTAATTTAGGGTCAATAAATGGGCCTTTTTTAAGTGAACGACTCATGGCTTATTTCCTCTTCGCCTCGTGACGTGAACGCACGATGTACTTAGTTGTATCTTGGCGGCGGCGAGTCTTGTAACCAAGAGCCGGTTTGCCCCAAGGAGTTTTAGGATTGCGGCCCGGGCCAGTTTTGCCTTCACCACCACCCATTGGGTGATCGCTTGGGTTCATGGCTTTACCGTGCACGCTTGGGCGCCAACCCATGCGGCGGCGGCGGCCAGCAGTACCGAGTTTAACGTTTTGGTGCTGTTCGTTGCCGACAGTACCCAAAACGGCGGTGCACTCTATGCGGACTTTACGGACTTCACCGCTTGGCAAACGCAGCTGGGCGTAGTCGCCTTCTTTGGCAACTAATTGCGCTTTTGTACCAGCGGCGCGTACCATTTGGCCACCTTTACCGGGCTGGAGTTCGATGCTGTACACCAAGCTACCAGTTGGGATATTGGCCAGTGGCAAACGGTTGCCGGTTTCTATAGGAGCGTCAGCACCACTAGTAATTGTGCCGCCAACGGTCATGCTGTTGTCAGCAATTACGTAGTGGTACAAGCCGTGCTGGTCTTTAAGACGAGCAATGCGGGCTGAGCGGTTTGGGTCGTATTCGATTGCCTCAACCGTAGCAACTGTGCCCGGCGCCAACCGGTGGTTCATTAAACGATAAAAGTGTTTAGCGCCGCCACCACGGTGGCGAGTGGTAATGCGACCGGTGTTGTTGCGGCCAGCGCGCTGCTTGCGAACCTTAAGCAAGCTTTTAACGCCACGCTTTGCAGTAACCATTTGCAGGTCTTGCGTGGTCATGCCACGGCGGCCAGGGGTCGTAGGTTTGTATGCTTTAATAGCCATTATTTATTCTCCTCAGCTTCGGCGGCAGCAAACACAGGAATGCTGTTGCCCTCAGCCAAACGGACGTACGCTTTTTTAACGTTGCGACGCTTACCAATCACAGGTGCACCACCTTTGCGATAGCTCTTTTTAACTTTGCCCTTGGCGAGCACGATGTTAACGGTAACAACCTCGACGCTAAATTGCTTAGCAACAGCGTCGGCAATCATCTGCTTAGTTGCGGTCGTTGGTACGTTAAAAATGTACACACCGGCTTGTGATTGGGCGTAGCTTTTTTCACTCATGCGTGGGATAACTTTGAGTTCCATGCTATGCTCCCAACCAATTCTCGACAGCTTTTACGGCTGCGCTGGTCATTATTAGTTTGTCTGCGTTAAGAATGGTAAACACGTTGAGGTAAGTGGCCTGCACAAGTTGCACATCTTGCAGGTTGCTGATTGCGCGAACGAGTTCTGGTGTTTTGGTATCAACCACAATAACAACGTGGCTGGTCGCAGCGATTTTTTGGTCAGCCAACCACTTTACAATTTCGGCAGTTTTGCCGGTTGTTTTAATGGGGTCAATCACCATAATCTCTTTGGCTTGAGCGGCCAGGGTGAGCGCTTGGCGAATCGCAACGCGCTTAGCCTTTACCGGCACAGCTTTGCTGTAGTTTTCGTTACCAGTTGGACCAAAAGCGATACCGCCTTTGCGCCAGATCGGGTTACGACTACTACCAAAGCGGGCGCGACCAGTACCTTTTTGCTTCCATGGTTTTTTACCACCACCGCTAACTTCGCCACGCTTAAGCGTTTTGGCGTAGTTGGCGCGGCCGTTGGCAAGGTATGCTTCGTAGCTGAGCTTAAGCAGCACGTGGTTTGGCACCTCTACGGCAAACACGCTTTTTGGCAAGCTGGTTTTTGGAGTTGTTTCAGCCATTAGTTATTTCCCCCAATCATTACTAAACCGCGGCGTGGGCCGGGCACAGCGCCTTTAAGACCAATAACACCGCGTTCGGCATCGATTAAAGCAACGGCCAAGTTTTGAACCGTGACTTGTTCGGCACCCATGCGGCCAGCCATGCGCTTGCCCTTAAACACTTTTTGCGGGTACATAGACCCAATTGAACCTGGGCGGCGACTGTAAGCGCTCGCGCCGTGGCTACGTGGCCCGGCGTTAAAGTTGTGGCGTTTGATGGTGCCGGCAAAACCTTTACCTTTGCTGGTGCCGGTGACGTCGACGTGATCGCCAACAGTAAAAACAGAAACGTCAAAGGTCGCACCGACCGCAACGTCTTCTGGTAGTTCGTCTACCCGCACTTCGCGAATGTATTTTGGCGTTGCTTTGCTGGCTGCAACGTGGCCTTTGGTGGCATTGCTCAGGTTCTTACCCTCTCCAAACCCAATTTGTACTGCGCTGTAGCCGTCTTTTTCGACAGACTTCACCTGAGTGACAGTACAAGGGCCCGCTTGGATTAACGTCACTGGAACAGCAACGCCATCCTCCTGGAGGAGTTGGGTCATACCTAATTTGGTACCTAGTAGCGCTTTCATAGTGCTCCCATTCTCTCTTTGCATGAAAAAACCTGGTATCTTGCGGTTTCCCCTGTTATGGGGACCTGCAAACGTACCAAGATTCTTCGTTTAAATCTTGATAGAAAGTTACAGTTGGTAGTCTAGCACGTTTTTACCTCTGGCGTCAAGGGGTGGTTTGCTTAATTATGGCCGTCAGTTTTTGGTAACTTGCTGCAAGCGCTTGGTCCTGCGCCAACGCCGCATTTTTATATGTATTTGCGAGGCTTTGCACACTGGCTATAGCCGGCGCAAGCTGCGGTTTTTGAGCCATAAACCCGGCGTAATCGTTGGCGGCGAACGACTGCGCCAACGCCGCAAGGATATTGCGAACGTTGTCGACAGCCGCAACCAACTGTTGATGGACATCGGCAGCGGACTGCGGCGGCGTCAGCGCTTTTAACGCATCGACTGCCTGTTGCCAACCGGCGACATTTTGTTGCAAGACGGTAACAGTTGTTGCGGCTTTTGTCGGCAAGGCGCCAATAGCAGCACTAACCGCCTGACTGTACGTTAAAAAGGCGCGCTCAGCTTGTTGATTTGTAGCAAAATTCTGCAAAGCCACCGTAATGACCGCCGCGTGATCGCTATCTGCCTTATTAACTGCCGCGGGTTTTGTGGGCGCTTTACTGGCTGCCAATGCTGTTTGCAAATTGTCGAGCGCGCCAAGTGTCTGGGCCGTATCATTTTTAGCCTGCGCAACTTTTAAGCTAGTATTGGCGGTGGCAATTTTAAGGATAATATCGTTCGCGTACGCGACAACGTTGCTGTGGTATGTAGTAGCCATAGCGCGCTGGGTATTGTTCCACCATAAAAATCCAAGGCCAGCAATGACGGTTACGGCTGCTACGGGCACACCTATTTTTAGCCAGATGCTGCGGTATTTTGGTAATTTCATCGGTTTATCCTTAAGGTCGTTGACCACAATTCACTTTGCAGCGGCCAGGGGTTAAATACGCACCCCTGGAGGTCGATTGACTGCTGTCGCATAACAGGTGCCGGTTGACCCAGCCCACCGCATGGCTCGTGGCCGTGCCCTAGCCAGTGGCCTAGTTCATGGTTAACAAGCATGCTGCGGTAATCACGCAAAGAACCGCCGGCCTGGTTCCATGGCGGCGTCGCGTTTAACCAACGGTCCTGATTTTCGGCGATGGTATTGCCAATAGTGCAACTATAATAATCATCACAAATGCTGCCAAAGCTGGGGACGAGTTGTGCTTGAGTCAAAACTATCGTAAATTGACCGCCACTATCGACCTGCTGGAAATGGACACCGAGTCGTGACCAACCGCGCGGATCATTAAGCGTCTCGGCAACTTGCGTTGTAAACGTTGCCCAATCGGCCGTAATAGTGCCTTTGCTAGCAACCTGGTAAGCTACTGTGCGCGCTTTAGGCACAGCCGGCCCGGTAATGGCTGGTACTTTTAGGTTAGCAAGCTGATCGGCAAGTTGGTGGTTTGTACTAGCGGGGCAGAATAAAGCTGTGGCATCGCACTGCAGCGTAGGCCTTGATTCAGCATGCACAAGCGGCACAATAGTGAGCGCCGCAACGATCAAACAAGCAAAACCAGCACGAACTGTGTAAATATGGCGGCGATACATACCTTTTATACGTGCCCGATGGTTAAAAAGTTACACTATATAACGATTCCCGCCGGTAAAAAATACGTAATAATGGTGACAATAATAAGGATGGCGTATTCGATTTTGCGGTCAACCTGAAAATGGTCGTGACTAGCAAACAACAGGCCAATAATCAAACCAAGTGGGAACCCGTTAACTATAAACCCGCCGACACCTAACGGTTGCGCAAACTTTAGCCAGAATGAGCCGAGCACAATATATAGCACGAGCTTCAAAAAATACGCGCTGTCTTTTTCTTGCAATTGCTTTTTAGGTTTCGATTTCGCCATAATGCTTTTGCTATTTTACCTTATAAGCGTTACGAAATGCAAACAAAAAACGCCTGTGCTTAGGCCAGGCGTTTTTGCAGGCTACATGCGGATTTCGGCGTCGCAACCAGCTGGCAGCGGCAGATTTTGCAATGAATCGATCGTTTTTGGCGTTGGGTTTAAGATATCAATAAGACGTTTGTGCACGCGCATTTCGTAGTGCTCGCCGCCTTTTTTGTAGACGTGCGGGCTTTTTACTACGGTGTAAATACTGCGGCGAGTCGGCAGCGGCACTGGACCAGCTACGGTAGCGCCGGTGCGAACAGCAGTTTCGACAATTAATTTTGCAGCCTGGTCGATCACTTTGTGGTCGTAGGCCTTTAAGCGAATGCGTACTCGCATGAGCTGTGGGGTTGCTTGAGCCATATATTACCTCTTGTGCGCCGTAACCTCTCCATGGAATACATTAGTAGCCAGGCGAGTTGTCGGCGCGATTTATTGTATGGTTATAAAATATCATAGTTTTTGTAAACACGCTAGAGTAAACACGCAAAAAGTTAGGCGGCGTACCCGGGGTAAAAACACACCCGGGTACGCCTTTTGGCGATTGACCCGCCAGCCAATCGCCAGCTGTGGCATGTGGCTTAGACAGCAAGTCACATGCGAATATTGAACACTACGGGTCGTGAGCGACGCGCTCACCGTGTGTGCACATTACAGTTTGTCACCCCTTACGTGAGTGGGCCGACGGAGTTATTGCCTTGCGATGCCACTAGGTGTCGACGAGTCGCATGTCAGCGCCCTCTCGTCTAAACGATGGCATAGCACCCACGTAGCCGCGTTACGCCGCCAGCGAAACAACTACCCAAGTGCTATGAAGGCCGTCAGCCTTCCACGGGCGGGAAATCGTTCCCCTCATCGAAGCGCACGTATCACCCCCTTATGGTGGAGCCACAGGACCTGGTACAAAAACTGTTGTCCACAGGCCCTCCAGCAACCAGGAGCGTTGGTTGGTCGTGCATGAGCGTACGTACGACGATCAACTTTCGTACGTCGCGCAGCAGCCACTGTGCTCGGCGATTACGTGTAGAACACCATGAGCAACCTCCTCGTGCCGCCACCGAGGCGACATATATAATAATATCAATAATCCTCGCCACCAAAAAGAGCCGTTTTTACACGGCTCTTTTTGTAGCTAGGCTTCTAAGATTATTTAACGATCTTAGTTACCACACCAGCACCAACGGTGCGGCCACCTTCGCGGATGGCGAAGCGTAGACCTTGCTCCATGGCAATTGGTGAAAGCAATTTTACCTTAAAGGTAACGGTATCACCAGGCATAACCATTTCTTTGTCAGCTGGGAGTTCAACCTCACCAGTTACGTCCGTGGTGCGGAAGTAGAACTGTGGTTTGTAACCCTTAAAGAATGGTGTGTGGCGACCACCTTCGTCTTTGTTGAGGATGTAAACCTCAGCGTCAAACTCGGTGTGTGGCGTAACGGTGCCTGGCTTGGCGATAACCTGGCCGCGTTCGATGTCGTCGCGTTCGATACCGCGGAGGAGCAAACCAGCGTTGTCGCCAGCTTGGCCTTGGTCGAGGTTCTTTTTAAAGGCTTCGATACCGGTCACAACTGTTTTGCGGTTGTCACGGATACCTACAATTTCGACTTCGTCGTTAAGCTTAACGATACCTTGTTCGATACGACCGGTGGCAACAGTACCACGGCCCTTGATGCTAAAGACGTCTTCGATAGGCATGAGGAATGGCTTGTCGAGATCGCGTTTTGGCTCATCAATGTAGTTATCGACAGCGTCGATAAGTTCCATAATGGCATCTTCGTATTTAGCGTCGCCTTCCAAAGCTTTAAGCGCAGAACCCTTAATAATTGGGGCTTCGCGGTCAAAACCGTTTTTAGCGAGCAAGTCACGAACGTCTTCTTCTACAAGTTCGACAAGGTCGGCGTCGGCCATGTCCATTTTGTTGAGGAAAACAAGGATTTTTGGCACACCAACCTGGCGAGCAAGTAGTACGTGCTCACGGGTTTGTGGCATTGGGCCGTCGGCGGCGCTCACAACGAGGATTGCGCCATCGATTTGGGCGGCACCAGTAATCATGTTTTTAACGTAGTCGGCGTGGCCAGGCATGTCGACGTGCGCGTAGTGGCGCTTGGGGCTCTCGTATTCAACGTGAGCGGTGGCAATGGTGATGCCGCGTTGTTTTTCTTCTGGGGCGTTGTCGATTTGGTCGTAAGCCCGAGGTTTGTTAGTGTCGCTTGGTAGTCTTTTTGCAAGTACTGCAGTAATGGCAGCTGTCAATGTGGTTTTACCGTGGTCAATGTGACCCATGGTACCAATGTTGACGTGAGGCTTGCTTCGGTCGAAAGTTCCGGCCATATGGTGGTTCTCCTTAGATTATTTTACTCTCGCGCGGGCTGCATAAAATTACCGTCCCAGCGCGACGTATGACACAGATTATACAAGAGAAGCACGAGCGATGTAAAGAGCCGCGTGCAATTTTAAATAAAAATGGGGTGGCGCTCGGCAGGCAGCACTCACAAATCTTTTCTGTATTCAGAAAATTTTGCCGAGCGGACCGAGCGACAGGTTTAAGGCCAAAAATGGCAAACCCCGCACACCCAAACGGGCGCGCGGGGGTCACCGGCATAGCTTTAGTAATGAAAGAGGGCGTGTGACACCGTCGCCACATAGAACATGGCGAAGCTGGCAAACATGAGGTACAACGCGCGATTGACAGCCTTGTGCCGCTTAGCCAAGATAGACTTGAGCTGGGCGAGCTGGAGCTTCAATCCGTCGACGCTTTCGTCGTCAATTTCGCCTCGAGGCGGCCGTGCTTTGACGCACCACAAGGCAAAACCGGTAGAAATAAGCCCCAACCCCATCACAGCCACATAAAGGGGCGACGCAATGATCCACTGGCCGTCCTTGAACAGGTTTGTGATGAGGGTGATGTTGAACAGAATGACAATGCCGGCTTTGGCGTCGGACACTGAAATCTCATGCTGCTTACGGTCAATCAGCCCTTGTTGCTTCGCCATTTCGGCGCTCAACGGCTGTTCCCCTGAAACGTGCGGAATCGGAGCTTGCTTGGCCGCACGGCGCGCCAATGCGGCTGTTGCAGCGATGGCCAAGCTTTCTACGAATCCCACCGTTGTTCCCCCAAACTATGTCGATGTACAACTCTTGTCCTTATGGACTATATTAGTTATACCACATTTTCATATATCTTGCAATATACATACCGTTGACACACATTGCCAAAAGCTGTATAATTCTTAACGGCTCAAAACCCGTACCTCCTAAAAGGGGATGAAATGAGACTGGCATTGCGTAAGATCAGTGACGACTTGCTCGTTGCAGACTTGGATGGTGACGGTGTCGTTGATTTCCCCGACTACACCATCCCCACGGCCCCGTTCGGTTGCATGAATTCCGAAGGTGCCGTGCGCCAGAACGTCATCTACGCAGTCCACGACCAAGGTGACGACCGCCCGCTCGGAAGCAACTTCATGGCCGTGACGGCCGAGGTCGTGTTCGACCACGAAACGAATTCCGTCACGTGTGCGAACCTCAAGGTCCACGTGCCGCGCAAAATGTGGCGGGTCGTACCAAGCGGCTTCAAGATGACCGAAAGGGTCTACAACGACACGTGCCCCATCAACCACACTGGTGGCTGCAGGGAGTACCCGATCGTGGACGCTCGCGTACTGGCAATCGAAGATTTTTACCGTGAGTCCGGTGACGATGGTGTGCAACAGCTGCTGTGCTTCTTCTGGCGACACTTGTTCGCGCCAGGGTTGCAGCAGAAGGTTGCGAGTTGAGCCAAGGCCCCGTGCAAGCGGGGCCACGTCATTTGTTGAGATAATTTGTTTTACGCAACCAAAAACGCCGCGATCAGTGCGGCGTTTTTTGCGTGTTTTTACAAACAACTAAGCTTTTTTAGCAATAATGCCTTCTGCTACATTGTTTGGCACTTCTTCGTAGTTGGCGAGTTCCATGCTGCTGCTGGCGCGGCCCTGGCTCATGCTGCGTAGGTCGGTGGTGTAGCCAAACATTTCGCCCAAAGGTACAATAGCAGTGATCTCTTTAACGCCGCCAGCGAGGTCTTCCATAGATTCGATGCGGCCGCGTTTGGCGTTAAGGCTGCCAATAACGTCGCCCATAAAGTCTTCTGGCGTGACCACAACGACTTTCATGACTGGCTCAA
>DATIJQ010000067.1:0-2913 GCA_035478375.1 Saccharimonas sp. (SeqCode) | reverse complement strand
ACACAACCTATAAACGTCTATCGGATGCATTAAATTTTTGACTTAGTGGGACTCGCTGCACGTGACAAATCGTTCCGTCCATGCTACACTACAAGTACTAACCACCGGATTACACCGGCCCGCCTCTTATCATCATCATTGATTTTACCTGGTGGTTACTAATGTTTTGTTGATGAATAAAATAAGTAAACAAAAGCTTTTGGATCAAATAGCCACGGACATGGTTCGTGACAACGTCTGCCCAGAACTTGCTAAAACCGCCACAAACTTAGTGCCGGGCGAAGGCAACCCCGACGCCGACATTGTACTAATAGGCGAGGCGCCGGGCAAAAACGAAGACCTCACCGGCAAGCCCTTTGTCGGTGCCGCCGGCCGCCTGCTAACCGAGCTTTTAGCCGAAGCTGGCCTCAAACGCCAAGACGTCTTTATAACCAGCATCGTAAAATATCGCCCGCCAAACAACCGCGACCCGCTGCCAGCAGAAAAAGAGGCCTCGTGGCCGTACATGCTGCGCCAACTTAATGTGATCCAACCCAAATTGGTTGTCACATTGGGCCGGCACAGCATGGGGTACTTTGTGCCACATGCAACCGTAAGCCAGGTCCACGGCACGCTTATTAAGGGCGAAAAGTGGGACATTTTCCCGGTGTATCATCCGGCGGCCGCGCTGTATAGCGGTGCCACTCGGCTACTGGTGCACGACGATTTTATGAAACTCAAAAAAGTAGTTACCGAACTTGAAAGGAAGTAACCAATGAATCCAAACAAATCAAACAATGGGCAAAACAAACCCAAAAATCAGCGCCAAAACCGCCCGCAAAATGGCGGTCAGCGCAATCAAAATGGGCCAAGTGCCCGGCCAGTGCAAAATAACAGCGTGTTGGCTAAAACTCAAATCCGCCGGGGCGAAGTGCAACGCGCCCAGCGCCGCACCAGCGAAAACGTCAATTTGCAAGCAAGCCAACACGTTATTGACGTGCCGGTCAATAAATCTATGTTTAACGGGTACGGCGGCCAGCAATTTACGCTGACCATGCAAAAAACCATTCCAAAACGCGAAGGGCAGACGCTTAAAGTCATCCCCATTGGCGGTTTAGGCGAAATGGGCATCGGCAAAAACATGAGCGCCATCGAATACGGCAACGACATCATCATCGTCGACATGGGCTTTTTGTTCCCTGGCAACGATTACCCAGGCATTAACTATATTGTGCCCGACGTTACCTACTTAGAAGAACGCAAAGACAAAATTCGCGGCATTATCTTTACCCACGGTCACTTAGATCACATTGGCGCTGCTCGACACTTGCTGCACAAATTGCCGGCACCAATATATGGCGGCAAATTTACCATGGCTATGGTGGAGCGCATTATGGAAGAATCGCCCACGCCATACCGCCCAATTTATAACATTATGAACCCCGAGGCGCACGACCGTATCCAACTTGGCGACAGCTTTAGCGTGGAGCTTGTGCGGGTGAATCACTCAATCCCAGATGCCACAGCGGTTGTTATCCGCACTCCAATGGGTGTGATTGTTAACACCGGTGACTGGCGATTCGAAGAAAACCCAGTCGACGGCATTAAATTTGACCTGCCGCGGTTAGAAGAAATCGCCCAAAAAGAAGGCGTCATGCTTTTGATGAACGAAAGCACCGACTGTGAAGTCGCCGGTTCGCACGAACACAGCGAGCTGGACGTTAAAAAAAGCATCGGCCAAATTATGGATCACCACCCGTCTAGCCGGTTGATTATTAGTTGTTTCTCGAGTCAGATTCACCGTATTCAGGTCATCTTAGAAGAAGCCGCAGCCCACGGTCGCAAAGTCGCCATCGCCGGCTACAGCATGATCCAAAACATGGAAGTCGCCTTGCGCACCGGCGCCGTAAAAGTCCCCAAAGACACCATCGCCAAAATGGAAGACATCACTAAAATGCCCGACGGCAAAGTGGTGGTGCTGTGTACCGGCAGTCAGGGCGAATTTAACGCCGTGCTTAACCGCATGGCCAGCGGCGCGCACAAATTCTTAAAGGTTAAGCACACTGATGTGATTGTGTTTAGCTCCAGCCAGATCCCCGGCAACGAAAAATACATTGTGCGCACTGTGGACAACCTTATGCGCGAAGGCAGCGATGTTATTCAAGACCGCAAAACGCACCTCGACGGTTGCGGCCGTATCCACTTAAGCGGTCACGCTTATTACGAGGATCACGTTAAGCTTATTAACGCGCTCAAACCCAAGTTTTACATGCCAATCCACGGCGAGTTCCACATGCTTGTGCACAACGCCGAACTTGCCGAAAAAGAGTGTGGCATCACACGCGACCGCATTTTTGTCTGCGACAGCGGCGACGTTTTGGAATTTGACCACAACGGCTTGGCGCGCAAAGCCGGCCGCATCCCTGTCGGCGGCATTATGTACGACGACGCTGGCGAAGAGGTGAGTGAAGTAGTGCTAAAAGACCGCATTCACATGGCCAGCGAAGGCATGTTTATTGTCGTCCTAACCGTCAGTAAACAAACCGGCCGGTTGCTGACCAGTCCAGACATCATCAGCCGCGGGTTCATTTATTTGCGCAACAGCGAAGAGCTTATGAACACCATCCGCAGCTATCTGAAACAAAAAATTGCTCGCGGTTTCGGTGGCGGCCGGCGTGATTTGGACGATGTCAAAAAAGAACTCAAAGACGAAATCACGCACATTTTGTATGACCAAACGCGGCGCACGCCGATTGTTATCCCTGTGATTAACGAAATTAGCGGCGGCGGTAACAGTAATGGCGGTCAGCAAAAGCAGCAGGCCAGCGAGCCAGCGCCAACGCCATTCCGTGCGCTGGCGCCAGAGGCCGCGCCACAGGTCCGACCGCGAGAATTCTAACAGGCCCGCTGATTATCGGCCCGTCGTTAGTCAAT
>DATIJQ010000066.1:0-5742 GCA_035478375.1 Saccharimonas sp. (SeqCode) | reverse complement strand
GGCACGACACCAGGTGGTGGCGGAGTGCTGGCGTTGTGGCTGCTTCGCCCAGATGGCAGTAAAGATGTTTCAAACTATGTATTTAGCGCATTGCCGGCTGGCAATGCCTGGATGCGGATTAAGACGTGTGTTATGGCTAGTGTTGGTGCCAGTGACGGCGTGATAAAGGTGGAGATGTACCCGTCGACGAACAATTTGCCACTGGCAGTTGACGCGGTGGAGGTGCATTAACGAGTAAGGTGCTACATTGCTCCGCCATGTCGGGAAGATGGCTACGGTGGAGCGCGCACTTTCACCGTAGCCATCTTCTCCGGCAAACAGACTTGAGTCAGGTCTATAACTGGCTTGTTTTTAATGTCTGGCTTTGACAGCTAACTTGACAGCAACCACACCAACCAACCAGCGTCTTCGCAATACATCTGTATGCATTTTTACTTCTTTGACACGTTCTTGATAGCTTGTCGAAATCGAGCTCTTAAGCAGGGTGTCCTGGGTTCAAGTCTCAGATGGCCCTCCATGAAAAACGTCCACGGTTTATCTGTGGACGTTTTTCATGGGGTGTGGAGGTTGCTGCTAAGCCGTAACGCCATAAGTACGTTAAGGCGTAAAGAGATAAAAATATATTTTTGAGGTTGATGCGCGACATGTGTTTTGTCTTTGCGCTGCTTCGCCGGCAGAGAGGTTTCGATAACCAAAATTAAAGACGTCTAAAATGGGGCTAAAATGCCCCATTTTATTACGATGCGCTGCCGTCCATGCCGCACTCCTTATTAGTAAGCATAATTATAAATCGTCTAAAGTAATTTTGTCTACGTTGACATTTTTACGTGTTGTGGTTTTATCGCCATTCTATCCGATAGTAAAAGCCTTTTTTGGGTTTTAAAATTGTCCAGCTGGCTTTACGTTCGTCAGAATCGTACACGACACCTTTGCCCTCATAGGGCCGACTAGGGTCGTTAAGTTTAATGTATTTGCCAGTTACTTTTTTTGGTTCGTTGTCAGAAGGAAAAATAGCTGTAAGTCGCAGCTTTTGCATTTTTGTTCGCACGAGGTAACCCAAGTAGGGTTGAGTGGTTCTTTTTTTGTCATGGAAGTTTTGTCTGTAGCGAAGGGTCAGCTCTTGGCCTTTATGCACCGGTGGGTTAAGGGCGATAAACCAATAATGCCATTCACCCTCTGTAGAAACACTGGCTGCTTTGTAGGGAATTGCCTGATTGTTTGCTCCGACAATACTCAACAGGTGCTGCCCTTTGGCGGTGACAACAGGAACGCTCTCGGTGCCATCGCCAGTCCAATGGTAGCCCATAGGGTAAATCATCAGATGGTTTGTATCCGCTTTAACAGTGGTGGCATAATGGAGAGTGTAGTTATGATGTCGGCCGACCTCATATGTCATCACGTCAGTAACGATCCTAAACCCAAACCACTTATTGTTGCGCGCTACAAACGACCGCAACAAATACCCGCCCCAGCCGGCCATAATTGGCGAAGCCACCAGCATTACCGTAATAAAAAGTTTTGTATGCGAAGTTATAAAAAGTAAGGCCGGGTAGGCAATAAGCGCCAGCGCGTAGTAGCTATTTATGGCGTCGGCAAGGTCTTTTAGTTTGTTTACGTACTTCATAATAAAAGTATACTGTAGTAGTCACAGATTGAGCGCTGTAGTTTTTGCTCCAGCTGATATTATGAGTAGGTGAACGATATAGAATTTTTTACAGAGACATATAAAACTGCCGCCGAACGCGTTGCGGCAGCGCTCGAAACGCACGCGCCAACGTTTGTTGCTAGCACATTCCCCAAAAATGATGTGCTGCGCAAAGTTATGACGGCGTTTGTAACTAAGGGCGGTAAACGGTTGCGGCCAGCGTTATCGCTAGTCGTGGCGCAAAATTATGGGCAAGACGATGTGTTCCCGCATTTGGCTGTTGAAGTTTTCCACAAATATTTGCTGACACACGATGACGTTATTGACCGTGACGACATGCGCTACGGTGTGCCGACTATCCATGCGGCAATGGCTGGGGCGCACGGTGCACATTTTGGTAATGCGCAAGCAATTATTGCTGGCGATCTGTTGGAGGCCGCTACGCACACCATTATTGCTGCAACCAAACTGCCGGACGCTAGCAAAAACACATTGCACCGTTTGGCTGCCAAAGCTGACGAAGCCGCCAGCTGGGGTTGGTACGACCAATTTTTAATGGACTATATGCGACTTGATTCGCCGGAACTTACTTTTGAACGCATCGAACAAGCCATGGTGTGGGTGACCGGTAAATACAGCATTTTGTTCCCGCTGCAATTTGGGTTTGCCGTGGCTCAAACCGCGCCGCCAGCCGATCTAGAACGATTTGCCGATACGCTTGGGGTGCTTTTCCAAGTTGGCGACGACCTTATTGGCCTATTTGGCGAACCGGGCACAACCGGCAAATCAAACAGCAGCGATATCGCCCAAGGCAAAAAAACGGTGCCACTGTGGTTTGCGTATGCCATGGCAAATGACACCGACAAAGCAACGTTGCGTGGACTATGCGGCAACGCAGAATTAACCAGCAGCCAAGCACAACAAGTCCGCGCTATCGTTAAAAATAGCGGCGCTTTTGACCGCACAAAGCAACTGCTTGCCGATTATGCGGCCCAGTGCGACGCCCAACTCGACGCACTCAAAATGCCACCTGACCTGACGCAATTTTTGCGAGGTCTGGTGGCATTTTTGCAAGCGCGCGATTTTTAGTAGGGCTGAATTATAAACGACCCAAGTATGTCGTGCGACTGTATATTTTTGTGATCGTCTGTTTGTGCCTGAACGTAATCTATGGCAATGACCTGACCAATTTTTGGTTGCGGGTTGCGGTTGCTTTGCGGAACATGGACATAAAACGTACTCTGATTGTTAAAGTTTTTAAACGTTATGCCGTCGGCGTCCAGTGTGGTGATCCTACCTTGCGCGACGTAAAAGCCTGGACCATCCAATTGCCACTGCACATCTTTACGGATCTTGGTGTTGCCACCTTCGCCCTCATCGCTGTTAAATGACGTGCCTCGTAGTGCGACACTCGGCGCATTAACGCAGGTCGCATCAGGATTGCCAGCGCATGGAGTGATAGCAAAAATTTTATTTTGCAGCATTGGGTTGAGTGGTTTGCTGTCAAGTTTTATGATGCCAACAACTTCATCGGTCGTTGTGTCGTATTGTTGGCCAGTTTTGTGCTTTTGTACAAGGTGCGAAACATAGACTATCTGATCGCCGGGCGCGATTGTGCTAATAGGAATCTGTTTGCCATTATTATAGGCGCGCGCATTTGGCGACACGGCATCATTGGTAGAAACGGGTACGGTATGGTTGCTGGCGGCGTCAAGTGCTTGCTGTTCGGTTGCGAGCGTCGTGCCAATACTTTTAACCGTCCTTGGTGCTCCAGAAAATATGTAGGTATCAACAACCGGTTGGTTTGGATTTTGCATAGGATATGTACTCTTCCAATCCGGCTGGCTTTGGTACAGCTGTTTGGCTTGGGCAATATCGCACAGGGTTTTTATGTTGTCTTCGAGATCTTGCTGCGATACTGACTGGACGGCGTCATTCAACACGCCAAACTTTGCAGTGTTGTGCAGTCCAAGCGCGTCGCAATCTTTATAGCTAAACGAGAGTTCTTTAGCGTCAAACATTTTGCTTGTTGTGCTACCGTTAAAATGCAGCTGAATCTGTTGCCAGTTAAAAGCCGCGTACGCTGCTGCGCTACTTGTGCAGATGACAAAAATAGCGATCAGTGCTGGTGCAGGGTGTAGCAGACGTTGGAAGAACGTAAGTTTTTGTGGCGTTGCCGTGACCTTTGTGAGTGTGTCAGTTGTAAAATGCTTGCTCAACTCGCGGCGTGGTGCCGGGCGAGTTTGACGGAGCATTGTGTCGAGATTGTCGTTCATGATAACTCCTTTTTAAGTTGTTGTTTGGCGCGGTGCAGCCAAACTTTAATCGAACTTACTGAGGTTCCCATAATAGTTGCGATATCGTCATACGATTTGCCCTGCCAGTAGTAAAGGTTTATGGCGCTCCGATATTTTGGCCGCAAATTGTTGACGGCGTCTTGCATTTCGCGGTACACGGCGCTGCGATCAGGGCCAGGCTGCGTGCTGGTTATTGTCGCCAGGGTTTGTTCTTGTAGGGGCACGGTGCGTCTTTTTCTTAGGTGATCGATGGCTTTGCGGGTGGCGATTTTATACAGCCATGTGCTAAAGGCATGCTTTTGATCGTATTTTTTAAGATTGCGATACGCTGTAATAAATGTTTCTTGGGCAATGTCTTCGGCCGCGTCTTCATCGCAGATTATGGTAAAGCAATGATAGTAGAGACCGGTTTTGTAGCGGTCGATAAGTTCGCCGTAAAGCTCGCTGTCGCCGTTCAATATGCGAGTAATTCGCTGAATTTCATTTGGATTGCTCATGTAGCGTATACGGCTGTGACTGATAAATTGTTACAAAAATAATAGCAAAAAAGGGCATCCCAGAGCGGCGAGCGTGTGCGCGCCGCTCTGGGACTTGCTCTAACTACCTACTGCTAGCTCTGCCAGATTGTCGTCCAGATCCACCCAATGTGGGCGTAGACGCCAGTCGACAGGGCGTTTTGTTGGCAAGTACCGACGCCAGCAGGGTCAGCGTTGCCGTCGCGGGACACAACGCCAACCAATTCCCAGTGTCGCGTCCAGCGATCCCAGGTGATGAGGGGACTGCCGCTGTCGCCAGCGCATCCCTGAGCACCGTTCTCGCCAGGCGCAGTGCACACGTCGCCCGGGTGGGCGAGGCCTGCCGCGCATTGACTGAGCGGCAGCGTGTGCGTGTCGAACTGCTGCAACAGCGTCGGGAAACTTGCCGGGTACCGACACGTGGCGGGGAGTGTGTCGCAACCCCAGCCCAACATGCGTACCGGTGTGCCGGCGGGCAGGTTGTGCAGGACCGGGAAAATCGGCTCTATGCCAAGCACCGGCCGGTCCAGCTTGAGAAGCACCAGGTCGTTGTCGGCAGTGGGCTCGTCCCACTGCGGTTCGATGACGATTTTGGTGACGCCGTACGCCTGGCCCTGGATGCGATCGTTGCCGATGCGCATCTGGAGCTGATCGGCAGTGACGCTGTCGTCGGGCTCACCGACGCAGTGAGCCGAAGACAGCACCCACCGCGGGTCGACCAGTTCGCCGCCGCAGCGCAGAGCTTCCTCGGTGTGGTTGTCCGGCCAGGTGTGCGGACTCCACATCGAGAAAACGAACGGCGCTGGCATTGCCGGCGTCCCACCGATGATAGCATTCGCCGGGCTCGCAAGCCCAAGCAAAGTGGCCATCATGGTGGCGAACACGGCCATTACTGTTGCTGTGCGTTTCAGCACTCGCACTGAGATCCCCATGTTGTAGGCAATAGAGCCGGCTCCAATAATTGCGAGCCGAATGTTACTATAACGGGTTTTGTGGGGTGGGGGCAAGTCTAAAATAAGGTTCTAAGATGAAGGGGTCCTGTCACTCAGTCGCCCCTAAAAATTTTTTGAGTACAAAAACATTTTTTGGGGCCGCCCCGCTGAGTGCCACCCCATTTTGTCTGGAACTTTATTTTAGACTTGCCCCCCTCAAAAACTTACCGTATGCTTAAAGTAACGCTTAAGGTTATTTATGGACGCACACAAAAAATCGGCGCCTGCGGAGTCGCCAAAAAGAGAGGGTAAAAAAACTGTCTCGCACCACAATCGTTGGTGGTTATTTTTGG
>DATIJQ010000065.1:0-2363 GCA_035478375.1 Saccharimonas sp. (SeqCode) | reverse complement strand
CGAGACTTATATGGTTACCACCAACGGTAAGATCACGCCCAATATGACCGTCATTGCCAAGCACGACAGAGTCGCCCACAAGCGTTGCGTCACCACTTACATCAGCTGCAACGTCGACTTGCTGTGCAGCAATGCGCACATTACCTTGGACCTTACCGGCGACCCGAATACTTTGGCCAGCACATATAACATCACCTTCGATCGTGCCGATGATTTCGACATTTGCGCCCAAACAATACACGTCACCCTTGACTGTGCCAGCGACTAGCACGTCTTGGCCGGTAATGTATAAACTGCTGTCGATCGTTTCGCCAGCCGCTACAGTTGACTTATCGCCCATACGCACGTCACTGGCATGCGTAACACCAACAAATGTAAAGCTGAGCAGCGCGCCCAACCCAATCAATAATCCTACAAGTAGCAATGCTTTGCGTTTCATAACCGCTCCTTTGTCATTATTATATACAGCTTATGTTGTAATTTGAAAGCACAAAATGCGCACTCGCTTATGCTAAAGTCTTAATATGACCCTACACGGATTAACCAGCCACGAGGCAGCCGCCCGTCTGCAACAATATGGCCCAAATCAAATCGTTGCCGAGCACCAACTGCCACTTATTGTGAGTTTTTTGGCGCGCTTTAACAATCCGCTTATCATTATTTTGTTACTTGCCGCTATTGTGTCGGCGTTTTTGGGCGACATTTTGACCTTTAGCATTATTACGGCGATTGTTACTTTAAGTGCGCTAATTGATTTTTTTACCAGCTACCGGTCACAACAAGCCGCCGAAGACCTTAAAAACCGCGTGCTTATTGTCGCCACCGTTATACGCGACGGTCACGAAACGCAGGTGCCGCTCAAGAACCTCGTACCCGGCGATATTGTCCTTTTAAAACCGGGCAATATTGTACCGGCTGACGGTCGCACCATTAGCTCTAAAGATTTATATGTGAACGAAGGCGCGCTGACCGGCGAATCATTCCCCCAAGAAAAACCCGACGATAGCGCGCTATACATGGGCAGCAGCGTAACCAGCGGCACGGGTTACATTGAGGCGACACAAACTGGCACGTACACCAAATTTTCGCATATTGCTGCACAGCTTGCGGGGCGTCAGCCGATTACCGAATTCGAACGCGAAATACGTCAATTCAGCCGCCTCATAATTATTGTAACCGGCTTTTTGGTGTTGGCGATTTTTGCATTTAACAGTTTATTTCGGCACGATTTGTTCGCCTCGCTGCTGTTTAGCCTGGCGCTAGCGGTTGGCTTAACGCCGAGTTTGTTGCCGCTGATTATTACCCTCAACCTCACCAAAGGCTCGCTCAAAATGGCTCACAATGGCGTCATTGTTAAAAAGTTGGCCGCCATCCAAAACTTTGGGTCAATGGACGTATTGTGCACCGACAAAACAGGTACGCTGACCGAAGATAAAATTGCGTTGGTAAAATACGTTGACAGCTATGGCAACACGTCTGACGAAGTACTACAATTTGCCTATCTGGCCAGCGTCTATTCTAGCTCGTACGAAAACCCCCTGGACCGCGCCGTCAAAGATTTTAAACACTTAAGCACCGCTGGCTGGCGCAAACAAGATGTCGTGCCATTTACGTTTGAACGCAAGCGCGAATCGGTTGCCGTTAGCCACAAAGGCGCCACCACACTTATTAGCAAAGGCGCGCCCGAAACCATCTTTGAAATCTGCGACAAAGCCGCCGACGGCACGCCCATGGACGCCAAACTGCGCGACCAAATTCACAAAGAGTATGACCAGCTCAGTAGCGACGGTTTTAGAGTATTAGCCATTGCCACCAAACCGCTCAGCAAAAGCAAAGGCATAGAAGCCGTCGACGAAACCGGTATGGATTTCCATGGTTTTATTGCCTTTTTAGACCCAGCAAAAAAATCTGTCACGGCCACGCTGCAAAAGATCGAAGATTACGGCGTCGAAATTAAAATTATTTCGGGCGATAATGCGTTGGTCAACCAGCGCATTGCCGAAGAAATTAAACTACCCAACAAAGGCATGCTGACCGGCGATCAAATTGATAAACTCACTGCCACAGAACTCGCCCAACAAGTCGAGCAAACCACCATTTTTGCCCGCGTTACGCCCGAACAAAAGCTGCGCATTATTCAAACATTGCAAGCCAACGGCCACGTGGTCGGCTACATGGGTGACGGCATTAACGACGCGCCATCGCTTAAAGCTGCCGACACCGGTATTTCGGTCAACAACGCCGTTGACGTCGCCAAAGACACCGCCGACATGATCTTGCTGCACAAAAGTTTGGGCGAACTTATAGAGGGCGTGGTCGAAGGCCGCCGCACCTTTGCCAACACGTTAAAATATTTGATGATG
>DATIJQ010000064.1:0-10053 GCA_035478375.1 Saccharimonas sp. (SeqCode) | reverse complement strand
ACTAGCCATAACACACGTCTTAATCCGCATCCAGGCATTGCCAGCCGGCAATGCGCTAAATACATAGTTTGAAACATCTTTACTGCCATCTGGGCGAAGCAGCCACAACGCCAGCACTCCGCCACCACCTGGTGTCGTGCCGCCGGTGACTACCGACGCCTCGGCACAAAAAGTGTCGCCTGGCGCCCAAGCGTAGCGGCGCACTTGCGACAAGCTGCTGTTGGCGACGTTGGTTTGGACGATCTCAAAGCCGGTGCCTTCGTAGGGCGTGGTGCCGTTGAAGTTGCCGTATTCCATATAGCCGAGTGACCCGTTGGCCGACCAATGCGATACATCGGTGTTAAAGCCACCGTTGAGCGCAATTGACCCGTGGACATCGAGGTTATCGACACCAAGTGTCGGCCCGTTGACTGCCGGATACAGCTGTACCCGGATCATATTGTGTGCAGTGGTGGCCGTCACACAGGTTTTGATCGCTGTCCAGGCATTACCGCCTGGCAAGGGGCCAAACTGAACCGCGGACTGTTCTGTTGCGCCGTCGCCGCCCATTAGGTACAAGGCCAGTGCCCCGGATGCGCCAGTAACGTTGCCCACGGTCACCACTTGGGCCTCGACACAGAATGTATCGCCCGACCCAATGTTATGCGGCATATCCTGCAAAAAGCTGCCACCTTGCCGCGAGGTGTTGGTTGCGCCAAAAGCACTCCCCTCGTACGGAGTGGTGCCAACGTTGTCGGCAGTCGTATACGTTGCCAGGTTGGTGCCCGGCATCAGGTTCCAGTAATTGTTGCCGTTGTTGAACCCGCCAGTCACGTTAAGCGTCTGGTGAACGTCAACAGCGTCGATGCCCATGGTTGGGGCACCGGGTGTGGGGTAAAACTGTACCTTGACTTGCTGGCGAGCACCAGTGGCCATGACACAGGTTTTGACTTCTTGCCAAGCATTCGGGCCTGGCAGATTACTAAAACTGGTTGTTGACACGTCGTTGGACGAGCCCAGTAACCACAGTGCGAGTGTGCCGCCGCCGCCCGAGCCTTGCCCGATGGTGTTAACACGAGCAGAGACGCAATATGTGTCGTACAAACTAATGGTAGCGACGTTGGTTTCCCACACGCTGTCATTCGGTTGCGAGGCGTTGATGGCGGCGAAGCCAGCGCCCTCATACGGGTACGTATTGGGCGTTGAACTGGCATTGTTGAAGACCAGGTTGGCCGAACCACTCACCGACCAATGCGACGTGTCCTGGTTAAAGCCACCGTTTTGGATGGGGCTGGCGCCGGTGAGGGCGGGGGGTGGAGGCGGGGGTGACGACGGGCCAGGAGGATTTGGGGGCGTGATGGTGTAACTTGGCAGCGGAACCGATGAACCATTGAGCTGGTTCAGCTTGGCGAGGGCTTTGTGGACAATCTCCCAGGATGAATCGGCCACCCAGCGTTCATCGTAGGCACTCGTGTGATTTCCGGGCAAGCTGTACGAATTTCCTGTACAGATGCCGTCGCCGGAATCGCACCAGCTACCCGCTCTATCATTGAGCGAAATCGGGATGTACCGAACGCTTGAACCCAGTATCCCCGATTGGCAACTAGCACTTCCACGCTGCCAAGGCGAAGCACATCCTCTCAACGCAATTGGGTCGCCATACTCTGCCACGAAACCAATATGGTTTAGCGTGCCAGCATCGAGCCAAGACAAGGCCTGGTCGATAACTTGCGCACCCTGCGAATAACCACCTAAGACAATTGATTCCCTAGGGCATCTGCTGACGCGATCTTTGAGATGAGCATACAACTCGTTAGCGCCGACTTGAACGCTGTGGTAGTAGCCAGATAACGCATCAAAGATGCCCCAGTCAGCCCAGCCGTAGGCGGGGTACTCGGAAGGCTTGTCAACTTTGTAATCCCACGTGAGAACGTTGTCTAGGTTACCGAGCTCAGCCCACGCCCCTGGTGCATAGTTCTGCAGCAAACTGAAAACCGATGACTGAAACCTGTCTGCACGTGTTCCATCGGGATGTCCGCTGAATCCGTCGCCTGAGCCGCGGACATATATTACGTATACGCCACCATTGGTCATGCATGCCGGGTCAGCATGCGCTGGAGTTGCCAGTCCGAAGACTGTTATTCCGACGCCGCCGAGAATTACTGTCAGACACAGAGCTAAAGCTCTTCGCCAGGTGCGCATTTTGCTGCGCACAGCATTCACCTACTTCCTGCAATCTTTGTGCTAAAAGGTTCGACCCGACAACATCTAACGTAACTGTTAGGAGTCGGGCGTCAAGCTAAAATAGCATACTTTCCATCAGTTAGTCTATATTTATTGCAATTTATTTATTGCTAACTTATAGTTAAGCGTAATTAAAGGAAAAAATCACTTTGACCGCTTCTGCAGATAAACACACGGAACCAACTAAACACCCTCGGCTACCTAAGTCAATCTTGATTGCCCTAATTACTATCGCCATCATTAGCTTAGCAGTTTGGGGTATTGCCGATTATTTATTTCACAATAGAGCAGCAGACATAGCGGCACCGTTCGAGAGAAGCCTGGTAGCGAATGGTGCAATTAAGGAGTGTAACAGTGGTGACGCTGGCAGAGGGCTTGATAATGTGATACCCCATTATGGAGCTTACTATGATGTGCATATGAGTAAAGACGACGCCATTTCCCTTATGTATCGAATTGCCAAAGACAATGGCTATAATTTGGCGCCCACTAGTCAGGGTAATCAAGGCCAGCTGAGTTTTGCTGACGACAGTAAACAACAGCCGTATGGGGATATAGAGATGGGAACAATCAAGGTAGAGTTTACTGTCAATGGGCCTGGCGCGCGCGGATGTAAAAACGTTATTCCGTCCGATCATGCGTCAATTAGTTTTAATGTTTATCTGCCAGAGTTTAAGCATTGAGAGAACTTCGGCTTGAATAAGAAATGTCGAACAAGACTCAACACGCCAACCGCCCCTGGCGCCGCATCACCAGCATAGCCCTACTCATCCTTGTTGCAGCCGGCATCGTCTATGCACTCCTCGACATTCCAGCACGCATTCATTTTTCTGTCGCTAGTGCAGAAATCGAAAAAATACAGCAGGACGTTATGCGCCCTGCCAATGCAAGATTGTGGGGCAATTATGGTACAGGGAATGGCTTTTTTGACAGTTTCAATTGCTTCCCAGATGTACACTGTCCGCGCGTCGTACGCGAATGGGTCATAGCCGTACCACAGGGGCAGGAAGAGGACTTGGCAAAATCTATCCTTCAAAAAGAAGGCTACTCAGTTGGAACCAGTACATGCCCATTCGGCACACGCGACTACTGTGGAATTGACGGGACGAAGGACAAACTTAAAGTGCGCATAGACATCGGTGTAATCGACCAGGCCCAACAACCCACAGAAAAAATTGCACCAACTCAGGCGTGGCGGCATGTAATAGTATCTGTGGACTACCTTTGGGATACATAATAGAAATCCTTAAGAGAAACGTCGAACAGAATACAGTGCGCAAGATCGATAAGCTCTAGGTCATGAGCATGTCAACCAACTTTGACGCAGTCTGCACATAGTCACTCGGCCTGTCAGCTTGAATATTGCTCATAATGTTCGCTAACCAAACCGCAACCGCAGCCTGCGTGATGACGTGGGCGCCAGGTTTAACGGCAGCGGGCATGGGCAGCGCAATGAGTTTTTGACACTGGGGTTGGATGCGCTTGCCCATGCACTCCCCAGCAATATCCACGACAGCAGCATGCAACGCAACAACGGCCGCAACGTAGCGGTCTTTGTTGCGTTCGAGCTGAGAGTGGAAGACGCAAAGGTTTTTACTTACATGCGCGGTGGTTGCGATGTAGTCGACGCCACGGCTGGCTTGTGGGATGGCGTCGAGGATCTCGGCATCACGCAAAAAGGATTGAGCTTTGGCGTCGGACAGGCGAAGCTCGGTTTCAGCGTGAGTAACAACAAGGGCGGCAGATTTGAGCCGAAGGGCGAGATTGGTAGTGGGTGGTTTGGGTGAAGGCATGGGGACTTGCCTATAATTTACCCCCCCCCGCTGGGTTGCAAGGCTTAACTTGTGCTATTTAAGGGTTATGCGTAGTAATAGCGCAACACTTAAACTAAGTAGACCAAGCAACAAGAATATAGTTGCGTACGCATGACCAAACACGCCAGTCCATTTGAGTCGATCTAGTTGAATTTGCTCAACCTCCGCTGCCGCCATTGCTCGCATATTATCCTCATCGGCACTATTCCTAAATAGCCTGGCCGCGCTAGCTACCTTCGTTGACTGTTTTTCCAATTGGTAAGTAATGGCTTGCAGATGCCTAATTATTTCGACGCGCGCAGCCAAACTCATAACGATACAAATCAACAAACAGGCAGCGCCCACAAAAAATAAAACAGGCGTTTTTACAAACTGGGGCGCGACAGTGTAAAACGTCATTGCACCTATCAATAAAGTGACTCCTATAGTCAAAAGACTGTCCAAAAATGAGGCGCGTTCATTACAGCTAGTTTTAACGAAGCGATACGTCGCCTCCGTTTGCCGTAGACGAAGTTTTTCGCCGTCTATTATCATGTCCCTCAACGTACCTTCCGCCGGACCCGCCAAAGCTGCCATAAAGTTTCTCCCAATTAATACTTAAAAAGATACTCTCAGACAGCGACGCTAGCAAGCATAAGCGTCTTGAATGACATCCTGTTTTATGGGCAGGGTGTCCGCACTTCTAGTAAGCGTCCATCAATGTTCGTGGCAGTACATTCAAGACGCGTTCGTTCGTTGCAACACGCCTGTTGCTGTCAAAATTGCTGTCATTCTCGTTTTTTGACAGCAATCTCCACAGCCCATGAAAAACGTCCACAGATCACTGTGGACGTTTTTCATGGAGGGCCATCTGGGACTTGAACCCAGGACACCCTGCTTAAGAGGCAGGTGCTCTAACCAGCTGAGCTAATGGCCCGTGTGGCTTATAGTTTAGCAAAATACATCTGTTGTAGCAAGTTATTTAATTTGCTTATGGGCACGTAAAATCTTATTATAAACATTGTCACCACGACAAGTGAAAGGTGTGACATGCGCACAAGGCAGATTGCAGCCGGAGCCATACTGCTTGGGGTATGCACGTTAAGCGCGTGCAGTACGGGCGGTACGCCAGACGTTCCTCGCCTGACTGCACCGCCGACGGTGACAGCGACGATCATCACCTCACCCCAAAATGGCGGCTGCGACGCCGCTATTGAGGGTGACTGTTGGCTGCCGCTTTATCCCACGATTGGCTCAATGACAGGGGTGCCGCTTAACGCCAGCACTGAGCCAGGTGCTACCTGCGAAATGGTCATCAAAGATAGCGACAACGACACCACCAAAGCAGCCAAAGAAAAGGGCTGCTGGCCGCAACCTGCGACCGCAGGCAAGCCCGGCGACACAGTCACATTGACCTGTGCGCAGATTGTCGGCAATGAGCTGTGGATCGGCGTACAAATGCCGCCCGACAAGGTACTGTCGCTGAAGGCAACAACGCCTCGCACTGGCTACAACAGGGCACAGTACGTGAACGCAGCCGGCATCGACAGCCTGAACACCTGCACAAAGTGACATATGGGTCGAGGGGTGCGCGCTCCTCGACCTGCTTTTTGTAAAACAAATAACGGCTCATTGCTAGCCGTTATTTTAATAACTGTGGTGGAGTATGGCGGACTTGAACCGCCTACCTTCGCAATGCGAATGCGACGCTCTACCAGATGAGCTAATACCCCAAATATATAGCATGTGCTACAAAATAAATTCATGGTGGGCGATTCAGGACTTGAACCTGAGACCTCGTCATTATCAGTGACGCGCTCTAACCAGCTGAGCTAATCGCCCGTTTTTTTGTGGTGGAGCATATCGGATTCGAACCGATCACCTCTTCCATGCCATGGAAGCGCTCTACCAAATGAGCTAATGCCCCGTAAACGGGTTACGCCACGTTATTGTACCATGCGCTGGTCGGTTTGAGAAGGGTTAGCGAGCAGATCGTGCATATAAAATGCCTCGGGTTCGCTACCGTTAGAAAGGGTTAAACCGTGTTCGACAGGCAAGTGCTCGGCCGTTGAGTTACTGATACATTTGCCATCACCAAGGTAGAATCCCACATGGCCGTGTTCTTCGACCGACGGCCAGTAAACAACAGCACCAGGTGTCGGTTTGGCGACTTTGCGCCAGCCGGCAGCATGCATCTGTTTTAAAGTTGTCGCAACAGTGGCGTGTGGATGGTCAATAAGGCCGCACATTGCCAGGGCTGTCGACACAAAATACGCGCACGATAATTCGCCACCTTTAAGCGCGTCGAACGTTTTGCCGCTCCGTTCGTCAGTAACAAAAATATGTTTAAACATGTTTGAACCAACTGCCGCATGAGCAATGTGCAATAAATTCTGTTGGGTATGACGCAATAAATTATTGTCAGGCATAATATAGGGAGCTAGTGCGCGCCCACCCGGGTTCTTTTTGTTTTTGTGTGTTTTTGTGTTACAAGTGACGCCAAGAACCCTAGCGCACTAACCTATCTTAGACTATTACACAAACGCGCTTATGCTGCAAGGGCTACTGATTGAGTTTGCGGAGTTTATAAATGGTCGCTTTATGACCGGCAACTAAAATTGGGTACTGATGCGTTATAGCAAAGCCGCCTTCTGCCGCCGCCTGCGCCATAAACGGAACAGCTGCAAGCATAACAACTGCCCCTTTTGTGCGCAGTACGCGATGCATTTGAAAGAAGGCATGCACGTAAAGTTTGTGCAATTCCGGTTGCGGCATGGTGGCAAATTCGCCCCACGGCGGATCAGTAATGATGCGGTCAATGCTGCGTGTTTGAACGTGCGCGAGCTGTCGTGCATCACCGTGCAGTGCAACTAAATGGGGTATGGATTTGAGGTGTGGCACCAGGTGTTCGTTTTCTTCGACTGCAATTACTTCTTTGGCATGGAACCCCTGCAATGCTTCTCGGACAATACCACCATAGCCAGCAAACGGGTCAAGCACGGCATCTTTTGCATCAAGGCCAGCAACCAGAGCTAGTATGTGGGCTAGTTGCGGCGACAACTCACCTGCTTCGATACGGCGCTGTTTAAAACCTGCACGCGGTAGCATTATGCCCCAAAACCAATGGCCATCGCTCCGTTTTAGTAACAAAAATTCGTTGTCGGGACGATGGGCCGTAAAGTCTGCGCCAGATTGGAGCGCAATATGGTCGCGCAGGTCATTTGGCACTGGCGCCGGTTGGCCTTGCTCGCTAACACGGACTAAGAATGTGCCGTGCAAGCGTGGCGCTGGCAATTGTAGCGTTGCCGGATCGCCTTGCCCATCCGCCAAAAGCGTATAGACATTATTAAAAAGCCGGAGTTCGCTTAATTGGTTGCTGCTAAGACTGCTTTGGAACACAACCAGGCCGTCGTATAATTGACGTACTTGTAGCTGGTTATTGGCAAATGCATTAAGCCGTTTGCCAATAATCTCTTGGCAGCCAGTTATGAACGTCGCAAAATAGTCCGCCATTGTCGCGCCTCCCCCTTATGTGGCAGTACCCAAAATACCAGTGTTAACGCCATAAGCACAGCAAAACCGCACATGACCGACGGGATACCTTTAATTGTCTGTGGATCAATAACATTAGCAGTGGTCGTTGGAATAATAAACGCACCATAGCCTACCGCTAAGCCCCACAAGGCTTTGCGAATATTTGTTTTTTGCCCACGCGCCAACCGTGCGCATAGCCAAACAGCCACAAAAAGCCAGCCGTAATAATACAACGTATACAGCCATTCTGACCCCGGTGCCATCTGAAAAATAACATAATTCCCTTGGCAAACATGACCGGTCAACGAATTACCAATGGTTAAAAAGAAAATCACAAACGCCGCACAGCTGAGGTAAGCAGGTACAAGCAGCGGACGCTTTTTGGCGCTAGCCAACGTGTAAGCCAGATGCAACCCGAGTGGTGGTAACAGTGTAATTGCCACGTACCCAATGCGTGACGCCACCATTGGGTCTACCCATGCGGCAGCACAAACGTTGAATTCGGCAGCCTGGAAAACTGCTAAAAATACTAGCATCGCAATCACCAACCGCGTGACAGCACTTACTTTATACCGCAACGTCGCTAGGAGTGCAAGCCCAATTTCGATAAAAAATGTGGCGAGCATTACCGGGGGTGAAAAACAAAACATACCTTTAGTGTATTTACGCATTTGCCAAAAACTCCGCTACTTTTTTGAGGGCTTGAGCACGGTGGCTAAAGGGTTGCTTTTCGTCGTCGGTCATTTCGGCAAACGTTTTTGTAGCGCCGTCGGGCACAAAATTAAAGTCAAAACCAAAGCCGTTTGTGCCGCGGCCCGGCGTTACAATTGTGCCACCAACTGCAGCGTCAAAAAAGGTCATTTCTTTGCCATCGTACAATCCGAAAATAATGCGTACAGTGGCGCGGTCGCTGCCGGCAGTTTGGGCGAGCTGCGCCATTTTGTCGTTACCCAAATCTTGCAAAAACCATTTTACAAACGGGCCGGGCAAACCGTTAAGGCTCGCGCATTCAAAAGAAGTGTCTTCGACCAAAACCGGCGAGCCAACTATGCCGTAAGCCTGCGTCGCCTTGTGCGCCACAACGTCATTTAAATTGGTCGATTGAATTTCGTCTAAATCGATTTTTTTATGCTCAATCGGTCGCCCCAGCCATTTGGCGACTTGGGTGGCTTTATGTTCGTTGCCGGTTATTAACGTTAGTGTCATTGCCCCAAAACCTTTGTGTTTACTTCTTTAAAATCGCCAATAACTTGATCGATAACGGTATCGGTGCGCAATTTTGCTTCACCGCCGCTAAACCAAACTGATTCCCAAGCGCAGCGTGGACCGTTTGTTTCGTGCGTGGCTTTTATGGTTGGATCAGCCTGGAGTGCCTGCAAAATCTCTTGCTTATTGGCGTGGTAAAAATCGACATGGTCAAGACCAGTTGGGTCGGTCGAATTTGGCCGACGCATCATTAATTTTATAACCTGAATCGACTCGCCCACAACTACATTTTTTAAGTGCATACTAGCCACCCAACGTTCGTTGAGCCAGGTGAGCGAAATATGGTCGCACAGGGGTCGGAGCTTTGCCAGGCGTGATTCAAAATCTGCAGCATCGACAGTTTTATAAGCAACAGCGGTTGGCACAAGCGTCGCAAAAAACTCTTTATTTGGCCTGGCTCCAACAAAGGCTCGCCATTCGCTAAAATAGTTATGTACTGCACGGTTAAGTTCTTCAAGCATGTCGTTGTTCCAATAATCTTGTTAATTTTTGTTCGTCTATTATTTGCGTGCCCAGCTTTTCGGCTTTGTCGATTTTGCTTTGGCCGGGGTTATTACCAACCACCAAGTAAGTGGTCGTTTTGCCGACGGAACTTTGGAAGGTGCCGCCTAGGCTGCGGATTCTTTCGGCTGCTTGTTCGCGTTCCATGGTGTCGAGTGTGCCGCTTATAACAAAGTTTTTGCCGGTCAGCGGGCCGCCCGTATGTACGACTTTTTGCGGTGCGACGCCGGCGTTGGCGAATTTCGCCAGGAGTTGCTGGTCTTCGGCGCTGCCAAACCAGGCTACTATACTTTCGGCCACAACGTCGCCGACGCCTTCAACCTGCTGCAATTGTTCGACGGTTGCAAGGCGCAAGGCATCAAGCGATCCAAAGTGGCTAGCTAAATCAACTGCGGTTTGTGCGCCGACTTGTCGAATACCCAGGCCGTAAATAAAGTGGCTCAAGCCCGGCCTTTTTTTAGCTTGTATAGCGGCGATTAATTTGCTGGCCGAAATTTCGGCAAACCGGTCAAGGTTTAGCAATTGTTCTTTGGTGAGCGTATATAAATCGGCCGAATCGCGCACTAACTTTGCGTCTAAAAGTGCCAGTACGTTTTTTTCGCCAAGGCCATCGATATCGAGCGCCGCTTTGCTGGCGTAGTGTTGGATTAAGTTGTGCACCCGCGCCGGACAGGCGTTGTTGGGGCAACGCCACACAGCTTCGTCTTCGCGTAGTTTTACTAATTTTGTCCCGCAT
>DATIJQ010000063.1:0-5790 GCA_035478375.1 Saccharimonas sp. (SeqCode) | reverse complement strand
CCCCCCCCCCCCGGGGCTACCGGCTAGCGGCGGCGCTTGTTGTTACCACCGAAGCGTTGCAGCAACGCCGACAGGTCGCCGTTGAGCGTGGCTTCGGTCTGCTTGACCGTGTCTTCTGCTTTGCGCATCCATTCCTCGAGGGTGGCCTGGTTGTAGCAGGATCCATGCTCGCCGACGAGTGCCTTCAGCTCAGCAGTCCGCTCGTCGGTCAGGTTGCCCTGATTGTCGTCGAGCAGCTGCTGTGCCTTGTCCCGCAGCGCGAGCGCCGCTGGTTGCAACGCCGCCAGTTCATCCGCTATGAGCTGCCGTAGTGTGCGGCTGGCGGCCAGCGCCATATCGATACGGTTGGCAAGGTTTTCCAAACTCAGCAGCCAATTGCGACGCAAGTAGTGCGGCGGATCCCTGTGGAGGGAAACATCGCGCCGCAACTCAAACGGCAGGTCACTCGCGTTGTCCCTCACCAGCTGTTCGATCCTCGCGAGCAGCGGCGCCCCTTCGGCTCTCGCTTTTGCGAACGCGAGTTCCTCGGGGTTCTGCTCAAAATACTCGCGAATTCCGGGTAGCCTACCCACGGCGCTCTTGTGAAGGCTGCGGATAAACTCAGCATCGAGGTTCCAAATTGGTACAAACGTGCCGATGTTCTCGTTCCATGTCGGCAGCCGGTAAATAATGGTCCCGTAGGCAAGCCACGGTTCGCCGGTCACCGGGTCAGTACCGAACTGCACGGTCACAATGTCAGGAAACGTCGCGGCCGGGTCAGACAGGTCGGGTAGCGCGAGCTGCGGCCGGTCGTCCCAGATGGCGTAGGCTTGCTCCTTGCGGAATTCACTCAGCAAACGTTGGGGCACCTTGCTTGTAGGCACTGTGACTTTGCGCCGATCGCGCCCAATGTCCGTCCCCATAAACGTCAGCCTGGTATCCACTGTTGCGTTGTCGCCGTGGACATCGGACAGGCGAACTACCTGCTCTTTACCATACCGCTTGAGCAAGCCTTCGAGGTCCGAATCAACATCTGTCCCTTCGACACTGCGCCGCGGAACGTCTTGCTTGTCGGTCCAGTAGCGGATTGTCCCAATGGTACGAACACCTCTGGTAAACCCTCGGTTGCTACCGAACACATCTGGCGTGAACACATGCGGTTGATACACAAAATCGAGCGATCCAGTCGCAGCAATGAGCTCGATGAACATCTTGTACATCTGGCCGCCTTGGGCGACATACGCAAAGCTTTCCGGCGCCGGCAGGTCTTGCCCGAGCGCCTGGCACAGCGTTTGGAACAGCTGGACCGCGATGCCGATTTGTTTCTCGGCGTAACCGCGCTCAGCGCACAACTCCCTGAGCTTCCCCTTGTCCAACGAGTAGTGACCGTTTTTGATGCGTGCGGTTTCGCGCAGCACCTCGGCCACAATGTTGTACAGGGTCAAGTGGTCAGACGTTGTGACGCTGTTGGGGTCGGTCTTTGACCACCTATCGGTCGTCAAGTCGTACACGGTCGGCAAACAGGCGACGAGCATCGCCACCTGCGCCAACGCCTGGTTGCCGCCCTTGGTTGTGGCAGTCACCAGCACTTCGCCCCAGGCCGGAGCAACGGGCAGGCGTTCGACCTGCGCGCCGTATTTGGTCAGGCGAATGGTTCCGTTGGTGACGGTGATCAAACCGCGCTCAACGAAGTCAGCAAAAATACGCTTGTACATGCCGTGGTCGAACTCGCCGATGAACGACAACTGCAAAGCGTCGACGCCAATGTGCGCCGCAAGCAACGCCAGCCGCTCGATCGAACCGCCCAACACAAAGTCGGGCGCCTTGGGCCGGAGCGCATGGAAGTTAAACTCCCCGCGGTCCGTCACAATGCTGATTCGGGCGTCAGGTACGCGGCCGTTCACACGACCGCCGGCTTGCAGAAACATGTTGTTGTCGTAGCCTCGGCGCTCCAGCTGCTTGCGGCCATTATCGATCACGGTCGTAAAATGCTGGTCGACAATGATGATGTCGGCCAACCCTTGCACGTTCAGCGCCGTCGCCCCCACAGGGGTCATGACGAGCACGAACGGCTTAGGCACCTTGCCCGTAACGTACGGTCTCATCTGTGCCGCCGACAAACCGCCGTGGTAGTAATCCACGTGCAGGCCGGTCGTTGTTTTGCGCAGGTGTCCGGCGATTTGCTCGGCCATCTTGCGCGTCGGCACAAATATCACGCCGCCACGCTCTCGGGCGATGATGTCGGGCACACGCATGTACATTTCATCGTACAGCCCGGCCAGCAAGTCACTTTCCCTGTCAACGACACAGAAAGAAACCTCGGCTCTGAGCGCCGGATCATAAGCTTCGCAGCCGATCACCTGGCGCGAGCCAAAGTACTCCTGGTACACCTTGGGGTCGACAGTTGCCGAAATCCACACAACGGCGCACTCGGCACGCTTGACGAGCGCCATGAACATCTCGAGGTCATCGCTCACCTGGTGAGCTTCGTCGATCACCACGAGATCGTCGGCGGTAATTTTGCCCCACTTCGCCCAATTAAGGGCCGCGCCAGGCGTCATTACCATGACGTTGCAGTTGGGCTCGGCCTTGTGCTCGGCATCGACAATACCGACACGCAGCTCACCGAAAACCTCCAGACCAATATGTCTGATGGCTGCCGATTTACCCGTGCCGGTCATGCCAACCACGCCAAAACCGCCCATGGGCAGCTCGGCAATGGCCGCGCGCAGTTGGTCGCCGCGCGTGCGTTCGAGCAAGGTGGGCGGCAAGTCGGTCTTTTCGATCAACTCCTTGATGCCAACACCAGCAACGCGCGTGGGCTCCACAACAAAAATGCGGTCAAACATTGCAAGCTCCCATCGTAGACAGAAAACACGAACTTTTAAAGGTCTAGCCTAAAGCAGTAAAAAAGAGCACAATGCGCCCTTTTTACCTTGTAACCTAGAGTATATAATATAACTTTTGATCGAATAGGTCAACCTTATCGCCCCTGTTACTCAATTTTTATAAACCTAGGCAACAAGGTAAACGATTATAAGACTTCCGTGACTATTCCGCCGCCTAAAACGTGTTCGCCGTCGTAAATAACGGCGGATTGACCAGGAGTAATAGCGCGTTCAGGTTCAGCAAGCGTTAAAACATCGCCGTCAAAGCGGCAGTCAACCAACGGCGCACGGTAACGTGTACACACTTTATAGGTTTTGCCAGGGGTTGGCGCGTTATTAATCCAGTGGAGTTGCTCAAGTTTAAATGTATCCCGCCACATTGTATCGTCGTTTAAGTTGGTTGTAACATACACAATATTTTTTGCCATGTCTTTAGCCACAACGTAATACGGCAGACCGCCGCCAACGCCTAAACCGTGGCGCTGACCAAAGGTGTAAAAAATGGCGCCGTCGTGTTGGCCGACCACTTTGCCGGTTTTTTTGTCGACAATATCGCCGGGCTTGGCGTCGACATATTGCAACAAAAAATCTTTAATGCCGACCTTGCCAACAAAGCAAATGCCTTGGGAATCTTTTTTGGCGGCGGTTGCCAAACCACGTTCGGCAGCCAATTCGCGCACTTGCGGTTTAGTGAGTTCGCCCAGCGGGAACAGTGTTTTTGCCAGCGCGTCTTCGGTCACGCGGTATAAAAAGTAAGTTTGATCTTTGGCGGTGTCGACGGCGGTCAAAAGCTTTGCTTGTAAATCCTGTTTTTCGGAACTTGCGAAGCCTCTCCCACCGCTCGTTCCTGTCTCAAGCAAGGAGTTCACCTTTCCGGTGCCAACGGAGCCGCCTGTTTGGCGGCGTAGAGGTCCTTGCGGAGACAGGGACGAAGAGGTGGGAGCGGGGTTGCCTTCTTTATGCCACACCCGTGCGTAGTGCCCCGTCGCAATCATATCAGCCCCGTCTTCCAGCGCAGCTTCTAAAAACACTTTAAACTTTACCTCTTGATTGCACATAATATCTGGATTTGGCGTGCGGCCGGCTTTGTATTCGTCAATCATGTAATCGACGACTTTTTGCTTGTATTCTTTTTGGAAATCAAACACCTTAAACGGGATGCCGAGCTGCACTGCCACGCGTTTAGCGTCGGCTAAATCATCAGCCCAAGGGCATTTCATGCCCGGCAGATCTTGGGTCCAGTTTTTCATGTAAACACCGGTCACGTCGTAACCTTGTTCTTTAAGCAGCGCGGCAGTCAGCGAACTGTCAACGCCACCACTCATGCCAACATACACTTTTAATGCCATGACGAAACCACCACACTTTTAAAGAATTCGGTCATGGCCAGCCACCAACTGTAGGGGCTTGTCCACCAGTGGGAGCTCCAATTTTTGTCGTTCTGAGCCGGGTGGTTAACAATAGTCACGCGGTTGCCAAGCGCTTTATTAAATTCGATACTGGCTCGGCGCTGGTGGTACGGTGAGGTGACTAAAATAATGCGCGTGTCACTGCCGGTAAGCAACGCACCTGTTTCTTGCGCGTTTTGGGTTGTATCGTTGGCAGTATTATCGAGCACAATAGCACTGGCTGGTACGCCAGCTTCAGTCGCCTGTTTGCGCATTGCTTGGGCGTTTGACGGTCCGCTAGTATCGAGCGCTGCGCCCGAAAATAACAGTTGCAGCGCCCAACCTGCCTTATATAAATTAATCGCCTCGGCCGTACGCGCCTGTGTGTCGCCACCACTTATGGCAATAATCACATCGGCCGGTTTGCAGGTTTGGCTCGTTGGGTCAGGCGCAGCGCAATCTTTAAGGTCATCAATGACTAAATAAGAATCCAAACCCCACGCAATTACCGCAATAACCAAAATAATCCCGGCGATAGTGACAAGCAATTTCATATCTGTAGTTCCTGCACGGCGGTAATTATACGTTTGGCGGCGGTCTGCACATCTGTTTGTGTTGTTGCCCGGCCTAACGTCAGGCGCAGACTCCCACCAATCGCCGCGTCGTCTAACCCACAGGCCACTAACACGTGCGAAGCGGTTTGCTTGTTGGCTGCGCAAGCCGAACCGGTGCTCGCCAAAAGGCCGCGTTCATCGAGTAGCATCAATAAACGCTCACCGTCAATGCCTGGCCAGCTGACATGCAAGTTGTTGGGTAAACGCTTTTTGGGGTTGCCGTTAACGACTGTTTGTGGCAGGGCGCTTACAATTTCGCGCTGGAGTTCATCACGTAGCGCCGTGGTTTTGGCGATAGCATTTTTGCGTTCGGTTTGGGCAATATCAAGCGCCGTGGCTAGGCCCACGCTGCCCGCAACGTTTTCGGTGCCCGACCGCAATCCGCGCTCCTGGCCGCCGCCCCATACTAATGGTTGCAGCGGCACATTGGCTTTTACAAACAGCACGCCGCTTTGTTTTGGACCGTACATTTTGCCGCCGTTTAAGGTGAGTAAATCGACGCCAAGACGGCTAACGTGCAAATCTAAATAGCAACCGGCTTGACTGGCATCGGTATGTAAAAACAGGGGCGTTGGGTTGTTTTTGAGTTGGCGCATGTGGCGGATTTGGGCCATTAACGTAGCAACTTCGCGCATGGGTTGGATGGTGCCGATTTCGTTGTTGGCCATGGCCACGCTAACCAAAGCTGTGTCGTCGGTAATAGCTTTTTTAAGCTGCTCGATGTCAACCATGCCATCTTTTTCAACCGCCACAATGCGGTGATTGTGCTGAGCGGCGGCGGCCAAAACGGCATCGTGTTCGGTCGCGAGTGTGACCACGCTGCCAGGGGTTGCACGCAGTACACCGTGAACTGCTAAGTTAATCGATTCTGTAGCACCGGCTGTAAAAATAACTTCGGCCGGTTTGGCGCCAAGCCAATGC
>DATIJQ010000062.1:0-11245 GCA_035478375.1 Saccharimonas sp. (SeqCode) | reverse complement strand
AATAAGCGTAAGCCTCTTCCATAATCGGCTGTGCCTTGGTACAATCGCGATATGCGTAAAGACATGCCGCTGCGATTTTATCGGATATTATTTGGCCTTTTAGTCATTACCGCAATCGCCGCGCAGCTGCAGTTTGGCATGCAGCAATCGACATTTAGCATTGTTAACTTTTTTAGCTTCTTTACCATTGAGAGCAACATCTTTGCCGCAGTTTTATTTTTAGTGTTGGCCTTTACGCCAAGCTATAAGTCTCAAAAGTGGGCTATGATCCGTGGCGCAAGTGTGGTGTTTATGGCGACGACCGGTATTGTGTATGCACTGTTGCTGTCGGGCCTCGAAGAATCGTTGCAAACGCCAATCCCGTGGGTTAATGCGGTGTTGCATTATATTATGCCAGCGGCGGTGCTGCTCGATTGGTTTGTCGACTTGCCAGCCATGCGTCTTATGTTTAAAAAGGCATTGGTGTGGCTGGCGTTCCCACTTATTTATGTGGTGTATAGTTTGGGGCGCGAATTGGTTATTGACTGGGCGCCGTATCCGTTTTTAAATCCTGACCTCGAACACGGCTACAGCGGTGTGGCGATTATGAGCAGTATTATTGCGATTTGTTTGATTGTGCTTGTGTGGCTTGTTGCGTACACAACTAAATTTGGCAAAACTAAGGCAACTGTTAAAAAACAGCGGCGTGCACAATCGGCTTAACTCTTTTTGAAGATAAACGCAGTAATAAGAAGGGTGAGTGCGGTCAGCACAATCGCGCCACCAGCTGCAATGCCAGCGTAAAAAGCAACAACCAGGCCAATAATTACGGCTAAAAGTGCAGTCATAATTGCGTATAGAATTGTTTGCAAAAAGCTGCGGGCAAACTGAGCTGCGGTAATGACTGGCATAACAAGCAGCGCGCTCATAAGTAAACCGCCAATAATGCGGAGACTTAGCACGACAACAAGCGCTGTGGTTGCAGCCAATACGTAATTTAGCAGTGTTACTTTGTAGCCAGCAATGCGTGCGCTGGCTTCGTCAAAAGCAATGTGCAATAAAGCGCGATAATTGGCGCACACCACAGCAATTGTAAAGGCAACGGCAACGGCCAGGGTAACAACGTCGTCGGTGGTTGTGGTGGTAATGCTGCCAAACAGGTAGCTGCTAAAGTCTGTGTTGACGCCGTGGGCGAGGTTAGCAAAGACGACGGCCAGGGCAAGGCCAGCGCTCATGAGTATTGCCAAACTGACTTCGCCGCTCATACGTTGTTTTTGGCGCAGCCATTCAAGTGCGAGCGCACCGGCAATGGTAACGGGCACAGCAACGTAAATTGGCGCAAAGCCAAGTAGTAAACCAGCGCCAACACCAGCCAAACTTACATGCGCAAGGCTATCGGCAATAAGCGAATATCGCCGCGCCACCAAAAAACTACCCATAACGGGCACGGCCAGTGCCACTAGCACGCCGGCAATAAGGGCGCGAACCATAAAAGAGTATTGGAAAATTTCAAGCATGCTGTTCCCCGTGGTGATGGTGTAGCAGACGGTGCTGAGCAGTAAAAAACGACGGCAAGAATTTATCCGACTCAAAATGTTCCGGCGGCCCGTCATACACAACACTTTGGTTAAGGCAAATTACCCGCGTGACCAATTTTAGTACCATATCAACGTCGTGTGACACCATAATTATGGTCATGCCTTGTTGTTGCTGATTGCGCAAAATATCGTAAAACGCGGTTTGCGATTGCTCGTCAATGCCAGTGGTCGGTTCGTCTAAAATAAGCACATCTGGGCTGCTAGCGAGCGCCTTGGCGATAAGCACACGCTGCTGTTGGCCACCCGATAAATCATTAAACCGCTTGTCCGCAGCGCTCGCCATATGCACTGTTTCGAGCGCGCCCAATGCGATTTGCTTTGCGCCGCGCGCACCCAATTGCACGACTTCGAGCGTGCTCATTGGCACGGTAAATGCGCTCATGCTGCCGCGCTGCGGTACGTAGCCAATGGTACATACTGGGTCGCGCCGCACCGTACCTTTGGTTGGTTTTTGTAAGCCAAGCATAACTTTTAATAGCGTGCTTTTGCCGGCGCCATTCGGACCAATCAAACCAATAAATTGACCAGCGTGCACACACAGCGACACCTGTTTTAACGCCGTTTCGCCGCCGAATACGACGCTTACCGTGTCAATGTCAATCAGCCCAGCGCTAGCGGCATCCAAGCGCGGTGCGGAGCGCAGCAAGGTTGTCTTGCTGGACGCTACTGTAGTTTTTTCCTGCTTTTTGCGCATCGTCGGTGAGTCCTTCCAGGGGGTCAAAGACGGCAGTTTTGGTGCCTGTTTCTTGTGCTATAGTATCAGCTAATTTAGGGCTGACCAAGCTTTCGAAAAACACGTACTGCACGTTTTGTTGTTTTACTAGATCGCTGAGTTCGGCTAATTTTGCGGCGCTGGGTTCTTCGCTGGGGTCCATGCCAGCAATAGCGACGGCGTTTAGGCCGTATCGTTCGGCATAGTAACTAAAAGCGTCGTGTGAGGTGACAATGGTGCGAGTCTGGCATGTTCGTAAGCCGTTTTTAATTTGTGTGTCCAGTGCGGCTAGTTGCTTGTTGTAGGCTGCGGCGTTTTTGGCAAAATAATCTTTGCTGGCGGGCTGTACTTTGCCAAGTCCGTCGCGGATATTGTTAACAATCTGCTGCGCCAACACTGGGTCAAGCCAAAAATGCGGATCGTTGCCTTCGGTAGTTTGGTGCAAGGCAATGTGCTCGCTGGCTTTAACTGCAACATGTTTGTAATCTGGCAAAAATTTACTGACCCACGGTTCCATAGTACCGCCGTTGTATATAAATAGGTCGGCGTTTTGGGTGGTCAGCAAGGTTTGTGGGGTTGGCTCAAAATCGTGCGGCTCGGCACCGGCTGGCGTAATATTAGTAACGCTCACCCTGTCGCCGCCGACTTGTTTGGCGAATTCGTACAGGGGATAAAAACTGGCGCTAACTGTTATTTTATTGCCGGCTTGTGGTGTAGCCGTTTGATGCACGGCAATAACAATGCCAAGCGCTGCAATGGCAATAACAAGGGTGACGAGTTGTAATAGTTTTTTCTTCATAAACGCAACTATAAAGCAACGTGCAAAATTTTTGCAAATTCGTCGCAAAATGTGGATAATTTGCGACGAAAATGCGCTTTACAAGCCGACCTAAATACAGCTAAAATGGCAACCGTGCTTGATCCTCAGTGGATAATCGCCGCTGTCTTGTTCCGTATTGCTGCTGGCCTCGATTATGTTGTGGCTACTATACGCGGCAAGGCATTGCCCAACCCGGTTACGTGGTTGCTTTGGGGGCTGTCGCCTCTGTTAGCATTTTTTGCCCAAATTCAAAAGACAATCGAACCAACAGCTTGGGTGACGTTAGCACTTAGCATCGGCCCATTAGTGGTCTTTTTTATAGCTATAACACGCAAACATCGCTGGAAGGTAAGTTGGCTCGATATAGTATGCGGTATCTGTGCCGGCACCGGCTTATTGTTATGGCAAATGACCAGCGAGCCAGTAATGGCGCTCGTGTTTGGTATTGCAGCTGACATTTTAGGCGGCGTGCCAACCGTTGTTAAGACATGGGCGGTGCCCGGGTCCGAAAAGGCAACGGCTTATTTTTTGAGCATGGTCAGTATGGTAATTACATTATTTACCATTCATTCGTGGTCATTTTTAAGCGCTGGTTTCCCGCTTTATATTTTGTTAATTAACAGCGTATTGTTCCTGCTGTCGGCGACAAAAGTTGGGCCGAAGATTGCAAAAATCCTTGACAATACCACCGTGCGTCACCGATGATTATTATGCAAGTAGCATAAGGATTTTACATGCCACCCGCACAAAACAGTACGCCCTTGCTGCCGGTAACACCTGTGCAAGAGCCCGTGCCCCAATCCACTCCTAAGCGTCGCCGTAATTGGCTGGCCGTAAGCATTTCGGTCCTGGCCGTTGTTATTTGCTTGGCAGTAGCCTTTGGTGTATTTGTTTACTTTAGTAATGCTAACAAAACGGCCAATGCACACATAAAAGTAGGGGTCATGATGGCCTTTAGCGGTGGTTCTAGTAGTATGGGCTATGGCGCTATGAAAGGCGTATTACTGGCTAAAAAGCAACTTGGCGCCGACAATCTCGACATCGTACAAGAAGATTCTAAGTGCGACCCTAAGGCGGCGGCCGAGGCTATAAAAGACCTCATAAAACAGCAGGTGGTCGCGATTATTGGCGAAGGCTGCTCCAGCGCCTCAATCGCAGCGTTGCCGGCTGCTAACAACGCCAAAATTCCTATGATAAGCCCATCGGCTTCGAGCCCAGCCCTCAGTATCCCTAATGATTATTTCTTTAGAGTCGTTCCACCCGACAATGTGCAAGGCGCATTTATGGCTCAAACCATTTTCGATAAAGGCATCCGCAATGTCGCCGTTTTTTATACGAACGAACCATACGGCAGCGGTATGAACACTGTGTTCCGTGACAAGTTCGAAGCGCTAGGCGGCAAAGTGATCGCTACTGCTAATGCCGAGCCCGATCTTATTAATCTCAACACCCAAATTGGCGCGCTCAAAGCTGCCAGCCCGCAGGCAATTTTTGTAGCGCCGAATTCGGTCGTTACTGCAACGGCCGTCCTAAAACTATCACGCCAGGCTGGTATAGCGGTGCCATTTTTTGGCGCCGATATTATGTATGACAACACTATAATTACCAATGCGCCAGCTGCTGCCGACGGTCTCACTATCTCGTCGTTCCCAACCGGCACCAAAGCCTTTAAGCAAGCGTTAGTTAACGAATACCAAAAGACCGAGCAACTGTACGCTGCGCCCCAAGCCTATGATATTATCCACCTGCTGCAAATCGCTGTCCAACAAGGCAATACCACGGGCGAGGAGATTAAAAACGCGTTGTCTGGGATTTCGTTCCAAGGTGTCTCTGGCTACGTAATGTTTGACCAAAATGGCGATATTGGCGATCGCAATTATAAATATGATCTGTTTCAGGTTAAAAACGGCGCATTCCAACCGTTAACGCAATCACAATAAGGCCAGTATGAGCATACGCAAACGATTAACTATTTTGATGCTGTTTATCGGCTTGGTGCCAACGCTTGCGGTGGGTATTGTGGCGTACATTACTATTAGCACAAGCCTCACGCATAAAACCGTTGACCAGCTGGTGAGCACAGCCAGCGAACAACAACAGCGCATTAACAGCTTGCTGCAAAAACGGCAAGAACAGGCGCTGGAACTCTCAAATACGTTTGATTTGCAATCGAACCTAGGCACCTATTTGGCGAGCGCCGGTCGGCAAGGCAAACCGCAGCTACAGTCGATTGTGCAAAATACTATCAATGGCAATACAGACGTGCAGAATATAAGCCTGGCCGATTTAAGCGGCAAAATTATTGTATCCACCAACCCGCAAGACGAAGGCCTCACGCTCGGCACTCAAGATACTGCCATGCCCAGCGGACAAGAAACAACAACAACCGTGCGTGAAGATCAACGTGATGGCATCGACAAACTGTACATCACTACTAAAGTTAGCGTTAACAAACAAGAATCTGGCCTGCTGAGCGTGGTCTTTAGGATTGATGACATCGTGGCGGCCGTGCAAGATTATACTGGCCTGGGCAGTACTGGCGAAACAGTGGTGGCGGCGCATAATGCCAATAACCACACTCTGTCGCTTTTCCCGCTGCGCTTTAACACCGACGCCGCACTTAAAGCAAATTTAGATTCGCTGCAATTATTTACCGATTCTGACACTGGCTACAAAGATCTGACCGACTACCGTGGTACAGAAGTTTTTGTAGCCGCTAAGTCGATCGGTTTTGCCAACTGGGTTATTGCCACCAAAATTGACAAGGCCGAAGCATTGGCGCAAACTGACCAACTACGCAACACTATGATTATAATTGTGGCCGCCTCATCACTTATAATTGCGCTCATTGCCCTCTACTTTACGCAGTTCTTTACCAAACCAATTTTGTTGATTACCGAAGCTGCGCAGCAGATCGGCCGCGGTGATCTATCGCCCCAACTGCGCCTGCAACGCCGCGACGAGATTGGCACGTTAGCATCTAATATTAACGCAATGGGTGCAAGTCTTAAAGGGTTTGTGGCGAGTATCGAAGCCCAACGCAACCGGCTAGAAATTATTTTAAACAGCACGGTCGAAAGCATTTTGGCTATCGACAAGCACGGCACCATTATTTTAGCCAACAAAGCCGCGACCGAACTCACCCAGACCGATGTCGGCGACATTGTTGGCAAAAATGTTAACGATATTTTTCGCTGGTCGCAAAGCGCCGAGCCGTTCACCATAGATTACTTGCAGTCTGGCGCCAAAATCTACACCGATTTGCAGTACATCAATCCGGCTGGCATTACCCATTATGTAAAACTTATTGTCGCCGAAATTAAAGTACAGCAGGGCGATTCGGCGGCGCAAACAATTATAACCATTCACGACGAAACCAAAAGCCGCGAACTCGAAGCTATGAAGGTTGATTTTGTGTCTATGGCTGCCCACGAACTGCGCACGCCACTGGCGGCAATCCGTGGCTATCTCGAACTTATTACGTTTAAAGCTGGCCGCACTTTAAACAGCGAAGCTACTAGTTATATTCGCCAGGCGCTCAAAAGTTCGACCGAACTTGGCGGTTTGATTAACAATTTGCTTGATGTTACGCGTATAGAGCGCCGCACGTTGGCACTTACTTTCGAAAAAATTGACCTGGCAGCCGAACTGCAACAGTCAGTCGAAGAAGCTGCCTTCACTGCCAAAGATAAAGAAATAAAACTGATTTATGACGGCATCCGCGTCCCTAGCTTTGTGGCGGCCGACGAAATTGCTCTGCACGAAGTCATTAACAACTTAATAGGTAACGCCATAAAGTACACCGACCCTGGCGGCACCGTGACTGTACGGTTGCAGCGCGAAAACGACGCTTACCAAGTGGCTGTTGTCGATACGGGTATTGGCATTCCAGTGGCGGCGCAGCCTAATCTATTCACCAAATTCTACCGTGTGCACGGTGGACTTAACAGCGGTAGTACTGGCACTGGTTTAGGGCTTTTTATTGCTAAGTCGATTATCGAACGCCACGGTGGTAGCATAACAGTCCAGTCCCAAGAGGGCAGCGGCTCAACGTTTACCTTTATAATGCCCGCTTTTAATGCAACCCGTTTTGCGAGCTTGCAGTCCGAAGCCCAACCGAAGATAATAGCAACCAGGAGACATCATGGCTGGATTACAAAAAATATTACTCGTTGAAGACAACGCTCAATTGGTTGATATCTACCTACTGTTTTTAAAGCAAAATGGCTTTGACGTCGCCACTGCTATGGATGGCGAACAAGCGTTGACCGTAGCTAAAACTTACAAACCCGATCTTATATTTTTAGACGTTATGATGCCTAAAAAAGATGGTTTTGAAGTGCTCAAACTCTTGCGGCACCATTCCGAATACAATTGTGTGCATACTAAAATTGTGTTGCTGACCAACCTTGGCGATGCCAACAAAGTTAGCCCTCAGGTGCATAAAGACATGGATGGGTACGTGATTAAGGCGGAGATTGTGTTGAGTGATTTGTTAGATATTATAAGATCGTTGGAATAAGCTTTGCGTATTTGTTGAGACACGTACTATGCCATCAGGCGCGACTCCGCTTAATGGCCTTAACGTCCCAGTTATAACGTTTATTTAACGAGCTTTTGTAATTCTCGCATCGCCTTATCTTTATCTGTTTGTGCGTTTGGTGTGAGCGGATGAATCAGTGATTGCTGTGCCGGGCAGAATTTATCGGTCGTCGGCAGCGTACCACTAACCAAATAATCAGTCGCCGCAGCTGTGCCGCAGGCATTGGGCTGCAAGTAGGCGACCGTGTGCCCGCCTTGGTCAACGCTCACCATACGCGAACGGCTACCAAGCGCTGCATGCATACCTAGTGCGCCCCAATACGACGTTGCCGGATCACGCAAGTTTTGCAGCATCAAAATATTTGTTGGACCATGCGAACTTATAGCAACCGGCGGTTCAGCTGGCGAGTTGTGCCAAAATGCACATGGCCAAATGTTGGAGCCAAGGGCGCCGAACGATGGGAATAATTTGCTATCGAGATTATATTCAAGTTGGTATTGCGCCGGCGAAGTGCTCCACGCCACGTCGTCGCAGGCAATAGCCAGGCCACCAGCAGCCTCGTTGTCAACTGCCGCGTCACTTGGTTGCAGCATTTGGTTTTTGACTGAAGGCCCGGTGTTGCCATTTAAGAATTGCCACAGCGCTGCCAACCCATTAAACTGGTTGTCGTTATAGAGACCGCCAAAAGTAACCTCTTGGAACATCGGTCCATTAAGCACAGTGCCATCGGCCAGAGTGACTGGCGATTGGTTGACCTTATTCATGAGGCCAAAGTACGTTTGGCGAACCTTGCCTTGCGTGTTGCCAAGGTGGTAGGTTGCGTCGTTGGCGGCAGCAAATTTTAAGAAATCAGGGAAGCGCAGTTCGCCGGCCGGCCCCCAGCTACGGAATTGTTGACGCCATACTTCACCTGGGTCAACCGAACTATCCAGCACAATACGGTCAGTATTGTTGGGGAACAGCGACGAATACACAGCGCCTAAATATGTGCCATACGAATACCCAAAGTATGAAATTTTTTGTTCGCCAAGCGCCTGCCGCACCATGTCAAAATCGCGTGCGGTGTTGGCGGTTGTGGCATAGGGCAATTTGTCGCCTGCGTTTGCAGCGCACCCATCGGCCACCTTTTTCATAAATGCTGATGTTGAGGCAAAGTTACTATTTTGTTCGAGTGGTACAAATGCTTGGGTGGCGTCTTGGGCGCTTAGGCCGCAGGTGATTGGTGTGCTTTCGCCAATAAACCGCGGGTCAATCCCAATAACGTCGTATTCATCAAAAATGCTTTGGGGCATGAGGATTTTAAAAGCACGCGGCAAGTCTAAACCCGCACCGCCTGGGCCGCCCGGATTTGTAAACAAAACGCCGTGCCGTTTGGTTGGGTCGGTAGCTTTTATGCGCGAAACGGCGACGGTAATTTGTTTGCCGTTAGGTTGCTGATAGTTAAGTGGAACATTCATGCTAGTGCATTCCATGCCAGCATCTGGCAAACCCTGTGGCGACGGCGGACAACTATGCCACATAAGTTTTTGCGTTGCAGCGTGAGCAGAATGTGTAGCAACCATCAAACTTACTACGCTTAAAATAAGGCATGCTAGTATTGCTTGTACCATTCGCCGCATAAGACCCCCTCGGTTTTTAATAAGCTTACGTTCTTACCATAAAACTCGCTGGGCAAATGTGGCGTTAAATTTTTGGCATACAAAAAGCTTATGATTTGCTGTATAGTCTTAAGCTATGGATACTCAACAAGAAGTCACTCATTGGTACGGTCGTACAGCTGTTGTTGCATTTATGATAATGAATGTTTTGCTAGTACTCACCTTAATTGGTTCGATCATTAGCGTTTATAGAGTGCTCAACGGCGAGTTGTATTCGGATAATGGTGTGTGGGGATTCATTACGTATGCTGTTATGGCGCTTATTCTTTTAAGCTCATGCATTCTTATAGAAGAAAGCTATTTAAAACGGATTATTTATAAGGGCACCGTCATTACTCAGACAGAAGGACTATTTTGGCGGCGTACCACATCTATAGACTTAAGTAGAGTAACGGCGGTTAGCGCTACAGCTGGGCGTATGCTTTTGTTTTCGCCAAATAATCTTTTTGGCCTTAAACTTACCGACGATACGGGCAAAGAATTTTGGGCTCCCATATGGTCATATGGCGATAAATTATTGACAGCCCTTGCTGAACCATTGCGGACTATTCTACTGAACCCTAAAGTAACGATTGCCAATAGCGGAGTAGGCATTTATAAAAGCGCTTCATTTGTACTATAAAAATGTGCCTGCAAATTTTGATAGTATTATTGCTGACCCAAATCGGTCGCTTGCCTCTGCGCCCGACACTTGGGTGCCAAGTTTTAGCGTGCGTCACGGTAAACTAGTAAGTCTGATTGTGTTTGCAATAATAATTATTGTCGCGGTTGGTGGCACATTATTGCTTAAAATGTGGTTGCAACCGTAAAAACCCGCAGCATTGCTACTGCGGGTTTTTTTATACACACGGGAATTAATGGCTAGTTTTGATACCAACGCACGTCATCAAAGTAGGCACTAATATCGCTGTTGCCGGCAACAATAACTTGCAGGCTGGCTTTGGCGACATTTGCCGAGGTTGGCTTGTATTGCAAGCTGACGTCGCCGGCGCTTACGGCGCTGATGCCGGTTTTCCATTGGCCACTAACCCAGTTGCCATTGGCGTCGTATTCGTCGATGTAAAAACCGACTTGGCCGCTGGTGATTTTTGTAAGATTTAGGTAGCTGGTTATGGTGTAGCTGTTAGTTTGGCTGACGGCAATTTGTGGGCCAAACAGGTGGCGGTCCTGCGTTGTGGCGGTCATTGCGACCGAATTAACAACGTTGTTTGGGCTGCCTTTGCTTGTGGCATCAGCTTTGATGGTGGTTGGGCTGTTGGTCGTCCAGCCGCCGCTAATACCAGCGTCAAACGTGCCGTTTGTTACCAAATTAGTTTGAGTAACAGGTGGCGGTGGCGTGCCGGTAAGTGGGAACATTTGCAGGTTGTCAATGTAGGCTTTAATGCCCGAGCCGCCAGTGACGTACACCTGCAGACTGGCTTGCTTTACGGCGGTGCTGGTTGGGGTGTAGGTGAAGTTCATACTTTCTACATACACTGAGTTTTCGGCTTTTTTCCATTGGCCGCTGATCCAGTTACCATTGGCGTCATATTCGTCAACGTAGTAACCAAGTTCGCCAGCGGTGCGGGCGGTCATGTTTAGGAAGCCTTTAAACATGTAGGTTTGGGCGTTGTTTACGGCAACTTTTGGCGAAAATAGTGCGGCATTGGTACTGCCCGCGGTGACCGCAACTGATTTTGTTGGGCCGGTTGTGGTGCCATTGTAGCTACCATTGTTGGCGCTATCGGCTTTAAAAACGGCGGCATTGTTGGTTGTCCAACCGGCGGCAATGCCGCTGTCAAAACTACCGTTTGTTAACATGTTGGTTGTACTTTGCACCGGGCCATCTTTAACGTTGACGCTGGTGATTAGGCCGGCGGTTTGCTTGGCTTTAACGTAGGCGGCGATTTGGTCCAACTCGGCGGTGCTGTACTGGTAGTCGTCGGGGCTGGTGCT
>DATIJQ010000061.1:0-6841 GCA_035478375.1 Saccharimonas sp. (SeqCode) | reverse complement strand
GAACACAAGGAGGTGATTGTCTTGTCGGCTGAACAGGCTGCCAGAGACAATCGCAGGTATACGGTTACTCCTCGGATGTTCGCCAGAGTCGAGCTTCGCATGGATGAGATCAAGCACCGGCTGTGGCTTCCTAAGGGTAGTCCAATCAACCCAGAAGACGTGCTGCTCGCTCTCCAGAGCGCGCGTGAAGGCCGGACCGTGCTACCCACTCGTTATCAGGGTGGCATTACTCTGTATCCGTACGACGCTGTACCGGTGCCAATGTACGTCTGGGTAAAGGTCGCCTGGATGCCTACCGACCTGCTCGGCATTAAGTGGCAGACTCGACTTGCGCTGACCGATATGCGCATTTTTTACGTCGGCACCTTGCTGTTGTATACCGAGGAGGAGCTGGCGCAGCGCTGCAATGCCCGCGCCATGAAGGACGTTAAGTTCTGTTTGAGCCAGCACGGCCTGCGTCTGCCAACAGCCACAGAGCTGGCGACGGCTAAGGCGGCGGGCTTTTGGGTGGAGCTGCCGGAGCGCCTACGTTCCCATGGGCAATGGAACCTTCGGGTCGCGACTACCCTTGCACCCTTGGAGTCGACCATGGAGCTGGGCCAGTTGCGGGGCATCCGCGACGGCTTTTTTACCTGGGCACAGATGGTAACCCTCGGCGACATACTCAAAAAGACCGAAGACGAATTGCGTCAGCTCTGGCGTGACTACGTTATCGACACCTTTGTTTGTGGCGACGCTGAGCGCAAAGCCACCTTGCCCGAGGAAATGCGCGCGATTCTGCTGGCCGAAGCCGAGACATTGGCTGATGCGACCATTGGGTGGGTGGCGTCCACCGGGCTGAAGTTCGCTAAGCAATAGCTCTCTCTGTGTTCAACGCGGGTGCGGGGCCAAAAGCTCCGCACCCGCCCAGCGCATTGTTCCCATTTACAGAACCGATCACATTTTAAAAGATAGATGTTCCGGCGACACGCGAGTAGAGTGGACGTACCATTTAATCAGTTTTGTTGCAGGGCAATGATTGTGTCACGCCGCTGCGAGAGTTCAAAGCTCCAGTCGGAGAGAGCTTGCAGGGCAGGCAGCAGTTTTTTGCCGTCTTCGGTGAGCATATAATCGACGCGTGGCGGAACTTCTTGGTAATCGCGCCGGGTAATAAGCCCATCATGCTCCAGTTCGCGTAATTGCTTAGAGAGCATGCGCTCGGTAATGCCACTCATGAGCCGGCGCAGTTCGCTGTAACGTTTAGGACCGTCATGCAAGTACCACATGGCAACCGCTTTCCACTTTCCGCCAATGTAATGCATGCCTGCATCTATTGGGCAGTGGTAGGTTTTGCCGTCTACGCTGATTGCGTGCTCTTCGTCATTCAATATCATACTTACACTATACTCCATGATAGTACTTGTTAAAAATATAGCCCTAATGATACGATGCCGGAATGAGCATAAAAAATTATTCATACAAAATAGTGCTGCTTGTGCTGGCGTTTACCGCATTTGTGCTTGGTACTGCTGAGCTGATGATAGTCGGCATTTTAAATCCAATAGCTGGTAGCCTGCAAGTGAGCGTGGGCGCTGCTGGACAGCTCGTTACTGGTTACGCGCTGGGCATTGCGATCGGTTCGCCGATACTGACAGCATTGACCAACAGGCTAGGACGACGCACGGTTGTGTTGGTCACGGTTGCCATATACGTGCTCAGCAGCGCAGCAGTATTATTGACCAACTCGTATGATTTATTTTTGGTCGCGCGCGTTGTAGCCGGTGTAATGCACGGCATGATTATTGGCAGCAGTTTTTCGATCGCTTCGCAGGCGGTGCCACCCCAAAAGCGTGGGCAAGCGATTGGCATTGTGTTTGGTGGGCTCTCGGTGGCTACTGTTTTAGGAGTGCCGCTCGGTACGCTTGCAGGGCAGTTACTTGGCTGGCAAGCAGCGTTTATTGCAGTAGTCGTTATGGGCGTGATGGCATTTGCCAGCCTCTTGCTGTTTTTGCCGCACGCCAAAAGTGACGTCCAGTTATCTTTAAAGGATCAGTCGCGGGCGGCCTTTACACCTGGCGTCTTTATTACGCTACTCGCTGGTCTGCTGATTATGGGTAGCCAGTTTACGATGCTAACTTATCTTGAACCATTCCTCACCACTATTACGCATATACATGGCGGAATGGTAAGCGTGTTTTTATTTGCGTATGGAGCTGCCTGTGCGGTTGGTACACTTATAGGCGGTAAACTAGCCGATAAGAACGCTGGTAAAACGATTATCATTGCCAACGCCCTGCTGATCGGAATCTTTATTTTGCTATACGTATTGGGTGCTCAGAGTTTGCTGGCCGCATTCTTATTGCTGGCGTGGGGGTTTGTGGGATTTGGCCTCGTACCCTCATATCAACTGTACGTGATCGGTTTGGCGGGTAAAGGGGCTAACTTGGCTTCGACCCTTGGCGTATCGGCAGTTAACGTGGGTGTCGCAGTAGGTGCGGCGGTTGGCGGGGCTACTATTTCTGCGCTCCACAGTGCAGCCGATGTACCACTGGCGGCGGCTATAGTATGTGCCGTTGCTTTGCCGGTAAGCTTATTTGCCGGTAAGCACTTTTGGCGCAAGTCACTTGACCAACCAGCGCATAACGGGTAATAGTAATAATATATTGAGGAGAAATGATGCTCGACAATTCAAAATTTTTAGCTACCGTGCCAGTCAGTAATTTAGAGAAAGCCAAGGAGTTTTACGAGGGCCAGCTCGGCCTTAATCGTGTAGCCGAAAATCCGCGCGGTCTTACCTACCAGACTGGCGGTGGCAATTTGTTCATTTATGAATCACCAGCCACGGCTGGCTCTAGCAAAGCGTCGGTGGCCACTTGGGAGCTCGAAACCATCGAAGGTTTGGTCAAAGAAATGAAGACCAAGGGCATTACGTTTTTGACCTACGACATCCCAGGGGCGACGTGGCAAGACGACATCGCTACCATGGGCGATGTACAAGTAGCGTGGTTCGAGGACCCAGACGGCAATCTATATTCGGTGGGTACGCCGCAGCCTTAAGTCATAATCTCGGCTGGTAAACACGCCGCCAAGCGCAAAATTGCTGAGGGAATGGGTCATCTAACGTTTTTACAACGCATCAACAACAGTTTGGAATCGTCGTGGATCAAAGTAGTCGTGATATTCGCTTATAAGTCCATCGCGAAAAATAAACACGGCAATGTTGTCGTTAGTGTATGGCGTGCCGTTTTTTAGCATGGCATCGTTTTTATATTCGACGCAGACGGCATTGGTGTCAGGGTCGTCGTAAATGCCAGTAATGTTGGAGTCAAAACGTTCGAAGTTGTCGAACAACCCGTTAAAAGTAGTGCGAATTGCGTCTTTACCATCAATAAGCGGAGCAAAGCCTTTTGCCGGATATGGCACAATAATTTTACCGTCGTCGTGCCATAATTCTAGCCATTCGGGGATTCTATTTTCGCTCAGGAGTTGGTAAAATTTTTTGACTAATTCTGTATGTGGTTTTTGCATTGTAAAAACTCTCGTTTAACTGCTGAATATTTATAGTACGGAATTAAAGTGCTTATGACAAGGCTGTTTATGCGGATTTGAGCCTTCTTTGGTAACTCCCGCAACAAATGGAAAATCCTGCTATACTAAATCCATCTTCGCACCGAAGGGAGAAAGTTATGCGGGGATCGTTTGGTATGAGCAGGATTTTTGCCTTCGTTTTGGGCTTGCTGGCCGTCGTTGTGGCGGGATGTGCGGGGCCGGATTCTGTGGCGCCGACTGCAACGTCAACACCGGTGGTGACGACGACTGCTTCGAGCGTTCAGTCTTCTGCCAGCGGTACATTTTCGCCGCCAGATGTCACGCCGGCTTGCCCGACATGGAACGAAGAAAAGAAGGAGTCTAACGACGCACCGTCCACACAAAACGCGATTTCCCATGTAGATGTTGTGGCAAAAAACCCTTGCTACGACAGTGTGACGTTCATTATTACCGGTGAAGCTAAGAGTGCGAGTAATTCGGTCTGGTATTCGGCCGATTGGGTGCCGACACTTGTTACCGATCCTAAAGGTGACACCATCCCGGTAAATGGCGGCGCTATTCTGCAGCTGGTGATTCATGCACCAACAAAAGGTTACGAGCCGACCGGTCCGTCGGCCGACCGAATGGCCGCTGTTGGCGATCGGGTAGGGCAGAATGTTGGCCGCGCGGTTACCGAAGTGCGATTCGTCGGCTCTTCCGAAGGACAAAGCAATTATGGCGTCGTGCTCGATCACCGGCGGCCTTACAACGTCACCGCAAGTTCGGCAGACGGTTTTACCACAGTTGTTATGACAGTGGCGATGGGCTAGCTGTCTGTAGCGGTGCCTGACATATGGCGGAGTTCACCTAGTGGACTCCGCCAGCTTTACCTCATAACGTTCTGGCGTTGTATATAAATCTTTGTTAAAATTCCCACACAGCGCGCCGGCCGGATGCCGGTTTTTACTTACGTTTGTAAGGCGCTTTGCACTTGTACAGAGAGGCATGTCGATGAAATCGGCTGTGCAGCGCGCACTTGCGTTTGCTGCGGGGATGCTGTTGGTGCTGGGGATTACCCTTGGCGTTACGGCTGGTCCTGCGCACGCGGTGGGCACGTACGACAACGCAAACATTGCCACAACGGCGTTGAGCTACGTCGGCAAGAATGGCACCACCGCCTGCGCCGATGCCAACAAAACTGGCGGCGATCAATGCAAACAGTTCGTCAACTGCATTGTGTGGATGGCGAGCGGTCACTCGCAGTGGCCGGTTGACCCGGGCGGTGACTACCAAAAGAGTTACGCTGACGTTGGTGGCGTGGAGGTCGCTGCGGCCGACGCCAAAGAGGGCGACATCATCCAGATGGGGCAGTGGGACACGTCGTCGCCACTGCACACCGCCATTGTTGTTTCTAACGAGGGCGCCGGCAAGTTCACGGTCGTAGATGCCAACTACAACTACGACGGCATGGTGAACGAGCGCTCCCACTGGACGCCGTTTGCCGGCGCGCGTTTTTGGCGGTTGGGGACTGTGGTTTCGCCGCCGCCTCCGGCGGACAGCGACGGTGACGGTGTCCCTGATTCGCAAGACCCGTGCCCGCACCAGTACGGCAAGCCCAACGGCTGTCCGGTGTTGGGCGACATGGACCAAGATGGTCGGTCGGACATTTCGGCGTTCTACAACTACGACGGCAATGTCACCAACCTGTGGACGTGGGCCGGCCAAAACCGGACCACCGTTGGCGGGCCAGGTGCTTGGTCGGCTAGTGGCTGGGACGGCACGCGCGATATGTCGATTGGCAAGGGCGATTTTAACGGCGATGGCAAGCAAGACCTCGCGGCATTTTTCCGTCAGGACAGCGGCGTTGACCTCAACATTTGGTATGGCGACGGTCATGGCGCGCTGACCATGGTGCATGCCTGGCACGGTGACGCATCGTGGCAGGGCGGCCGGATTATTTCGGCCGGCGCAGGTGATTTTAACCACGACGGTCGCACCGACATCGCCGCCTTCTACCGCTACGACAACAACGTCGTCGGCATGGACATCTGGTATGGCCAGTCCAGCGGCTTTACCACCAACCCGACCGGACCGTGGAGCGGCAACGGTTGGGATGGCACGCGCATCATCCCCGATGGCGTCGGTGACTACAACGGCGATGGCAACCTTGACATCGGTACGTTTTACCGGCACGACGGCGGCATGGTTGATCTCAATGTGTGGTACGGCGATGGCGTGGGTAACTTCACGCTTGGCCGGCCGTGGCATGTGGATAGCGGTTGGGACGGGAATCTGTTTATCCCGGCAGGTAGCGGTGATTTTAACCACGACGGCAAAACTGACCTGGCGATTTTCTTCAACCATACTGATACGCAGTCAGTGGACATGCGCATTTGGTATGGCACCAGCAACGGTGTTATGGCTGCCGGCCCCGGTGGTCCATGGGCCGGCAGTGGCTGGGAAGGTTCGCGAATTCTGCCGGCCGGTGTGGGTGACTACGACGGCGATGGTAACGCCGACATCGCCACGTTCTACGCTCACAACAACGGCATGATGGACATGAACGTGTGGTACGGCGACGGCCACGGCAACATGACGCTTGGCCGGCCGTGGCATGTCGATAGCGGTTGGGAGGGTGCGCGCCTCGTGCCTATTCTGTAACAGTGCGCAAGGCGGGAGCTAAAGTGTTGCTCCCGCCTTGCGGCTCTACTGGACTACTGCCCAGAGTTGGTTAGTCGTCTTTTTTGTCTTCGGTTTTGGGCTCTGGTTTGGTCTCATCGCTCTTAATGACGTTGAGCAGTTTATCCAAATCCGCTGGCGCCCAAGGCTTACCAGTGACTGGGTTTATTTCTTCGCCGTTGGTCACAAAGCTCCATCCGTTAAGGCAAGACGACTAAAACATAGCATATCTTGCTATAATTTAATTATGGTTGTCGAGCGCGCTGAGTCTATTAAATTTATAACTATTTTATTCAAAATTGATTCGTGGACGATCTTACCTGTGCCAGCAGCCGCAAGCAAAAAACTGCCGTCGCGTGGGCAAGTTATGGTCGAAGGTACGTTTAACGGCGTTGATTTTAAAACGCCACTCGAACCTGACGGCAAGCTCAGCCACTGGTGTAAAGTTGACGCACGCTTGCTTAAAGCCGCAGGCGTTAGCGCTGGCAGTCATGTAACAGTTGTAGTAACGCCCGTGCGCAACTGGCCCGAACCCGATGTGCCCACTGATTGGCAAAAAGCATTGGCCACCAACCCGCAGGCAGCAGCGCTATGGCAACGCATTACGCCAATGGCGCGATGGGAATGGATCCGCTGGGCGCGAGCGACAAGTAAA
>DATIJQ010000060.1:0-22374 GCA_035478375.1 Saccharimonas sp. (SeqCode) | reverse complement strand
CCTGCTGTTACAATAGCCGTTGAGTAAGGTAGGTCAAACAAGCGTTCGGCCAATCTGGTGATGGGGTCGCCATTGTTATAACCGGTATAAAATGCTTCGTTACCCGCGCCAAAAGCTGTTACCGCTGAACCTATTGTTGCCGCCGTGCCGACCTTTTTTGACGGTTCTGCATTATAGGTTGGGCTATTAAACCAGCTTTTATGCACACCGTCTACACGTTGCTGTTTCATATGTATAAGTTCATGGTAAGCAGTACTAGTCAAGTCCTCAGCGCTTCTAAGGTTGCCGCGCCCATCACGGACAGAAACGTAAATGAGGTCGGCAAATGGGCGGCGTTTACCGTTTTCATCTTCGATTGCTATGCCTTCATCGGATATGTAATCCCCTGTTACATGGTTCGGGCTCGCCGTAGGAATCGGCTCTTCGGTGAGCATAAAGGCAAGTTCATTTGTAAATGTGTCGGGGATGCCAACATTTTTTGCAGCTTCATGGACAGCTTGCTTTGTAATGGTAATATGCTCCCTTGCTTCGGCGGACGGTTCGCCAATCCAATCGACAAAAAGTCCTGGGGGGTGCCATGCGCTCTTGGCCAGTTTCATGTTCGTCCATATTGAAATTATACGCTACACTTAAAATATGAACACCGTACGCCAACTTACCCAACTCTTTAAACCAGCAAGCTACAAACTTAAACTTGACCTTACCAAACGAGTCGCTCGCACGTTTAGCGGCACAGCTGAACTCCACGGCGAGCTTTTAAAAGACGCCAGCGAAATTGTGCTGCATAGCAAAGATTTAGTCATTATCGCCGCTACAGTTAACGGCCAAAAAGCTACCGTAAAGCAGGGCGAGGATGACGAGCTCGCTATCGCAACTGGCGAAATGTTAAGCGGTAAACAAACAATCTTACTAGACTTCACCGGCACAATCACCGACCCAATGCATGGTTTGTACCCCTGTTATTTTAAGCACGACGGCAAAGATAAAGAACTTTTGGCCACGCAGCTTGAGAGCCACTACGCCCGTGAAGTTTTCCCCTGCATTGACGAACCGGCCGGCAAAGCCACGTTTAACGTTACGCTTGTCACCGAACCCGACATTACCGTGCTTGGCAACACGCCTGTTGCCAAAAGTCACCCCAAAGACGGCGCGCTGGTTACCCATTTTGAAACCACGCCAAACATGAGCCCTTACCTGCTGGCCTTTGTCGCCGGCGAATTAGAATACACCGAAGTCACTAACAAAAACGGCGTGCTCATTCGGTCATACGCTGTGCCAGGCAAAAAAGATCAAACGCCATTTTCGCTAGAATGGGCTGCTAAAACGTTGGAATTTTACGACGACTATTTTGCGCTGCCCTATCCGCTGCCAAAGCTCGACTTGGTTGCACTGCCAGACTTCAGCTCAGGCGCCATGGAAAACTGGGGCCTTGTAACTTTCCGCGAAAGCTGCATGCTCATCGACGACGCCAACTCGCCGCCCGAAATGCGCGAATACGTCGCCACCGTTGTAACCCACGAACTCGCCCACCAATGGTTCGGCAATTTAGTAACCATGCAGTGGTGGAATGACCTGTGGCTTAACGAGAGCTTTGCTAAGTGGATGGAAAACTACAGCGCCGACAAGCTCGAACCAAAATGGCAACTATGGGAACAGTTCGGCGCGCAAGAACAACAGTACGCATTTATCCGCGACAGCTTAGCCAACGTGCAGGCGGTGCGCGAACCGGTTCACCACCCCGAAGAACTCAACAGTTTGTTTGACCCAGCAATTGTGTACGCCAAAGGTGCCTGTTTATTGCGTATGTTGCAAAACTATCTGGGCGAAACGGTATTCCGCGACGGCCTGCGCGCGTACATGAAGCACCACAAATACGGCAATGCCAGCGCCGACGATTTGTGGGTTGCACTGAGCGATGTTTCGGGCAAAGACGTCAAAACATTTATGCACCAGTGGCTCACCCAACCTGGCCACCCGGTTGTTACCGCTAATTTAGATGGCAATAGTTTGGCGTTGACCCAACGCCGCTTTTACGCGAACCCAAAGCAGGCCGAGGACACCGGCGTGACATGGCCGCTCCCACTTTTAAGCAACCAGCTTAATGCCGAGTTGTTCGATACTGCCGCCAACACCTACGCTGTTACCGACAAGCCTGTGGTGCTCAATAAAAACCACACCGGGTTTTACCACACGTTATACGATGCTGGCATGCTAGAAGCCATTGCGGCATTAATTGATGCCGGCAAGTTGAGTACGGTCGACCGCCAAGGTTTATTAGTAGACAATAATTTGTTAAGCCGAGCCGGCCTGCAATCGAGCGCCGACGTATTGCGTCTGCTCGCCCACTACAAAGACGAATCATCCTACCCCGTTTGGCAAGCTATGAACGCCGTAACCGGTGCGGTCCGCACCCTTATAAATGACGATCCGGCTATCAAACCGCTCATGCAAAAATACGTAGCAAAATTAGCCCAACCACAATTTGAACGGCTTGGTTGGGAACGTACAAAAGGTGAGTCATACTTTGATGAATTGCTGCGCCCAAGTATTATTGCCCTGCTCGCCTACGCCGAAGTCCCCGCCGTTGTTGACCGCGCTTTGCAAATCTTTGACGCTGCCAAACAGCCCGAGGACATTACCCAGCCCGAACTCCGCGGTATTGCCTACAGCGTTGCCGTGCGTGACCGCGGCGAAAGCGCCTTCTCTAAGGTTCTTGACTGGTACAAAACTACTGATTCGGCCGATGAGCGCACCACACTTGCCGCAGGTTTATCTGCTTTGCGCGACGCTAAAATAGCCCACAAGGCGACCGATTTATTTACGACCAAAACTATTAAACCGCAAGACCTAGGCTTTTGGTTTGCTTACTTTATGCGCAACCGCCATTCCCGCGCCACCACGTGGCAGTGGATGCAAGACAACTGGGGTTGGATCGAAACTCAGTTTAAAAACAGTCACGACTACGGGGATTTCCCTAAATATTCGGCCGGTGCATTTAGTACAAACGAGGACCTTGCTAAATACAAAGCATTCTTTGAGCCAAAGTTGGGCGAATCAGACATCGCTATGGTCATCCGCCAAGGTATCGAAGAAATTGAGGTGCGTGCATTGTGGCGCGAGCGCGATTTGGCCGCGATTACTGACTTTTTGCGAAAAATATAGGGTTGACAAAAACAATTCAACCTTATATTATAGGTATTACTCTCGCCTAACGTAGGCGGGCCACGTCGCCCCTCAAAAAGGCGGCTCGACAGAGAGGAGACGCCGTGAGCGTCAACACGGGCAACCCCAGCACGCCGGCCACCGACAAGACGTACATCCCCCAGGAGTTCAAGCTGGACGACGCGGTGGTCACGTACTACCAGCAGTTCGGCCTCAGGCTCCAGTACGGCACCGTCACGATCGGCGACTGGGTGAAGGCCACCAACAGCGTGCGCTTCAGCGTCGTTCTGGCGTTCGGGTTTGGCGACGACAACTCGACCACCCACGAGGGTGAGCTGTCGATGACCGACTACTCGGCCGCGCTCCGGAGCCTGCTGTCCCACCAGGAGATGCAGATGCCGGCGGTCACGCTGTACGACTGCGACCCCTCGAACAACCCCGGCGCCCAGATCGTCGGCATGTTGTTCGGCCCCAGCCAGACCTTCGTGCCGTTCAAGGCGGCCTTCGCCTTGCCGGCGGTCGACCAGCCCAGCGACACCCGCGAGGGCTGATCACCAAGAGCACACGCTCGACCGGTCGCACATGGCAGCTACACAAGCAGCCACGCGCGGCGGCAGTCCCCGCGGACAGTCACCTCTCTGTCCGCACCCACACCAATTAATACATTTGATTGTTGTGGATGCGCACTAAATACAACCAAAGCCATTCACCATGGCTATAGTACGTTGATTTTGCACAACACGGCTGCCGCGTTGTGGCTAACAGCTAGCCCTTTTGGATCTCAAAAACCTTACTCACCTACGTCTTCAAGCCACTGAGTTACCTGTGGTGGATTATCGGTGAGTTCGATAGCGCTTAGCGCATATGCTCGTGCGCCTCGCTGGCCGTGTGATGCAATCCAAAATTCTGCTGCAAAATGCATTTGCATAAGCTTGCGCGGCGTTATGTATTCTAAGCCACTTCCCCATTGGCTGTTGCCGCGATATTTTACTTCGACAAAGTACACGCGGCTGTTTTTATTTGCCACAACATCAATTTCGCACCAGCGTGTGCGCCAGTTTTGGGCAAGTATATCAAAACCTTTGCCACGCAAAAAAGTTGCAGCAGCGTCTTCGGCCAGCCGGCCAATAGCAGTGCTCATGTAAATCACTCGTTAGATTGTTCGGCGTATATTTTAAGAGGCGACCAGCTTAAACGATGCAGTTCGCACGGTCCAAATTCTGCAATAAGTTGACGGTGCAGCTTTGTGCCATAACCAACGTGTTTTGCAAACTGATAGTCAGAAAATTGCGTGCCAATACTCGCCATATAGGCGTCGCGCGCCACCTTGGCAACAATAGAGGCTGCCATAACAGCCGGTACTTTTGTGTCGGCCTTAATAATATACTCGGCAGGGATATCGCCCAACAAGCGGTCGCGCCCATCGACCACTACGCGCGCTTGCAAAGATCCAAGCTCTGCCACCGCGCATTGTGCGGCATGTTGGAGTGACTTTGCAAGCCCAATTTTATCCACAGTTTTGGCCGGCACCCAACCAATGCCAATAGCATCTGCAATGCGACGAATTTTAGCCGCCAACAACACCCGCTGCGCCGCCGGCACCTGCTTGCTGTCGTTTAAACCCTTCAGCCGCACGCCGTCTGGCCACGCGACCGCCGCCACACACACCGGCCCAGCCCAGCTGCCACGGCCAACTTCGTCAACACCTATAGTCATACCTCAAGTATAGCAGCTTGTGGAAAACTTTGGGGTTGAAATCTCTAACGAACTTGTATAACTATATACCTCGTCAGTAGATTAAGGGGGCAAATGAGAATCATTTACATAATTACCAAATTCTCACCTACAATAGGGGGTGGAGAATCGCACATTGAACTCGTTGCTCGTGGAATGGTCGGATTAGGGCACGATGTAACGATTATTACCTCTACAAATAACAGAAGAAAAATGGCCCTCTACCCGTTTAGTATTATAGAAATCAATAACCTTTACGACGATAAAATATCACTTTCCGCCTCATACGAATTATGCCAGACACTACAATCTATACGCGCCGACATAATCCATCTTGTGAATTATGAGATTCTTTTCTATTTCGAACTTATACAGTTAGGCTTGCAAAAAATTCCCTGTATATTTTCGACATATAATACCCCCGTAAAAAATCAGAGGATCTTTGGCAGCACAACAACTTATGGCTTTGAAAGGCACAACATACAAAGGCTTCTTCGAGCGCTCAACATTACAAAATTCATAGCAAATAGTCAGGTATTCCTTGAAGGTCTTAACGAAGTAGGTATACCTAGAAAATCAATCGAGTTTATCCCTTTTGGAATCGATTTAGGATTATTCAGCGAAAATACAAGCACTAAGCAAACAAAATTTGTTGACGTTCTCTGTACATCCCGTTTTGTAAAACGAAAGGGTATCGACGTCCTGATAAGCACTTTAAAATATTTGCCACTAGAATATCGCATCCATTTAACAGGTTACTCTACAGTATTCGAACCAAAGACTCACGAATACTTAACTAACCTAGCGAACAACTACCGTGGTCGTGCCATACTCTACAAAAAACGCAAAGATATCTTCAGCCTAGTAAGACTTTATAATTCGGCAGACATATTTGTGATGCCTTCAGAGTTTGAAGGATTTGGGCTTGCTGCGCTTGAAGCTATGGCTTGTGGCACACCTGTAGTGGCTACTCGAGTACAAGGACTACAAGAATTTATTGTAGATGGCAATAACGGTCTTTTTGTCGATTACGGCAATCCTAAACAAATTGCCCAGGCTATTTTAGAAATACAAAATAATAAAAATCTAAAAGAAAAATTACGCTCTAACAGTCGTTTGATAGTAAAGCGTGATCATGATGCCAATTCTATGGTTAATCTTTATGAACAAACATACAAAAAGGCCGTAAGTAAATGAGCGAAGTCACTTTCTTTATACCCGTCGGTGGGGAAGGTCAGCGTTTAAGGCCTTTGACCGAGAAGCTTCCTAAGCCACTACTACCCGTTAAGTCTATCGAAACGGGCTATGAAAAGAATAATCGATAATCCGTTGCGCGTCGCGCGTAAGCTGGGCGCATTAACAATTGTAGCTGGATCGTATAGGGCAACACAGATTGATGAATATCTCCATCATGAAGAGAGGATTACTACAGTGCAAGATAAAGGCATTGTTCATATAGGGGGTTCTATGATACAACACAGAGAGCTGCTTTTTGATAACTACTCCGACTTCGTGGCAATGATCCCGGGCGACCACCATGTGCCACTTGTTGCAATTGAGCGAGCCATCACCACAAGCGAAGATACTAACTGTGATGTTACTACACTAGCGACTAACACCCTTGCCTATCACGAAACGTACAATTATAGCCTTACCGACAGTGGTCATTTAATTTATAATAGAAAAGCCGAGAGTATCATTGCTTCCCTAGGAACATACATATTTAAAACTAGTTGGTTAAAGAGAAGGCTAGAAGCTATTAACAAGGTAGGCACCACTTATTGTGACCTAACTAGCGATGTGGTGTTCGATAGCTCATCAGCAAGTCGAGCTTTCTCGCCTTTAGAAGATTTAGAATATTGGCAAGATGTTGGTACTATCCAAAGGTTATGCAGGCACATAATTTATATGAATTCCAATAATAAAGATAGAGATGGAAATATCACACTGAATGAAAACTTTGACACCGCAATGCTCAAAGAATGCATTATTTATCCTGACGCCGAACCTACGAGAGCACAATTGAATAAAAAAATCATCGCAAGTGATTTTATCGGCAGCTATTCTTGAGCGTATGTGGAAAAAACTATACACAAAAGTACTTTTACGCCATTCGCGGCTTACAGTCGTTGAAGACGATGTTGAATTGCCTAATGGCCGGCAAATAAAATATCTCCGTTTCGTAAACTCAGGCGATGCTGCAATGGTTATTTGCATTAAAGACAATTCATTATTAGTACAACGCGAATATTCTTACCCGGCGGCCAAAGACCTCTACCAATTTCCCGGAGGTCATATTGAAGCTGGCGAATCACCCTCGCAAGCCGCAACACGTGAACTACTAGAGGAATCAAATCTTAACGCCAATAGCATAACAAAGCTAGGTGAGTTCTATACTAATAATCGTCGCAGTAACGCCACAATGCACGTATTCATAGTGCAAAAAGCGACACCCGATAAAAGTACCCCAGATGCCGAAGAATTTATTGAATCTATATGGCTACCAATAACTGAATTCAATACGCTTATTGCCAGCGGCGATATTACGAACAGTACCATGCTTGCCGCTTGGGCTCTTTACCAAAATCGCGACAAAAATAAATAGATCCCATGCTATCTGGGATCTATTTATTATGGTTTTGATACTACTTTTTGTCGCCAGCCGCTGCTTTAAGCTCGGCGGCTTCTTCTTTGGCGTATTCGTCGTGGTGCTCGGCGAGTTCTTCTTTAAGGTGTTCGATTTCTTCTTGGGCGGCCTTGTTGGCAGCGTTGACTTTGTTACGGTCAAAGTCGACACCGGTCAAACGGGCTGACTTACCACTGCGCTTGCGTAGATAGCTCAGGTACTTGCGTCGAACTTTGCTGCGTTTGGTGACTTCGACTTTAAGAACGAGCGGGCTGTGCAGTAAATAGGTCTTTTCGACACCAACACCACTGGCAATACGGCGAACGGTAATGCTGCTGGTGTGGCTGTCTTTGCGGTCGGTGCGAATGACGACGCCTTCGAACACCTGCACACGCTCTTTGTTGCCTTCTTTAATTTTTTGGTGCACGCGAACATTGTCGCCGCTGCGAACGTCGACGACTTTTGCCTTGCGCTGGGCTTGGTTAATAGCCTTGATTATCTCAAACATGGTGCTCTCGCTTAAGTTCTTTAGATTCAATCACGATAGTATCACATCTGTTGCCAATATGGAAGAGTTTCGCCGGAATATGCAATAATAAATATATGACCGGCCTCAACCACGTCCTCACCGGCTCGGCAATTGCGCTAGCTGTTAAACAGCCATGGTTGGCGGCACCTTTGGCGCTTGTTTCGCATTTTATACTCGACGCTATTCCGCACTTCGACCACGAATTTTACCGCTACGGCAGCAAATATTTTACCCCAATTATGACGAGCGATACAATCGTAAGCGTGACATGCGTGTTAGCTTTATGCTGGCTGGCCCCGCCGCTTGCCTTCACTGTAATTATTGGCGCATTGTTTGCCATTTTGCCCGACCTTTTGTGGCTGTATTACTATACGCACGGCCGGCCGCAGTGGTGGTTTTTTAAATTTCATAGTAAAATACAATGGTTTGAACGGCCGCCTGGCGCGCTAGTAGAACTCAGCTACCTACTATTCATTACTACTGTTATTATTGCAATCAAATAAATCTGAGGGGATAAAATGGACGTTGGTCAACAAGCTTTAAATCTGCACAAAAAATTTAAGGGCAAAATTACTCTCGCACTGCGCGATACACCGACTGCCGAAAATTTGCAACTATATTACACGCCTGGTGTCGCGGCGGTTTCAACCGAAATTGCCCAGCACCCCGACACATTACGTGACTACACGTGGACGAATAATTTAGTGGCGGTTGTTTCGGACGGATCTGCTGTACTTGGTCTCGGCAACATCGGTCCGCGCGGCGCCATGCCAGTCATGGAAGGCAAAGCCATGTTATTTAAACACTTTGCGGGCGTCGATGCCGTGCCAATTGTGCTCGACGTACACACGGCTGACGAAATTGTGGCCGCGGTCAAAGCCATCGCGCCAAGTTTTGGCGGCATTAATTTAGAAGATATCGCCGCACCATTGTGCTTCGAAATTGAAGAACGCCTAAAAGAAGCGCTGCCAATCCCTGTTATGCACGATGACCAACACGGCACGGCAATTGTCGCCCTGGCTGGCCTCATTAACGCCAACAAAATAACCGGTCGCACATTAAGCGATAGTCGCATTGTGGTTGTTGGCGCGGGTGCGGCGGGCACGGCGATTATTAAACTACTCCATAAATACGCCTCGCCAGAAATTTTAGCAGTTGATAGCAAAGGCATTTTGAGCAACCAGCGCACTGACCTCAACGCGCAAAAAGAGCAGTTGCTTGCGTACACCAATCCAAACAGTACCAGTGGTTCGCTGGCCGATGCCGTAGCCGGCGCTGACATCTTTATTGGCGTGTCGCAACCCGGACTCTTAACGCCCGAAATGGTTAAAACCATGAACAAAAATGCTATTATTTTTGCACTCGCTAACCCAACACCAGAAATCATGCCTGACGTTGCCAAAGCCGCCGGCGCCGCTGTGGTTGCGACTGGTCGTAGCGATTTCCCTAACCAAGTCAATAATGCGCTCGCCTTCCCTGGTATTTTTAGAGGCGCACTCGACAACAATGTACGCAAAATTACCGATGAGCACAAAATTGCTGCCGCCGAAGTTATTGCCGGTCTTGTGCCAACGCCAACTGCCGACCACATTATTCCGCCAGTTTTTAACGACCAGCTCGTGCCACGCATTGCTGATGTTATTCGTTAAATAACGCGGTTGACTTCTTCGAGCGTCGTCATACCAGCGCACGCTTTTAGTACGCCGTCTTGCAACATAGTTACCATACCTTGCTTTTGGGCAGCGGCTTGAATTGTGTCGGCGTCGATAGCTTTTTGATCGCCGCGCAAAAAGCCTTGTATCACGTCATTTACTACCATTTGTTCCATAATGACGATACGGCCGGTGTAACCAAACGGTACTTCTTCGGATGTGCCCGGACGATACAGCTTTAATGTATCGATGTTAGGCGCCTTAACATCTTTTGGCAAATCAGCAAGTACTTCGGCAATATACTTTTTGGTTGCGGCGTCGGGCTCGTACGGCTGTTTGGTGCGGTCATCTAATTTGCGTACCAGGCGTTGGCCAATAACTAAACGGATAGCGCTCGAAAAAATCGGGTTTTGCCCAATCATGTCCACCATACGACTAAACGCAGCCGCAGCATTTGTGGCATGGAAAGTACTGAGCACCAAATGACCCGTGATTGATGCCTGGATAGCTGTGCGCGCCGTGTCTGTATCGCGGATTTCGCCAACCATAACAATGTCTGGGTCAAGGCGCAGTACTGCGCGCAGCTTTTCGGCAAAACTATCGCCGTCTTGGGTAGTGACAGGGATCTGGCTGACGCCCGGCACGGCAAGTTCAACTGGGTCTTCTAGCGTTAAGATTTTGCGGTCGGTACGATTTAAAGTGTTAATCATGCTATACAAGGTTGTGGATTTACCTGACCCAGTCGGTCCAACAACCAGCACCATGCCGTGTGGGTGATCAATAATGTCATTAATATTAACCTGTTGTTGCTCGCTTAAACCAAGGTGGCGTAGGTCGAGCAGTTTAGGGTCGAAGTTGAATAGACGTATAACAATGTCTTCGCCATAAATTGTTGGTACGGTTTCGATGCGCATGTTTAAAACGCGCACGCTGCCGTCGGCGTTATGGACTTCTTGTTGCATGTGACCAGTTTGCGCTTGGGTCGCCGCGGTGCTGATATTGCTGCGACTGGCGATGCTGGCGAGCAGCACGCGGTATTTGTCGTGCGTTAGTGTAGCGATTGGATGCAGCGCACCGTCAATACGGAAACGGATGCGCACGTCGTTTTGCTGGTTTTCGAGATGAATATCAGACGCGTTTAGCCGATCAGCCTGATTAATAAGGTAGTTAAGCATGTCGTCAGACCGCACGGTATCGAGCGTTTTAGACACTTCGGTAATTGTTTCGCTGTCGCCTTCTTTGGCAATTTTGACATCTTGGTAGACGACTTTTTTGGGCGGGTCGTAGCGCAACATGAGCTCGCGCCAGCCCTCGTTCGAGATCATAACAAAACGCAAAACACGGTTTGGGAACCGGTCGCGCAGTTTGCGCAACAGTTGCTGTGGTGTCGAAACAGTGATGCCAATAATAAGCGCTTGACTTTCGTCAGCGCCACCGGTTAAGGGTACAACTTTACCTTCGCGCATTTCGGAAACGGTCAAAACGTCACGCCATAAAGGCGCTTTCTGTGTAAATCCCCGAGTGTCAAAATATTGCAGCCCGAGCAGGCTGGCGCGGCTGCGGGTGTTACTTTCGTCTTGTTCACGGAAACGTTGTGCGTCGGTAGTAGCCATAAGTACTATTGTACTGCAAAGTGCCATGGTAACGTAAGACTATGAGCATACTAATTATTGCCCACAACATTCGCAGCGCCTATAACGTCGGGTCAATTTTGCGCAGCGCCGACGGTTTTGGCGTGGAGCGCGTTATTTTTACCGGTTATACGCCGTACCCAGCGCAGGCTGACGATACTCGCTTGCCTCATATCCACCAAAAATTGACGCGGCAAATTCATAAAACAGCGCTGGGGGCCGAGGCGACTGTGGCAAATAGTTACGTCGAGGATCCGGCTCATGCTATTCGCGAGCTCAAGGCGCAAGACGTGACTATTATGGCGCTCGAACAAGCACCAAATGCAGTACTTTTGCAAAAAGTACAAGCCCCACAAAATGTCGCACTTTTATTAGGTGAGGAGGTACATGGCATTGATCTGCATCTGTTAAAAATGTGTGACGTTATTGCCGAGATCCCGATGCGTGGCCAAAAAGAATCATTCAACGTCAGTGTTGCCACTGGCATCGCGCTGTATCAACTTGCAGTCGTTGGTGCTTTTAGTGCATAATAGGGCTACCATGCCACAAAAAGCAAAAGCATCAACATGGAGGGTAGCAAACGACACGCAATTACGTTGGTTACATTACCTACGGCTATACAGTTTTAGCTTGCTCGTTGTGGTGCTCTTATTAATACATTTTGCTGCCAAGGCCGAAGTAGTTAGCGTCAAACCACATGGAGTTTTAGCTTACGCCACGAGCATTTCTGCGGCAGATTTGCTCAGTGCTACCAACCAAGTTCGTGCCACAAATGGCCTTGGGCCGCTCGCTCTTAATGCCACGTTAAACGGTGGCGCGCAGAGTAAAGCCAACGATATGATCGCCAAAGATTACTGGGCGCATAACGCACCAGATGGCACGCAGCCATGGGCATTTTTTATAAGCGCAGGCTACGCTTATAAAAGCGCGGGCGAAAATTTGGCCTATGGTTTTGACACAAGCAGCCAAGTTGTTATCGGTTGGATGAATAGTCCCGAACATCGCGCGAACGTGCTCGGTAACTATGCCGACGTTGGGTTTGGTTTTGCCAGTGGACCGAATTATCAAGGTGGACCAAACACAATAATCGTTGCCTTTTATGGCACGCCACAAGTAGCACCAGCCGCCCCTGTTACGACTAAGCCTACCGCAGCCAAACCCAGTGTACAAAAAACGCCTGTGGCTGCACCGACAGCGCCAGCCGCCGATCCTCAGCCGACCCCAAAACCAGCCGCGCAACCTACAAAATCGGTGACTAAGCCTGTCGCACAACCAAAATCCCCAACACTCCCTAATACAAACTGGGCAACTTATGCAAGTTTTGGCGCGCTCGGTCTCACAACTGCCGGCGTTGCGACCACACATTGGCAAATTTTGCGGCGGAGTTGGAAGCAACGCAAGCAATTTATACTTCTCCACCCTGTCGTCGATGTTGCTGTGCTTGCCGCAGTTGGTGCAACCGTCGTTGTTACTCTGGGTTTTATAAAGTAGATAGAGCAGCCTAGAACTCGTTATAACAAACGTAAACTACTTTAACGCGACACATTCGGCGCCCAGCAAACTGGCGACGGCGCTTTGCAAATCGTCGGCTGGTTCGATGGTAAATGGCATGCGCATGGCGGACTTTTTTTCGTCGCCCAAAACCAACACAACTTCGTGCGAGCCAGGGAAGCTGTTAAACGTTTGTTTGAGTTTTAGTAATGCATCGTGGTTATTTGGATCTTTAACGTGGACAAACAAGCGCGGCTTTGGCGGCGCAGGCGCTTCGGTCGGTGCAATTGGCGCGGCGACTGGCTCAACAGGGGTGTATACTACTTTTACATTCCCCTCGCCAACGTTTGTGGCGAGTACTTTTGCGCTCGCTTTTGGCACTTTCATATGTTTGCCGGTGGCTTTGTAATTTTCGAGCTGCTCGGGTGTGACTACCACGATTTCGTCGGCGATTATTTTAACGTCATCGGTCATGTTGCCGTCGCGGTCTTTGGCGTTGACTTTGCCTTTTACTTTTACGACGGTGTCTTGCGCTAGCTTTTCGCCAATGTCTTCGAACAATTTGGGGAAGACTATAATTTCCATTTCACCCGACTTGTCTTCCATTTTTACAAAGGCCATCTTGCTGCCGCTTTTGGTCACAATGCTGCGCGATTCCAAAATAATACCGCCGACGGTCGCCTGTTTGTTGTCCATTTGTTTGGTTAGTTGGCCAATGGGCAAGGTTTGTTCGGTAAAGTAGGCGTCGAATTTATCGAGCGGGTGCGAGCTTAAGTACAAGCCCAATAATTCGCGCTCCCACAGCAATTGTTCGTGCTCTTTAATTTTGGCTGGCGCGGCTTGGAGCTGTAGCGGCGCGACCATGCTATCGAGCAAATTGCCAAACAAATCGGTCTGCCCAGCGGCGGCGTCTTTTTGGACTTTGCTGGCGTAGGCCAAAATGGTGTCAATATTAAACAGTAGTTCGCTGCGGTCGCCAAGCGTGTCAAAGGCGCCGGCTTTAATTAAACTCTCGAGGTTTTTACGGTTAACAATGCGCACATTGACGCGTTTTAAAAAGTCTTCCATGCTGTCGAATGGTTTGTCGGTGCGGGCGCGCAAAATTTCTTCTACGGCGTTGGTGCCGACGTTTTTAACGGCGTTGAGACCAAAGCGAATTTGGTTGATATCGGGCACCACGGCGAATTCGGCAAACGATTCGTTAACATCTGGGTTCATGACTGACAGACCCATGTGTTTGCATTCGGCAATTTCGATCGCCAAACGGTCGGTGTCGTCTTGGTCGCTGGTCATTAATGCCGCCATAAACGCCGCCGGATAGTGGGCTTTTAAGTACGCCGTCCAGTACGACGTCATGCCATAGCAGGCTGAGTGCGACTTGTTAAAACAGTAGTCAGCAAAACCCAAAAGGTCTTGCCAAAACTTTTCGATGACTGGTTTTGGCACGCCATTCGCCACCGCGCCGTCAATAAACTTGACCTGCATTTTTTGCATGACGTCGAGCTTTTTTTTGCCGATGGCTTTACGCAGCGTGTCAGCTTCGCCACCGGTAAAACCGCAGACGTCGCGCGAAATCTGCATGACCTGTTCTTGGTACACCAGCACGCCAAAGGTGTTGCCGAGCGCGCCTTCCATAAGCGGGTGGGCGTAACTCACCTTCTCGAGGCCGTTTTTACGCTTAATAAAACTGTCGGTCAGGCCGGCGCTAAGCGGGCCCGGGCGATACAGGGCACCCATGGCAATAACATCGTCGAATTCGGTAGGCTTAAGCTCGCGCAAGTAACGCTTCATACCGGCTGATTCAAATTGGAACACGCCGGTGGTGTCGCCGCGGCCAAGCAATTTAAAGGTATCGTCATCGTCGAGCGGAATTGTGCTTAGGTCAATATCGACGCCGTTTACCTTTTTAATAATGCGCATGGCGTTTTTAATAATCGTTAGGTTGCTCAGACCCAAAAAGTCCATTTTAAGCAAACCAAGTTCTTCGATTTGGCCCATAGGGAATTGGGTCGAGACAACGCCTTTTTGCGCCATTTCGAGCGGCACATATTGCACCAATTCGCCGGGCGCAATTACCACGCCGCAAGCGTGCACACCGTGGCTGCGGATGGTGCCCTCTAGCCGCATTGCCAGGTCAATCACCCGCTTTGATGTCGGATTATTTTCGTATTCTTTTTTAAGGTCGAGGTCTTTTTCGACCGAAATTTTAAGCGGAATGTGCCTGCCCTGTACCGCTTGCGGAATGAGCTTAGCTAACTTATCGGCGTCGGCATACGGCACCTCTAGCACGCGGGCAACGTCGCGCACAGCGGCGCGGGCAGCCATTTTGCCAAAAGTGACAATATTGGATACGCGGTCGGAACCGTATTTGCCAGCGCAGTATTCGATGACTTCATCGCGGCGCGAGTCCATAATGTCCACATCAATATCAGGCATGCTGATGCGGTCCGGGTTTAAAAAGCGCTCAAACAACAAGCCGTATGTCAGCGGGTCGAGGTCAGTAATGCGCAGCGCGTAAGCAATTATCGACCCGGCCGCCGAACCGCGCCCAGGCCCAAAAATAATCCCTTGGTCTTTGCCCCAGTTAATAAAGTCTTGCACGATTAACATGTAGCCGTTAAAGCCCATGCCGTCGATGACGCCTAGCTCGTAGTCAGTGCGCTCCAGCACTTTGGGGTCGAGGGTTTGGCGTACTTCTTCGATTGCCATGCTGCTGGCTTTGTCGCGCTCGACGTCATTATAACGCTCGGCCAGTCCTTGGAACACTAGTTTATCGAGCAAGGTTTTTTCGGTCTCGCCGTCTGGCACCGGGAATTTAGGAATCAAAATACCACCCAAATCCAACTCAACCTCACAGCGATCGGCGATTTGTTTTGTGGTAGTCACAACGTCGGGGTGCTCGGTGCCCCAACGTTTAATAACTTCGGTCGGGTCCTCAACGTACAAGTCAAATTCTTTAAGACTAAACCTGTCTTGGTCACTTAAAAACGCGCCAGTTTGCACGCACAGCAAAATTTCGTGGGCGTCTTTATCGGCGTCGCTGGCGTAGTGCGCATCGCAGGTCACAACAACTTTAATGTCGAGTTCTTGCGCCAACTTTAACAGTTTTTTGTTGACGCGGACTTGCTCGTCCCATTTGTGAGTGTGTTCGGGGTGGCCGTGGTCTTGGACTTCTATGTAGTAGCGGTCGCCAAACACTTCTTTGTGCCAGCGGGCAGCTTCGTACGCCTTTGCGTCTTGGTCGTTGCGCAAATGTTCGCCGACTTCACCGCCAATACAACCCGATAAGCAAATAATGCCTTCGTTATATTTTTTGAGCAAGTCGTGGTCGATACGCGGCTTGTAATAATAGCCGTCGAGGTTGGCTGTGGTCGATAAGCGCATGAGGTTTTTGTACCCCGTGTTGTTCATGGCAAGCAAAATAAGGTGGTAGCGGAACTTGTCTTTAACCGGATCTTTGTCGGTTAAAGCGCGGGGTGCCATGTAGGTTTCCATGCCGATGATTGGCTTGATATCGCGGGCCTTGGCCTCTTTGTAAAATTCGATTGCGCCACTAAGCGTGCCGTGGTCGGTAATCGCCACCGCTTGCATGCCTAAACTTTTGACCCGGTCTAACATTTCGGGCACTTTTTGCAGTCCATCCAACACGCTGTAGTGCGTATGGTTGTGCAAGTGCACGTAGTCAGCCGGCGTGAGCGCCTCTGCCACTTTTACCCCTCCTTTTTGTTATTTAAAGTATAGCATTTTGTGGCGAGAATTTTTAGTATTGCAGTGGCCGCGAAAGCGTTATAAAATGGCAGGCGTTTGCACGTTAACATCTCCCGGGGGAAACATGAAACCTTACGACTACCAACGTATGTGTTTGCAGACCCTAGCACAAGATCCCGGTCGCCAGCAATTAGTCATGTCAGTTGGCTTGGGGCGCCGCACCACAGGCGCTTTTTTGATTGGGCAAAGGATGCGCTCAGGCCGTGTGCTAGTTGTATGCCACAACAAAAGTGCGTTGCGAGGTTGGAAAGAAGCACTAACTACACTGTTTGGTCTGGGTGTTTGGCGCGTCAAGGGCGACGAACGACCCGACACGCCAATCACACTGCTTTTGTCGGCAGATCCGCAATCACTGAATAGCGTCGACAATCGAGCTTTTCGACACATTGTGGTAGACGAATCAGGCCTGCCTAAAACCCTTGAATACATTCCGCGCCTAGAACAATTGCTCGGTTCAGCAACTTTGCTTGGGCTGACAGAGCGGCGCATAATGAAGAAAGATTACTCGTCTGCCATTACTGCGTTTTACGGACCACCAATCGTTGAGCTTACGCTAGCAAGAGCTCTCGCGCTAGGCTACTTGCGGCCACTTGAATATTCGGCTACGCACGTTGCTGGCGCGCAAGAAATCGTAAGGCATGTACGAACGCGATTAGCACAATTTAGGCCTAGCACTACGCATATAATCTTTGAGGACAACGAGGCCCGCGACCGCCATGCAAAGCTCGTTAGTCTTTTAGGCAAGCGCGCTCTGACTTTTATTGAATCGTCGTCATATGACAGACAAGTGTCGTCGCCTGACCAGCTGATTCTTGTTAATACCAGCTCAGTAGCAGAAAAGCATTTGGCATGCGCATTACAGCCGACGACAACAGCGCCACTCCACGTCTTTTGCGTTACCCAGTCAAGCGCAAGTGCCAGTCTGGTCACGAGGTTTGCAGACCAAGTTCAGACTGCGATCACCGAAGAAAAAGGCGATGCATGGGTTAATGTGAACCTTGGTGACTCGATCTTACAGCGTGGCCGTGGTAGCCGCAACTTCACGAAAGCGCAGGCAGCCTCTCAGCTTAAAAACTACGTCGTGCGGCACGGGAAGACGCCCTCTATTAAGGCATTTGATGCCGACACGCTAACTGTCAGCTCACGTAGCATTATGCGGGTGTTTGAAACGACGTCGTGGAATAAAATCCTACGCAAAGTCGGCATAGAACCAATTCGCGAGTACCATTACAGTACAGCAGACATATTGGCGATTTACTTTGCTGAATTCAACGGCGTAACGCCACCGCGAGCAAACAGTTTCAAATCTAGCAAGGATTTACCAGACCCCGAAGCAATCAAGCGTGTCGCAGGCGTCAGATCCTGGTCTGATGTCCACACAGCTATGCTGAAACTACGAGATGAGACGATGTAAGACCGCCCGCCGGAGCGTATCCGGCACTAACCTGACCTTATCTTGGCGGATGCTGCAACGAATGCTGCGCAGCGTCGACTATGCCTTGTAAAAACGGCACGTACTGTAATGCCGACAATAGCCAAAGTAGCAGTGCGACCACAATAGTACCACCAATAAGACTGCCCAAACCAAAGAATATGCCACGATAAAAATTCATGGCATACACCTGGCGACGATGATTGTAAAAATCGTCGAATAAATCTTCTAACACAGCCCGCGGCGCTTGGCGGACTTGGTCATCGGTAATAGCTTTGGCGACTCTTTTAACGCCCATACACGTGGCCCAACCTAGCTGCGTGCAGCTTTATCGATCTCTTTTTTAGCGTCTTTGGCGGCTTTATCTACAGCGGACTTCGCGTCGTCTGCAGCTTTTTGCGCTTTTTTATTCATGTCGTGAGCTTTGTCTTTAGCGTCGTCAGCTACTCTGTCGGCACGACCGGTTAAGTCGTCGGCGCGGTGCTTGGCTTCGTCAACAAAATCGTCGGCCTTATGGCGAGCACCATCAACAAATGCGTTGGCTTGTTTGGCGGCTTCGCCAGCGCGACCTTTGGCTTCCATGGCCTTGTTTTTGATTTCTTCACGGGTTTCTTTACCACTCTTTGGCGCAGCCAAAACGCCTGTCACTACACCAACAATTGCTCCAAGTATAATTCCTAGTCCAAAACGGCGTTTACTCATTGCTCGTCCTCCTCATTCTTATTATTACGCTTCATGAACCGCCCAAGTGTATCAATAACAAATTTAGACACAACGGCAGGCGCGGCAGCTTTGCTGACCATAGCGGCCAGACCTTCGAAATGGGCGACGGTGCGCTCCGCGGTTTCGGCCACCTCTTTAATGCGTTTGGCGATAACAATGAGGTAAATAACCAAAATTATGGCAAGTACCAAGAATAGTGCAAGTGCAACGGAGAGAAAAATAACAAGAATTTCTGAAGCAGTCATAGTGTGTACCGATTACTATTAGTAGTATAACAAAAGTTAAGCTTTGGAGCCACTACTAAATAACCGGACAATACCAAGTAGAATAACCGAACCAACAACGGCAACAAACAAACTCCACAAATTAAAGCCAGTAATATCTGCCCCGCCAATAAGATTGAACAAAAAGCCACCAATTAACGCGCCAATAATACCCACGATAATATTAGCAAAAATGCCCATTGACGCGTTTTTGCCCATTATAATTGAAGCGATCCAACCCGCTAAGCCACCTAAGACGATCCAACCGATGATTCCCATATATGTGCTCCTTCCACTTAATGTTTAAGCTTAGTATACACTGAATGGGCTGTTAGGATGTAAAATTTTTTACTACTCGTAGATAGCTTGCTTAAGGTGTTCGCGGAAAGCGTCGCCAATGTCGTCGCGGCGCAAAGCAAAATCGACGACGGTTTTCATGTATTCTAGTTTGTCGCCGGCGTCATAGTAGCGGCCGTTTTTGATTTCGGCGGCGATGAGTTTTTTGCCGTCTTTAAGCATGAGCTTAAGTGCGTCATTGTAATAAAGCTCGGCACCTTGGGCCATGGTAGTCTGGGCTTTGTGTAGGTAGTCAAAAATGTCAGGTGTGAACAAAAAACCGCTAACGGTAGCGAGGTCAGATGGGGCGTTATCTTTACCTGGTTTTTCGATTATTGCGTCGCAGTCAATGACGCCAGGTTCGACTTCTTTACCTGCAGCAAAACCATAACGACCGTAATCGGCATCTGTTTTGGCGCGAATACCAGCTAGTACTGGCGCTTGGTATTTGTCGTATAAATCTATAATTTGTTTAAAACGCACTGGCGTGGAATCAATAAAATCGTCGCTCCAGGTGTAAATAAACGGTTCGTCGCCAATTAAATGCTCGACGTTAAGCAGCGGCGTACCATTACCATATGGTCCTTTTTGGCGTACATACACAAAGTTGGCCATTTGTGATACATCTTGGACCATTTTAAGCAGCGGTTCTTTTTTGGGACCGCCCATGCGGAGGTTGGCGACTAAGTCTTCGGTTGGCGAATCAAAATGGTCTTCAATAGCACGCTTAGCCTGACCGGTGACAATAATAATGTCTTTAATGCCGACAGATACGAGCTCTTCGACAACATGCTGAATAATCGGCTTGTCGACTAATGGCAGCATTTCTTTTGGCATGGCTTTAGTCTGTGGCAAAAAGCGCGTGCCAAAACCGGCGGCAGCAATAACAGCTTTGGTTGGTAATTTTGTCATGGTGTTTCTCCGGGGTTAGACCCCAAGTTGTTTACGAATTAATTCACTCAGCTTGGCGGGGTTCGCTTGGCCTTTACTGGCCTTCATGGCTTGTCCGACCAAAAATCCTATTGCTTTCATTTGACCGCTTTTAACGTCTTCGGCCGCTTGTTTGTTGGCGGGTTCGCTTAGCACAGTACTGACGATTGCGTCGATGGCGGCTTCGTCATTTTCCTGCAAAAAGCCTAATTGTTCTGCTAGATTTTTAGCATTAGCGCCGGGTTTGTGGCGAAGTTCGGCTAAAAGCGCATCGGCGTTGTTGCTACTGAGCTCACCGGCTTGGCGCATAGCAAAAACGGCAGCAAAACTATCGGCGCTTGGTAATTCGCCTACTGGTTTACTGTCTTTTATTTGCGCTTCGACGTAGGCGACATCGCGGTTGGCAATATAGTTAGCAGCAAATTTTACGGCGTCGTCACTTGGTTGTGCCAAAACGGTCTGCACATAGGTCGTACCTGTTAATGCGTCGCGCAAAATAAGCGTTTCGGCGGTTTGTGGGTCGATACCGTGGGTTTGGATGGTGCTACGCAGCGCCGGTGGCAATTGTGGCATGGCGGCGGCGATGCCGTCAACCCGCGTTTGCGTCAGTTCGATTGGTGGTACGTCTGGCTCAGGGAAATAACGGTAGTCCTGAGCGTCTTCTTTGCTGCGTTGTGGGGTGGTCTTTTGTTTGGCTTCGTTCCAGCCGCGTGTTTCTTGGACGATCTTTTCGCCCTTTTCGAGTAACTCGATCTGGCGCTGAACTTCAAATTCGACCGCGCGTTCGACTGAGCGGAATGAGTTTAAATTTTTAGTTTCTGACCGTGTACCAAGTTCGCTAGCGCCTTTTTTAGCCACCGACACATTGACGTCAAAGCGCATATTGCCACGCGATAAATCACCGTTGGTCACGCCGGCGTATTTCATTAACAAGTACAATTCTTGGGCGTAGGCTTTGGCTTCGGCCGCGGTGTGCATGTCGGGTTCGCTGACGATTTCTAGCAGTGGTGTACCAGCGCGGTTGTAGTCAACTAAAGTGTAATCGGCGCCGGCTGGGTGAGTTGATTTGCCGGCGTCTTCTTCTAAATGAGCATGGTGGATGCGGACCTTAAGCGAGCCGTCTTGGAGCGGCACATCTAGGTGCCCAGCAAGTACAATCGGTCGATACAGCTGCGTAATTTGGTAGCCCTTTGGCAAGTCTGGGTAAAAATAGTGCTTGCGATCAAAGCTGCTGACCAAGGCGATTTTGGCATTCATGGCAATGCCCGCTTTTATAGCCAGTTCGACGGCTTGTTCGTTCAAAACTGGCAATGTACCTGGCAGGCCAAAGCATAACGGCGAGGTGACGGTGTTGGGCGATTTATCACGGTCATTGTTGTCGGCCCCCGAAAATAACTTAGTTTTGGTGTTGAACTGCACGTGGCATTCAATACCGATAGTTGGTTGGTAGCTGTCTAAAATTTCTTTAGTAATCATAAGGCTCCCAGATCTTTGAGTGCAGCTTTAAACGCACGCAAGGCTTGGTCCACGGCAATGCTATTTAGCTGGACATTTTGCTCGTGCGCCAGGCGGTTGCGTAATTTGTGAGCTTGCCACACATTGTTGCTGTTCATAAAACTGCGGTTGGCGCTTTTGAGCCGCTCGCCCATTGTTTCGCCACTATAACTGCGGGCTTTTAGGGCGTAGTCAAGCAATTTGTCGGCTTCAAAAATAGCGACTTGCCAACCGGCGGAACCGTTGGCTTTAAAACCTTCGATCGCCTGCCATTGTTTTTGGAAGTAGGCATGATCAAGGCCGCTGCGTTTTTTGTTGAGACCGCCAATTGCAAAAAAGAAAACGACGGCGATCACCAAAACAATGGCGAGGATAATAAGCGGTAAATTACTCACGAGCTTTCTCCTGGTTGAGCTGGCTGGCGGCGGCAAATAGTAGCTCGTCGCTGCATTGCGCACCAATTAGTTGCAGGCCAATTGGCAAGTTGTTTTTATCAACACCGGCTGGAATGCTGTATGCCGGAATGCCGGCCAAACTCGCAGCTACAGTCATGGTGTCGGCCAAGTACATCTGCAGCGGATCGGCGGTGTTTTGACGAAGTTT
>DATIJQ010000059.1:0-23345 GCA_035478375.1 Saccharimonas sp. (SeqCode) | reverse complement strand
CAAATTAATAGTCGCGAACTGGAAAATGTATTTTACTGTCGGTGAAGCGAGCTTGTTTTTACACAAGCTCCAAGAAACCGTGCCAACGTACCGCGACGTCGAAGCAGTGCTTTGCCCCAATATGCTCACGCTACAGTCGTTATCTTTGCAGGTGGACCGCCGCAAGTTTAAGCTTGGCGCTCAAAACTGTTATTACCAAGACGAAGGCGCGTTTACGGGCGAAGTTTCGGCCAGCATGTTGCGCAGTTTGGTTAATTATGTGCTTGTTGGGCACTCTAACCGTCGTCATATTTTTGGCGAAGACAACAAGCTAATTGCCCTAAAAGTCCAAGCCGTTTTGCGCAACAACTTGCGGCCAATTTTGTGCGTCGGCGAAACAAAACACGAACGCTCTGAGGGCGAAACCAACCAAGTGCTGCACGACCAAGTCACCAGCGGCCTGGCTAATGTTACATCGGCCGAGGTAGAAAACGTCGTTATCGCCTACGAACCGGTCTGGGCCATTGGCACCGGCGATTTTGCCAAAGTCGACGACGCCTCGCAAGCCGCCAAACAAATCCGCAAGCACGTCGACGCTATGTTTGGGCGCAAAGCCGCGTCGCGCATTCAAATTTTATACGGTGGCAGCGTGGATGGCGATAACGCCGGGTCATATTTAGCTGCCGAAGACATAGATGGTTTATTAATTGGCGGCGCCAGCCTTAAAGCCCACACTTTCGCCAACATCATAAAACGGGCACACGAGTTACAAGCAATATGAGTCAAAACGATCCCAATAAAGAACTCAATCTAGACGAACTGCACCAAGCGGTCAGCCAAATGATGGACCAAAAGGGCAAGCCGCCTCGTAGCGTCGCCGCTAAAGTTACGCCGCCGAGTCGCCCAATTGCCGAAACGCCACAGCAACCAGTGCCCAAGCCCACATTTACACCAATTGCCGCGCCAAAGCCAGTTGATCGTGGCATGCCTGTTACGGTGCGCCGCTCGCCAGCAAAGCTGACACCACGCCCACGCGGTATGGCAATGGACGTGGTGCAAACCGTAAAGCCAACGGTCACGCCACCGTCGTCGCAGCCGTCACGTACCGGGGCGACAATTCAGCCAACCCACACTGTGCAGCCAGAACCGTCCAAACCAACGCCGCAACCAACAACCCCTAAAGAAGATGTGAGCGATGATATGCTGGCTGGCATTAATATGCAGTCAGATTTTGTGCCAAAACCGTCCCCAAGTAATGCACCGCAACCAGAGCCTAGTTTCCCTGACCCACTCGATGTTGCAGGTGACCAACAAACGCCGCCAAAGAGTGACAGCCAAGACCTTTTGCACGACGATAATACTACGCCGACCAAAAACACCTGGGAAATGCCCGACCCATTGGGCGATGAACCCGCCGAAGAACCAACGTCCGAACCAGAGGCACCCAGCATTGCGCCCCAGCCCGAACCAACCGGCACGCCATTTGTAAAAACCAACGTTAGCAAACGGCCGTTGGGTGCTTATGCGGCAGCTAATCCGGCGCCAGAACCGCCAAAGTTGGCGCAAAGCGAGGAACTCGCTTTGCCTGCACCGCCAGAGGCCGATGAGCTTTTGCTGCCAGAAGAATCCAGCGCATTTGAGCACACGCCAGAATCCCCGACAGAACCCGTACCTGCGCCGGAACCAAAAGTTGAGCAGCCTAGTGGCACACTCGAAAACCTTCGCCAAATGTCTATTCCACAACAATACAAAAGCGCCGAAAAAGAACCAAGCCATGCCGAGCGCCCGGTTTTTGACACTAAAAATTACCACACCCCAATTAAGCCACCGGCGGCAGCACCGCGCGCTGCGAGTAGTGGCGGGTCGCGCGCCGGCATGTGGGTGTCTATAATTTTACTTGTTATTTTAATCGCCGCCGGTGTGGTTGCTTACTTTATTGCGACCGGTGGCATTGATGTGACGAAGATTTTGGGGAGGTGACACGCTGCTGCCGCTTTGGGCAGTAGCGTGTCATGGGCAGATGGTTTTCCTGCCACAAGACGTCCCTTCACGGTAATTTGCCTTAAAAATCCTAGCAGCTATTTGTCTAGAGAGCAAGTAGGTTTTTTAGTAACTATCTTGTATACTACTTTAGAAGTTTTGCCGACTGTAGGGAGCTGAACGTGCAAGGCGAATATTTCGGCGTTGATGTCTCGGCCCAGATGGTGGATTGGTGGCGGAAGGACTTCCTGGAGCGGCCCATCGTCAAGGCGATGCGCAGGGGCAAAGATGGGCAGGTTCGGCACCTGGTCACAGTGATTCTCGACCCCTTTGTGCAGCACAACTGGCAGAGCCCCTTCGGTCACGTTCTGCTGAAGTTGGACACCTCCCACGAGGACGGTGCGGAGCTCGACAAGTTCTCCGGCGAGACTAGCCTGGACACGAACGTCGCTGGCAAGCTGCGGTTCTGCTTGCGAACGGGTCAGGATTCGATCTTCGCCGAAACGAACCCCGATCTGTTACTGCCCGGCGACTTCCCGTGGGAAGGCGGTTTGTTCGCTTGCCGCGGGTACACGGGTGGCACGTCGGGGCTAGACAAGCACGACGATGCTTTGGTGACGGAGCAGGTCATCGACCAGCTCAAGCACGTGCGAGCCGTGGCAGCTCGGCCCTCCGTGGAGCGGAGTGGAGACTACCGTAACCAACCCAACCCGGCGCTTGCCAAGTACCTCGGCGCCAGCCCTCTGTCTGCAAAGCCGATCAGTCGTGACTGGTTCCAGGCGGGTGTTGACCTGAGCGACTAAGCTCTCGTGTGAATGGAAGAAGCTCTGTGTGAGCGCGCTTTACCGTTCGCACGGAGCTTCTTTCATTTTATAAGGGCGGCTGACGTGGCCCTGGGCGTGGTTTTTGCAAGCAATACAACAAAATTACCTTCGTGCTAATGCTACAATTAAACGGTGAATACTGACCAACTCTTGCATGATTTAAACCCCGAGCAACGCAACGCCGCCCAAACCACCGAAGGACCAGTGCTCATTTTAGCCGGCGCCGGCAGTGGCAAAACCAAAACGCTGACGCACCGCATTGCCTATTTAATTGCCAGCGGCAAAGCACGGCCGAACCAAATTTTAGCCGTTACATTTACCAACAAAGCGGCTAAAGAAATGCGCGAGCGTTTGGCATTTTTGCTGGGCGGCAGCGCCGAGGACCGCGCGTTTATGCCGTTTATGGGCACCTTCCACAGCATTTGCGTGCGGCTGCTTAGGTTCGACGGCGAGCATATTCAAATCCCCAAAAACTACGTTATTTTTGACGAAGCCGACCGCCAAGGTGCAGTCAAACAGGCCTTGCGCCAGATGGGCGTCAGCGAAAAGCAGTACAGCCCCAGCAGTATCGCAAACCTCATTAGCGGCGCCAAAAACGAACTTATTCCGCCAGCCGAATACAGCGCCCACGCCCGCTTGCCATTGCAAAAAGTCGCCGCCGACGCCTACGCCATTTACGAGCGCATCCGCCGCGACGCCGCCGCACTCGACTTTGACGATTTAATTAGCGAAACCGTGCGCCTACTAAAAACCGTCCCCGACATCCGCGAAAAATGGCAGCGCCAGTTTAAATACATTTTGATCGACGAATACCAAGACACCAACGCTGCCCAGTACAATTTAGTTAAACTACTGACCAGCCCAGCCCAAAACTTGTGCGTTGTCGGCGACGACTGGCAAAGTATTTACAGCTGGCGCGGCGCCGATTTTAAAAATATTTTGCGGTTCGAGCGCGATTACCCCAACACGCTGGTCGTAAAGCTAGAGCAAAATTACCGCAGCACCAAAAGTATTTTGGACGCCGCCCACGCCGTGATTAGCAAAAACACCCAGCGCAGCGACAAGGTGTTGTGGACCAAAGCCGGGCAGGGGAGCCCGGTGCAAGTGCAGTACGTCAGCACCGAAAGTCACGAAGGCGAAACGGTCGTCAGCCGCATCAAAAATGCCGTCGCCATGCGCGCCCGCCGCTGTAAAGATTTTGCGGTTTTGTACCGCACCAACGCGCAGAGCCGGGCGATAGAAGAAGCACTGATCCGTTACGGCGTGCCTTACCGCATTGTTGGCGGCGTGCGGTTTTATGACCGTAAAGAAATCAAAGACCTCGTGGCCTACCTACGGCTTTTGTACCAGCCAGCCGATCGTGCCAGTTTTTTGCGCATCGTAAATGTGCCAACTCGGGGCTTAGGCAACGTATCTGTCCAAAAATTTTTAGACTTGCAAGCCATGAGCGGCCTGCCAATTTTAAACATGTTAGAACAAGCCGACCGGTTAGAAGCGCTGACGCCCAAAGCCCGCAAAGCCTTTGCCGATTTAGGCGAGATGCTGGCGCGGCTTAAAGAAGTGGCCGACACAATGGCGCTGCCCGATTTAATCGAAGCCGTTATAAAACGCATTGGCTACTTAGATTATTTAGACGATGGCACGCCGCAAGCCGAAGACCGTATAGAAAACGTCAAAGAATTAGTGAGTGTGGCGCGCGAATACGCCGAGCTTGGTTTGGCCGGATTTTTGGAAGAGGTCGCATTAATCAGCGACCTCGACGCAGTACAAGCCGACCAAGACGCGGTGTTGTTAATGACTATTCATGCCGCCAAAGGCCTGGAATTCCCAGCAGTCTTTATGATTGGCATGGAAGAAAGCATTTTCCCCCACAGCCGCGCCTTGTATGACCAAGACGAAATGGAAGAAGAACGCCGACTTTGCTACGTTGGCATGACCCGCGCCCGCGAAGAACTACTGTTAACCTGCGCCGCCAGCCGCATGTTGTACGGCACAACCCAGCATAATCCGCCGTCGCGCTTTTTGGCCGACATTGACGGCAAGGCCGAGCAATCGCAAACCATGGCCTTTGGTTACAGTGGGCCAACCGATTTTAACGACCAGGAACCACGCTACGTGCCCGAAGATTTAGAGCTACAAATTGGTGACCATGTTCGCCACAAAATTTTTGGTGAAGGGACAGTGGTGGGAATCGACGGCCGCGCCGTGTCGGTCAGTTTTGCTGGCCGCGGCGTCAAACAACTAAACGTCGACTTTGCGCCGTTAGAACGAGTATAAATTTAGGAAGGCGACAGAGCGGTGCGCCAGCCGGGCGGCCCCGTATTGCAGGGGCCGCCCGGTTTGTAGCTAGTTGTTGGTGCGCGCAAGGCGGAGCTTGTTGATCAGCGCCATGCCACCGTAGAACAGTAGGCAGCCACAGAACAACGAGATCGCCAGCACAAGCAACCACTGCGGTTCGTTGAGGGCGACGATAACCGCCGCGATCAGTCCGACGGATTCGGTCAACCAGCCAGCTGCCGTGACGATCCGGTTGGTCGCGTAGCTTGCGATGGTCAGAATGATACACCACACGGTGGCGAGCACCAGCATCACGGTGCTGAACGCCGACAATTGGCCGTGCACCATTTCATCGGCGGTCGCAAATGCGCAGCCGAACGCCATGAGCACGCAGCCGATATTCACCGTGTATTCAAGCGAACGAGTGAATCGATACTTGGTCAGCAGCGGTCCCGCGAGCAAGAACAGTCCTGCCGCGATCGCGACGAATGCGACGAACATCTGGTTGGTGTCCAAGTTTAAGTGTCCTTCCGCTCTGTCATTTGGGCAAATAGCCCAATAAACAATAATATAACATTTTTTACAGAGCGCAAGTGGCTATGAAGAACGGGCCCGCCACCAGTGGTGACGCGCCCGCGCTTTCGTCCTTTGGAACAGTTATGCGACCTGCACGCTGCCGTAGCCCGACACATCGACCGCAAAATTGTCAATTTCGACAGGCACGATCATGGTAGCGCCCCGGTCGACCTTGATTTTGCCGGTCACAATCTGTGCATCAACTTCTAGTGTGGCGCCCGGCTGCACGTGTACCTGTGCCTCAATGGCCGGCCGCGTGCTGCCTGCTGGCTGACCCACATGCATCTTTGTGCTAGCACCAAGCATCGCAACAAGCTTTTGTGTCACCGAACCGAGCCAGACTTGCGAACCACCTTCAAGCACCAGGCTTGCACTGTCAACAACGGCACTGTTTGCGTGCAGTATGCCTCGATCAGTCACGGTGATATTGAGAGACTCACTGCGTTCGCTGCCCGGCCGATTGTCCATTTCTAGGGTCAGCTGGTCGTTAAGGCGCACGCTGCCGCCACGCAGCGTAACCGTACTGTGCTTGACCGCGGCGCTGACGTGGATGGCGCCGAGCGTGTTTGTGATTCCGAGTTGATCGATGGTGCCATCGCAAATTTTAACGGAAGTGTTTGCTACTGTCGTGATCTGACAATTACCTGCAACTCGCTCCACAACAACACGCGCAAAACGCGCCAGGTCAAGGGTGCACGCAGCCACAGTGCCTACGTTGCAGCTAGTCTGCCTGCTGGGTCGCAACACCAATGGACCGTGCGTGTTGCCAATAAAAACGTTATTGCCTTCGACGCCGTCAAGCTCCAGTGCCGTACCTTCTGGGACGGTGATGGTGAGGTGCGGCGTTTGGTTCCAGCCGGGAATTCGCAATGTTTTGTGGTGACGCAGGTAGTACCTGATCATTGCCCATTCGGTGTACGGATTGTCGTCGTACGCCCGTTCTGGCGGTCCATTGTATTTGATCTCGAGCCTGTTGCCATTGACTTTTGTTGCAAGTTTACGCACGTATCGCTTGTGGCCGGCTATTTCAATAATGGTGTCTCTGCCGCCAACGTTAATGTTGACATTGTGTAATGGACCGCTCAGTGCCAACGTAGCAACGCCTTGCCAGATTGTTCTTGTTGACTGTTTGAGCTTAAAGGCTTCTTCCACTACGTGCTCCTCTAGTAGAACGATTGCTTTTTTATACTATCACGTTAAAAGGTTGTCATGAAGAACGGGCCCGCCACCAGTGGTGACGCGCCCGCGCTTCGTTCTAGATCAGGTAAGCACTGTACCGATACCGCTAGTACCGTCGCAAGTGTCGGCGAACGCAGAATCGATTTGGCCGAAAAAGGCCGCGCTCCAATTGTTGAGGTTGATGCGGCCGGTGACGACCTTTGCGTTGCCGATAATCGTCGTAGCAGACAGCTCGAGGTCCAGCTCTACCGTCCCTTGCCTGCTGAGCTCCACACGACTGTCGGTGAGGGTGCCCTTGAGACTTTGCGTGATACCAAGATGCCGTATTGTCGCGCCATTCAACGTAAGCGTGGCATCCTCTACCTGCAACATGTTGCCGTTAAAATGGCTGTGGGCTTCTCCGACAAAGTCAAATTTGCCAACAGCACCAGAACTAACAAAGAGCCGCGCCCGTTCTGGCAGGCGTACCGCCCAATGTTGACCGTGCAGTTTGGCCAAAGACATTGTAGCGCCAGGGCTGAACTGTACTTCGGGCGCCGTGCAGGGTGTTTGGCAGATTAAGGAGCTCGAGTCCCCCAGGTTTGCATCTAAATGCTCCAATACTCGATCGGAATGGTCAAGAACCACCTTGACGTCACGGCCGGTTTTGATGCTGATTGTGGTGGCCCCGCCGACCTTCAGCTTGGTCAATGCGCCAAGCTTCGCCTGTAAATCTTGGATGTCACCAACGGTGCATTCGGCGCCCTTACCGGTATTAAGGATGACTTTGCCCTTGGTATCGCCGATGTTGACGATACCAGTCTGGCCAAACAGCTCCAGCCGAGTACCGACCGGCACAGTGACTGCAAGCGTCAGCTCAATTTTTGGGATCTGCCGGCCAAAGAGCAGATTGAGCCAGTTAAAGCCACGCCGACGCTTTGGTTTTGGCGCTTCGTAGTTGACGGTGCTCGCCGCTACGGTGACAAAATGCGGGTCATGCGACACCTCGATGGTATCGCTGTCTGTTGTGACTCCGATATCTACCTGCGTGAAAGGGCCCAGAATTCTGAGGCAGTCGGACGTAAGCTTGGTCGTCACGTGTTCCACTGTCATGGGTAAGTGCCCTTCGTTAGAACGATAGCTTTACTATAATAACTATAATTTGGCAATAAAAAAAGGCCATTGGCCATAAGGTAGGTGTGGTGGCGGTGATGTCTGCGAGAGAACATCGGGCCGCCACCACCTGGTGCGAATTGCTACGAGTCACGGTTGCTCATAGTTCACACCTCCTTTCGGGTTGTTGGTAGACGGGGGTCAGGGTCTGGCGACGCGCTTGGCGCGGTGGTGCCGGTAGAGCGTGGCCAGCGTGCCAGCGGTTGCTATGCAGACCTGGATGGCGCCGTCGATTGGATTGCCAGTGGTTGACAGCAGGGCGAAGGCCTCAGCGTGCAAGACGAATCCCAAGGTTGTCATCCACAGGGCGAGCCAAGGCAGTTTGCGGTCGGCCTTCAGCACATTCCCGGCGAGTATGACGAAGCACATCCCCATGGGTCCGTACAGCGCCAGCAGACCGCTCAGGTTGTGCGCGGCGAGCGTGTACATGTCGCTCATGAACATCACCACGTAGAGCGCGGTCTGTGCCCACTCCCATGCCGAGTCCTTGACGTTTTCGCCGATCGTCGCCACTGCCTTGCGGACTGCCATGAACAGCACGTAGCCGAGGCAAACCATTACTGCCGCGTAGCCGAGCAAAAGCCGATCCATTGTAGGTCCCATCTTCCGAGTTCCATAGAGCCCTAGAAAGGTTATTGTTATTGTATAATAAAACCGTAATAAAGTCAAATAAAAAAAGCCCCATATCTTGGGGTTGCGGAGTGGCGGAACCTCGCAGGACTTGGTTCCGCCACTCCTGGTTATGCGCTACGAGTCACGGTTGCTCATAGCTCATACCTTCCCTTGGTGTCTCGTTTCGTTGGGCTGAGGCTGCGCGGGCAGCGAATCGAAGTAGCGCTTGAAGCGGAAGGCCAGGGCGCACATGCTGAGAACGCCAACAACCACCATCATGAAGATCCACGGTCTGGTGCCGTCCATCAGGCTGTACAGGGCTGCGTGCAGGCCGCAGCTTATCGATGCGGCGTAGAAGAAAATCTGGAACTTTTTATCCTGTACACGCAGCCATAGCGCAATCGCTGTTGTGACTCCCATGCCCAAAATCGGCACTTGCAGCAACCGCAGCGCATCCGCGACATCTTGCATGAGCAGCACGCCCAGGTCGCACGCGAACACCATGAGGCAACCCGCGCTCAGCACGACAGGCCGCCACATTGGCTCGCCATCGAGACGTCTGTGGAACACCGCCTTGGCGTTGTAACCGATCAGGTACAGCGTGTAGCCGAGGCAGGCAAATATGTCCAGAACTTGCAGCCACTTGTCACCGAGTCCCATCAACGCTCCAATTGTCTTGTGGTCACCAAAAGGGGTGTTATTTATTCTATAATAAATAGCTAGTATGTCAAAATGAAGCTATAAAAAGTATTGCCGCCAAAGCTTTTATGCTATAGTTAATGCACAATGCTACGCCAAGGATACATCCGCCTCGGTGCGCTCGCTTACAAAGCAATCGGTCCTTTTATGCGATTGTACCTGACCAACAAGCACCTCCGGGTGCGTGTTTTATTGTTGAACCCGGCCGGTGAGGTGCTGCTAGTGCGCAGTTGGCTTGGTCATCAAAGCTGGAGCTTGCCTGGCGGCGGACTGCAACGGGGCGAGGTGCCGCTCGACGCTGCCATCCGCGAAATAAAAGAAGAAACCGGACTCACCGTGCCGCCCCGCAAACTCAGCGCTTTGGGCACCTTTATTAACCCATATAAACCAGCGCCATTTACCATTGCTTGTTTTGTTGCGACAATTAAAAAAGAAGAACCAGCGGTGGCCATGCATCACAAACTAGAGGTGTTCGATGCTGGTTGGTTTTCGCTGCAAAAGTTGCCGGCCGACTGCAGCCCAGTTGTCAAAAAAGCGCTCAAGCTACAGCGCACCGCCTAAGCTGTGCTATAATTGGCAGGTATTTGCTTATGAAAACGTTTTTGCGTTTGAGACGAAATCGAATTTTAAGGTGGGCGGGCGCTACATTAGTAGTCGCCCTAGCTTTGCTTTTTAGTGTCTTTGCCCGGCCAACACATGCCGAAAACGAACGGGTATTGACCATTTACCACGATGACGTCCAACAAACCATTGTCACCGATGCCCAGACCGTTGGTGACGCCTTAAAACGCGCCAATGTCGCCATTGGTCCTAAAGATGCCGTCGAGCCTGCTGGCTCTACAAAGTTGACCGCTTCGGGCTATGACGTTAATGTCTACCGTGCCCGCCCTGTAACAGTAGTCGATGGCAGTCAGCGTTATCAAATCATGAGTCCGCACACCAGCGCCCGTCAAATTGCGGTTGACGCCGGTCTTACGTTATACCCAGAGGATGGCTATCAATTTAGCCGTATCGACAATTTTTTGGCCGAAGATAGCGTTGGCATTAAACTTATCATTAATCGTGCCACGCCGGTTAACTTTATGCTGTATGGCAATCTCACGCCGATCCGTACTCAAAGCAAAACGGTTGGCGATTTGCTTAAAGAGAAAGGCGTGCATTTAACGGCTGACGACGGCACTAACGTCCCGCTTAGTACGGCGCTCACGCCAAATATACAAGTCGAAGTCTGGCGCAATGGCGTCCAAACTACGACCGAAGAACAGCCGGTGTCGTTTACCACCGATTACATCCGCGACGCCGACAAACCAACCAGCTACCACCAAGTGCAAACGCCCGGCGTTAACGGTAAAAAAGTTGTGACGTACCAGGTAACGCTTAAAAATGGTCAGGTGACTGACCGCAAAGAAATCCAAAGTGTTGTCACCGTTCAACCAACCAAACAGGTCGAGGTTATTGGCGTGATGAGCGGCAGCTTTGCCGACGCGCTATCAAAACTGCGCGCCTGCGAATCGGGCGGCAATTATGCTAATAAAAAGAACCCCAATTTCCGCGGCGCCTACCAGTTTGGCTACACAACTTGGGCAAATTACGGCGGCTATTACGACCCGGCCGACGCGCCGCCAAACGTGCAAGATGCTGCCGCCACCGCTTTATACCAACGCCGTGGTTGGGCGCCATGGTCCTGTGCTAGCATTGTTGGCTTGCAGGATATCTACCGCTAATGCGCTATCAAGCCGACACCGACGCATACAACTTTACGTTCACGCTACAAAAAGGCGAGCGTTGGGCCGACGCTTTTGCTGCGTTTACCAAAAAGACAGGGGTAGATTCCGCTTGGCTAAGCATTATTGGTGGCACGGCAGAAGTCACTTTGGGCTATTACAACCTCGACACAAAACAGTACCAGTGGCAAACGTTTGCAGGTTTACGTGAGATAACTGGTGTGCAGGGCAACATCGCTCGCGACCAAAATGGCACCATTATGGCGCATCTCCACGGCACCTTTGGTGACGCCGACTACCAACTTATTGGCGGCCACGTTAAAGACTTTGTAGCCGGCGCCACGGTCGAAGTATTTGTGCACCGGTTTGACACGCCACTTAAGCGTGCGCAAAATACTGACATAGGTTTGCAATTGTTAGATTTGCAGGACGACAATGCCAACGCCTAAAAAATCACTCGGCCAGCATTGGTTGTTCGACAGCAAGAGTTTAGGCGCAATTTGCGATGCGGCCGGGCTTGAGCCAAGCGATACTGTGCTCGAAATTGGCCCAGGTCTAGGCCCGCTGACCGTCGAGTTGACTGCCCGTGCTAAACAGGTTATTGCCATCGAATTAGACGAGCGGCTTGCGCGCGAGCTCCCAGCCCGCATCCCCGCTGCCAACCTCAGCGTTGTTCATGCTGATTTTTTACATTACGACCTTAGCCAGTTACCGACAGATTACAAAGTAGTTGCTAACGTCCCATATTACGTTACTAGCTTAATTATTCGCGCCTTGCTAGAATCCAAAACGCCGCCCAGCCGCGCCGTGCTTTTGGTGCAAAAAGAAGTTGCCCAGCGCTTAGCCGCAAAACCTGGGGACATGAGCATTTTGGCTATCAGCGCCCAATTTTACGCCGAGGTTAGCCTTGGCATGGTCGTAACAGCCGACAAGTTCGATCCGCCGCCCAAAGTCGATTCCCAAGTCGTCATTTTTGACCTGCGCACCAAACCATTGTTTGCCGATATCGAACCAAAACAATTCTTCCGCATTGTAAAAGCCGGCTTTAGCGAAAAACGCAAGACACTGCGCAACAGCCTCAGCGGCGGGCTTGGAATCACCAAAGATCAATCTGAAATAATATTAAAGGACGCTGGCATAGATCCAGGCGTTAGAGCAGAAACACTCAGCCTAGAACAATGGCACAATCTGGTGCTTACCACAAGATAGTTTTACCGCCGAAGCGGTGAGCGGGGCCCTGGCGTGGGCCGCACCGCTCACCGCTTGGCGTTGCGCCGTTGGTAACGCTTCAGTTGTGACGTGGAGAATTTACATTCTCCCGTCGGTAGCTGTATACACTCCATTTTACCTTTGCGGGACCATTCAAACACCCTTGCCTTATGGACATTAAGGAATGCTGCAGCTTCGGTGAGGCCTTTGAGCTTTTCGCCACCTTCGTTATAGGCTTTAAACCACTCGTCGGGGTCAGTATGCCGCAAAGCGTTTGCGAGGAAAAGCAACGCGCACGCTATGCGCCACGGACTTTCGGTGTGATCGTGCGCGTGGCATACGAGTATGCCTCGGGAGTACCATGCGTACACTGCCTGAGGTACAACATCACAGAGGTTGCCGATTGTTTCGCCAGTGACTGTTTCGTCGTTCTCGTAGTAAGAAAGGACCGATGCTTTTGTAAAGAACCAAAAATTGCTTGTCGCACCGCTTTTGATGTAGAATAACGCAGCTGCAATCGCAAGCACACGTTTTTTGCTGCCCAATATTGCTGCGGCTTCGCTTAGCGAAAGGAGCGGTTCCGGCGACGGCGATAGCCGGTCGATAATCCACGCTTCGGGGTCATCATCGTGACGAATTCGTGGCCTAATAAAAGCCACAAGACCGTCATGAGGGATTTGGTGGATCCTATCCTCTGATAGCGTCGAGGGCAATTCGCCGCTTTTTATCCACCGCATAACTTGCGTGTACGATACATTAAGTACCTGGCACGCCTGTTCTGTGCTGTACGTTTTTTGGAGGTCGGCAGGCGGCAGATCGGTGAGTGACGAGGCGACAATACGCACTCGCCTGGTCGACAAATGTATCCGTTGAACATACGGCTGCGATGTGAGCGTTGTTGCCGGAACGCCGCTCGCCTTAGAAGCTTCTTCGGGCGTAAGCAGTTCGCTCGTTCCGTCCAACAAATCATTCAGCGTCGGTGCTTTTGCAAGTGTATGCTCGCAGTTTACCAAGAAGTCGTTAACGTCTCCTTCTGTAAAGCACGTTTGGCCAAGCAAAATGGTTCGTTTTGGGCCATCCTTCCATCCGAGCAACGACGTCGGGGTGATGCCGAACAACTTGGCTAGCACTTCGACGGTCACTGTCTTCCGGCGCAGCAACTTCTTGTAAGTTGTGACACTCGAGGACAATACCCTGGTCTGCGTATTGAGCTTAATGCCAACGACATCGCCATTGCGCACTGCATGCGCTGTAGCATCGTAGCCAATACCTAATTCGGCGGCGGCCTCACGTAGTTTGAGTAGCTTGTCACCTGCCAAAATTGCTTCGATGGTCGGTGCTTTGGCCTTTGGCGAAACAAGCATGGCGGTCAAAAAGCGGTTAATGCGCGCAGGCGGATAGTTGTAGCCGCTGTAAAGTACTACTGGTACGAGTATTTCATCTCGTTTCCAGTCTGCTAGCATCTGATGCGTGATACGTAGTGCGTTCATGAGCCGCTTCCCACTAATGAAGTCATCGCTCAACGCGCCTCCCTTTTGAGTATGGGCGCAAAGTTGCCAAAACTATTGTGCCAAATAGTAATGCGTCATGTCTAGTTTTTACCGCCGAAGCGGTGAGCGGGTCCTGGCGTTGGCCGCACCGCTCACCGCTTGGCTAAACATTTTGCCTTGAAGTTTGTAAGCACGGTGTATGCGAATTTTACTTCGCCATTTGGCAACCGAATGTAGCTTAATCTTTTATGTTCCACAAATTCGTTGAGTGTATTGGCGCTAATGCCAAGGTACTTTACGGCTTGCGCAAAAGTATGCAAACGGTGCTTTTTTGCCAGTTGAATATCGTACCATCTTTTGGGCGATGCAGTGGTTGTAAAGGTTTCGCGCAGCATCGCCAAAAAACAAGACTTCGTGAGCCGTTTTGGGCTGTGCCCATGAATATGGCACTTAAGCTTCCCGCGGGCTCGCCAATTTTTGACTGTGGTAGCGTTTGCGTCGTAAAGTATGGCGATTGTAGCAATATCTAGCGGTTCTTCGCACGCCAGATATTCTGCGACAGATTTTGGCGAAAAACCGTAGCCATTGTGGTGCCTAGTAATGTAGCGAAGCGATTGTTGTTTGATCGCTTCAAAAACGTTTTCGCGGCCACCGAGCTGTATTGATACATCTTCTAAGGTCAGCAAAGCTTCGTCGGTCGCGAGCCTCTCTTTAAGCCATTCGTCGGCGGTGACCCATGACGGTAAACGCGCAGTTAGGCAGCGCAAAACGCTGTCTGGCCGAACACGGTATGGGTGAGACTCCGGCACTACTTCAAGCTCGCCGCTCGTCATCATCATGGTTATAGTACTGCTCGTCAGACCAAAAATGTGTGCTAGAACTTTGTTTTTTGCTGCCGAAGTGGGCTGCTTTGACTTAAGCTCGCGCACATACATAAATTGGTCTACGCTTGCCTGCGTAATAAGAAAGCTCCGCACGCCTGGCAGCTTTATATAGCGAAGCTTGCCACTATGCAAGTTGCGTTTAACGTACGGTTCACTTGCGTTGAGCGTTTTTTGAGCCTCTGGCGTCGTGACCAATACGACAGCTCCATACGCCAGGTCCGCGACCGTCAAAGGTGTAGGCAGATTGTGGTTGCAACTGGCGAACAGCATGTCGATTTTGTCACAGTCGTAGTTGTTACTTGCGCCAAACCGTGCAGATTTTATCGCGGGCTGTTCCCAGAAAATGGACCGAGTGGATATACCAAGCCACTGGGCGAGTTCATCTTTGGCTATGCGGGTGTTCATGGGACCCCATTAAGGTGCGTGCAAAATGCCAAGATTATTATTTCAAAGTATGCGCTTACTGTCGAACGAACTCTAGTGATTAGAGGCTAGATAATCCTATGTGATTACCGCCGAAGCGGTGAGCGGGCTGTGCAGCCGCACGCTCACCGCCTGGCGCTAGCGCTGCATTCGCAAGTAGTTGGTCAATTGCCTCTCTGTAAAACGGTAGTTTTCGTTAGGTAAACGCAGTCCTTTTAGCGTGCCAGCCGCGATTGCATCCAAGACCTCTTGCCGACTTTTACCTAGGCGCTCCATAGCTGCTAGTAGATGGAATAGTTCTTGAGGATCTGTTGTCTGCCGCGCGAACCATCTGTCAGGCGAAACATAGGCTGGGAGGGCATTCTTTAGGAACGCAAGAATGCACGTTTTTCTGTAGCCCCATTCTGTATGGTCATGTAGCGGGCAGAGTCGATAGCCGTACTTACGCCAATTGTCATAAAGCACGCCAGGACTTACGCCAATAATTACCCCTATCTTACTGACATCGATAGGTGGTTCACGTTCGACGAAACCTGCAATAGACTCAGGCAAAAATGCATGTACATTCTGCCTGTGGTTAGTGCAGATATAAAGCAATTCTTTTGCCTGCATGGCTTCATTAAAATGGACAATGGTGCCTAGCTGCCGAACTGTGTCTTCAAGGCACAATAGCGGCAGTGGCGAATCAAGCCTGTCGTCGTACCAGTTTTGTGGATTAATCCAATCTGGCAGTTGGATTTTCAAAAAATCTAACATCTGCTCCGGTGCAATGCGCACTGGTCCTTTGCCGCGTCCGCCGCTTTGCTTTTTCAAGATACCTTTTGTGACGTAAGCTTTAAGAGTGGCCAGCGCCAAACCAGTAATGTGCGTAGCGAGCTCTAGGCCGATCGATCCGCTAAACGTCGGCTTAATGGGTATACTTGATTTTACAAAGCGTTTGTTCTGCGGTGTCAGGAAAATGTACTGTATACCTGTTTTGTTGACGTCTTTGAGGATGTGGCTTGAGTAGCCGGAATACTCAGTGGCTTCATGCTCTGTCAATAGTTCTACGGTACCTGAGCGCAAATCCTCAAAAGTCAAAGGCGAGACTAAGTTGTGTGCGCAACTTTTAAGGAACGAATTAATAGCGGATTCGGTATAATGGGCGTACCCGTTAAGCCGAAATCTGGCAATAAGTCCCTCTGTCCCCCAGTTTTTTAATGTGATCCGCGATACTTTAAGCAGTTGCGCGAGACGATCAGCAATAATAAATCTGTCTGTTGTCACGGATAGCCCAACTTCAATGTGCGAGCAATGCTTAAGAGTATAGTGACAAATTTTTTTACGAAATAAAAGTAGTTTTTGCCAAGCAGTGAGCGTGGCGGTGTGCCGCGCTCACTGCTTGTTGGATAGTTTTGCTGCGCAGTCTTGCAGCTGTTCGGTGTTAAACCGGTAAGAGCCGCTTGGCAAGCGCAAGCCTTGTAGTAAGCCCGAACCAAGCAACATCTGCACTTCATGCCAACTCAACTTTAGGTAACGCATGGCGTAGCTGACTTCGAACAGTTCTTGCGGGTTTGTGGTTTGTTGGTCGTACCATTCGTCGGCTTGGCCTGGCAGTACACTGTTGAGGTAGGCCAGCAAGCAGACTTTTTTGTAGTCCCAGCCGGTGTGTGCGTGGAGCGGGCAGATGACGTAGCCCTTTTTGACCCAATGATAGCGAACTGTTATTGGTTTTGAGCCAAAGATTGTCGCAATGGTGTCAATTGGAATAATCGGCTGGCGCTCCACATACGCGGCGATCGATTCAGGCGAGAAGCCCGGCTCTGGACGGTTCTTAATCGTCCGGTTGACGAACTGAATCTGCCGTTGTTCGACCGCCTTCTCAAGCTGTAGCCTTGTGCCAAGCTGCCGGCTTGCTTCGTCGGTGGCCAAAAGCGGCAGTCCACAGGCAAGTCGATCGTCGATCCAGTCGACTGGGTCAATCCAGTAGGGCAACCGTGTTTTTAGGAATCGCATAAAGCTATCGAATGTAACGTAGGTAGGCCGAAGTCGGTTTGAGAGGATTACTTTTTTGAGCTTACCCTCACGCACAAAACGCCTGACCGCCCCGTCCGTAAAGCCGATCATTAAGGCGACTTGCGCGGTGGTAGGGTGGGGGCGCTGCCGCAACTTTCTTTTTAAACAGCTTTTAACAATCCTGATTTTACCGAGACACCGCGGAAATATGACATACAAAACGCGGCCTTGCTCAACCCAACGGCGAATAGCTTCTTTTGAGACGCCGGCAAACTCTGCCGCTTGCGCAACATCGAGGAGCTCAGTTTCGCCGTTTATGAGTTGTTCGAGTGTGACGGGCGATTCGAGATTATGGATGCATTGAGCCAAAAAGGCATTAACGACAGCAGACGAATAATGCACGAAGCGATTAATCCGTTTGCCCACGAGGATGTTTTTGGTTTTCCATGCAGCTATGGTTTCGCGGCGCACGTTTAGTAACGTCGCAAGCCGGTCAGCCATAACCAGATGATTTGCTTGCGATGCCATAACACCTCTTTCGTAAGTGCTGCAAAACTATGCCTTATAACATAATATCATTGTGTCAAAAATATGTAATCCGCCGAAGCGGCGAGCGGGGCCCTGGCGTGGGCCGCACCGCTCACCGCTTGGCGAGATGCCTTACTTTAAATTGCTTCAGTGGAGCTGGTGCAAATTTAACGTCACCTGTGGGTAGTCGAACGTGGCTTATCCTTTTGGCCTGTACGATGTCGTCGAGTTCAGCCAGGCTTATGCCTAAATACGACGCCGCTTGTGCTGAAGTTTGCAGTGGCGCTCTTTTTGCTATTTGCTGTTCCATCCACTTTTTTGGCGCATAGGCGACCGTCTCGCACAACCTGGCAACAATACAAGACTTAACCAGTTGTTGCGGGTCGTCATGCTCGTGGGTAGTGCACGCAAGTTTACCTTCGGCGCGCAAATGCTCAATTGTCGTTTGCGGTTCGTCGTAAATTGCGGCGAGCATGCTGTCGTTTACTGGTTCGTCAGAGGCAATGAACTTGGCGACCGAATCTTGTGTAAAAGCGCTCGCTGGGCCACCAATTCTAATGTAACGGAGCAATCTTTGCTCCATTGCTTCGTGCAGGTACTGCTTGCCGCCCAGTTGCTTTGCGACATTTGTCGACGATAGGAGAGGTTTGTCAGTTGCGAGTTGTTCCTCAATCCACTCCGCTGGTGTAATCCAGCTTGGTAGCCGGTCAAACAGGCAGCGTATCAGGCTGTCCCATTTGATTTCGGTTGGGTATGTCCCTTCTATGGCTTCAAGTATGCCCCTGGCCAGCAGTGTGCGGACGCCAGTAACTTCGATACCGAGAATACGAGCCGCAAGCTCACAATCGCTTACTAGGCGCGCCGCCCGCCGTTCGCGTGCGCTTGCAACAGCTGTAATGCTCGATTGTGACAGCCGCGTGCCGCGAACACCGGGCAAAAAGATGTAATTGAGCCGGCCAGCGTAGCAGTCTTTCATGGTTTGCATATGGGTGACTTTAAGCTGCTGCTTTGCTGCAGGCGGAGTTACTAGCACAACCTTGCCGGCTAAAAGTTTTGCAGCTGTAAGCGGTTCCGCAAAGTTGTGACGGCAGGTGCGGAATACTTCGTCAATTACCGCGCAGTCGTAGTTGGCGCTTGTACCAAAACGTGCCGCCTGGACCGCCGGAGCTTGCCAAAAATACGATCTGTTTGTTATGCCGAGTAGTTGCACGAGCTCGTTTTTGGTTACGTATGTGTTCACGCGACCCCCGGTTGTTAAGGTGCATATAAAACGTCGTTTTTTATTGTGTCATAAATAAATTGAAAGTCTATGGCTACCGCCGAAGCGGTGAGCGGGGCCCTGGCGTGGGCCGCACCGCTCACCGCTTGGCTTTGTAGGCCTCGAGTACTTCACTCGTAAGGTGCCAGGCGCCGCCCGATGGCAACTTGATATAACCCGCTTGCCTTGTCTGCAAAAAATGTAGGAGTGTTATCGGATCTATACCCAAGTGGCGGGCTGCTCCACGCCTTGTGTACAACTTTTGCTGCGGATTGGCAAGGCGTAGCTCTATCCATTGATCAACTGTAGTGAGCGGCGGTAGACACTCCGCAAGCAACACTCGCGCACAGGCCGACGTAAAAATTGCGCCTGGGTCACCTAAAAGACCGCTTTGCTTCCAATCTGTTATTGCGTGTAGCGAAATACCAAACAAAACTGCTAATGTGGTGTCTGTAACTGGCGTCTGCGGATCAAGCAGCTCGGTCGCTTGCTGCAATCTTGCTGTAGGCCCTCGGTCATTTTTAACAGGGGTAAAAACACCAAAGCGCTTTTCGGACTTTGCGCTAGAGAGCGGGAGGATAACAAAATTTGCAGTGCCCGCTTTTGCACGATAATGGATAGTGCTGGTGTTGATACCTAATGTAATCGCAGCTACTCCCCGAGTAACAACTTTACCCTTACTTTGCAATGCCGCTACCGTAAGTGGCGACGCAAATGTATGTTCGCGAGTGGCCAAAAAGGCATCAACCGCCTGTATGGTATAAGTTGTAGGACCAGGGGCCTCAATGGGTTCTAGTAACGCCGCGCATTCCCAATAAAACAGATTGTTTAAGGTAACGCTCAGTAGTTCGGCAAGCTCTGGACCGGTTATGGTCTCCACGCTAATCCTTACGAGTATAGGCAAGGCCAACCGTTATTATTGCAGACTTTGACAGCTTACGCCACCAGTGTTAAAATAATCTTACTATGCCACGGTTTTACAACAGCCATGCCCAGATGATGATGCGCCCCGCGCGCGACTAATTTTTTATACCCACGCATTTTTGTTATCATCTAAGTAAAGGTTTAAACCGTGAAGAAATTCTATATAACTACCGCAATCCCATATTTAAATGCCGCGCCGCATATTGGCCACGGGCTTGATTTTACGCTGGCCGACGTTTTGGCACGCTACCATAAACAGCAGGGCGAAGAAGTGTTCTTCCAGACTGGCACCGACGAGCACGGCACCAAAATCTTCCAAAAAGCCAAAGAAGCCAGCGTGACGCCACAAGCTTACGTCGACAGTTTAGTGCCGCAGTGGCAGGAGTTTTTGCAAAAGCTTAATATTCAGGCCACTGGTTTTATTCGGACCACCAGCCCCGAGCACGAAAAGGTCGCTACACTCATCTGGACACAGCTCAAAGATTATATTTACAAAGGCACCTACGAAGGCTGGTACTGCGTTGGCTGCGAAAGTTTTGTGACCGACCAGCAGGCCACCGCCAACAATGGTGTCTGCCCCGACCACAAAACGCCATACCAAAAACTCAGCGAAGAAAATTACTACTTTAAGTTGAGTGCTTTTGGCGACCAAATCCAGCAGGCGCTAACCGCCGGCGAGTTTAAAATTGTGCCCGCCTTTCGCCAAAACGAGATTTTGCAGCTTATAAAAGAAGGTCTTAACGACATCAGTATTTCGCGCCCTAAAAAGCAGTTAACCTGGGGAATCCCGGTGCCTGGCGACGACGATCAGGTTATGTATGTGTGGTTCGAAGCGCTCATGAACTACCTAAGCGTTTTGGGCTACCCAGACGGCACTAATTTCGCCAAATTCTGGCCAGCTGATGTGTGGGTTGGCGGCAAAGATATTTTGCGATTCCACGCTGCAATTTTGCCGGCCATGCTCATTGGCCTTGATTTGTCATTACAAAAAACGTTGTTAGTGCATGGCCACGTACTGACCAGTGGCGCCAAAATGAGCAAAAGCGTAGGCAATGTTGTTGACCCGCTTGCAATTATTACCACTTACGGCGTCGACGCTTTTCGATATTACTTTTTGCGTCACGTGCCAACAATTGATGATGGTGATTTTACGTGGGAAAAGTTTGAGAATGCTTATAACAACGAACTCGGCAACGAACTCGGCAACCTAGTCCAACGCATATCAGCCATGATCAATCGCTACCAACAAGGCGTCATCGGCGATTTGCCGCGGCCAAAACACGACGACCGTGCCTTTGTAGACGAAATGACCGCGCTGCGTTTGGACCGCGCGCTTGACGCCATTTGGGTTATGGTCCGCAATCTCAACATTTATTTAGAAGAAGTCAAACCGTGGCAAATTGCCAAAAATCCCGAAAACGCCGAGCACCTGCAAGAAGTTTTAGCCTACGCTGCCGGCAGTTTGCAACAAATCGCTGATCTGTTGTGGCCGTTTTTGCCAACAACCGCCGAAACAATCACGCATATTTTTGAAGGCGGCACGGTCAAAAAATATGCCGGCGTGCTGTTCCCTAAAATCTACCAGCACACGCAAGACCCTAAAACTGCGCCAAAGGCAGCGCCCATAGCGCCGCAAACCGATGCAGCTCACTGATACCCATTGCCACATTCAAGACGTCAGCGAACCAATGTGGGCGAGTGCCGGTGAGCCCAGCGCCGAGGCAATGATTACCCGCGCCGCGACCGCTGGCGTGACACGTTTAATCTGTGTTGGGACTACTGTTAGCGACAGCGCAAAAGCCACTGAATTTGTGCAAGACCGCGAACATTGCTGGGCAAGCATTGGCTTGCACCCGCACGACGCTAAAGGTGGCGCGACGGCGCTCGACGCCTTGGCGGCGTTGGTAACTAACCCGCTCGAGCAAAAGATTGTTGCCATCGGCGAGTGCGGCCTAGATTACCACTACAGCTTATCGACCAAAACCGACCAAATCGTGGCGCTGCGGTCCCAAATTGAATTAGCGCTACAGCATAATTTGCCGTTAATCTTCCACGTCCGCGATGCGCTCGACGATTTTTGGCCAATTTTTGATAGCTACAAAAACCTGCGCGGCGTTATGCATAGTTTTACCGATACGCCGATTCACCTCGAGAAAGCGTTGGCTCGCGGTTTATATATTGGCGTTAATGGCATTACAACTTTTAAGAACAATCATGCCCAACAGGCGATGGTTGCCCAAATCCCATTGCAAAAATTACTACTAGAAACTGATGCGCCCTTCTTGACCCCCGTACCACTTCGTGGTAAAGTAAATGAGCCCGCGAATGTTGCGCTGGTGGCAAAATTTTTGGCTGATTTACGCGGCGAACCTATCGCCCAAATCGCAAAACTCACCACGCAAAACGCGCAGACACTCTTTAATCTTAATTAAATAAACAGTCTTTAAAACAAACCTTACACTAACGAGGATGTTTTACCATGCTTAACACTGCAACTGACAGTAGTTATTTTGCTGAGGCTGAGGGCAAATTCGCTTCGGCATTTCCGCCTGAAATCGAATCGTACGTCGAGCCGGACGACCCTTCGCAATACCGGCGTCCCGAGCTAGAACAGCCAGAGTTCGAGCAAACAGCTAACTTTACGCATCACGGCAACTTGCAAGCGCCGCTAGAGGCTACCCGCGCCGCCGAACTCGCTACCCCGGCTGCTGATGTTATTGAGCTACGACCCGCTCCAAACGCCGAGCAGCCAGCCGAACCCGAAGTACGGTTCTACAGCAACAAACAAGAAATGATAGACGAAGCGACGCGCTCTGCCGACGCTGTAACCACTTACCGTAATTACTGGGCCGCAGCATAAATACTATGGGCAAATTCACCAACGCATTCACCAAGCTCATTACCGGTAGCGAACCAGCTGCCCCGCTTGGTCGTGGTAAAAAGTTTACTAGCCGCGATTTAATCCGTATGGAATCAAAAATTGGCGCGCAGCTGTTTGGTGCGTTACCAAAAGGGCACCGCCGCGAGTTTTTTTGCCTCGATGAACACACCTGGATTTGGTTCGAAGAATGGCCCGACGCCAAAGGCAAAATGGCCAGCGTCACCACGCGCTACGAAATTCACCCTAACGGCATCTTAAAAGTCCAAGACGGCCAACCGTACGAAGTTGTCGAAGGCGAAGAACTGCGCAATTTCGCCATGGCCACCCGCTTATACCGCGAACACGTTATCCGCGATGTGTACCACTGTGACCCCATTACCGGCCAGCCGTTGGCAATGCAACAGTAAGAGGCGCCGTGCCGCCGTTTCGGTTACAATAAAAATATGACGCAGCCGCTGTATTTTGACTATGCCGCCGCCACCCCTGTTGACCCACGGGTATTTGCTGTTATGGGGCCGTTTTTTAGTGATGATTTTTATAATCCGTCGAGTTCGTACCTCGCCGCTAAACAAGTCCGCCAGCAGCTCGAAGAAGCGCGGGCAAAAGTGGCGCATTGGCTTGGCGCCAAACCGGCCGAAGTTATTTTTACAGCCGGTGCTACAGAATCGATTAACTTAGCAGTTCACGGTGTACTGCGTGCAACCCCTGGCAGCGTGGTCACACTCGCGACCGAACACGATGCCGTTTTGGC
>DATIJQ010000058.1:0-1928 GCA_035478375.1 Saccharimonas sp. (SeqCode) | reverse complement strand
GATCACGCCGAAGCAATGGGCATGGAGGCACAAAATGCCTTTTTAAAATTGCTCGAGGAACCGCGACCTGGCGTAAGCTTTATTTTAACCGCGCCAACTGATGATGCGCTGTTGGCCACCATAACATCACGCACCCAAATGGTGCAGCTGCCACGCCTCAACAAAACAGCGATGGAGCAGTTGGTGGCCGGCGCAGACCACAGGCCGCAAGCACTCGCGCAGCTTTTATTTATTGCCGACGGTCGACCTGGCATGTGTGTGCGATTGCGCGATGAGCCCGAAACCCTTGCGCATTACACGCACCTTATGTCGCACGCCAAAAACTTGCTCGCCGCGCCGAGTTTTGAACGTCTTGCTGCCCTTGGCGGCCTAGCTAAAAACCGCGAAGATGCCATTGCGCTGCTAGAAGCAATGGCCCGCATGTTGTATGTGCAGCTTTTGCGCTCGCCGGCTGATGGTTTACTTGATTTTGCCGACGCTATTGAGCAGGCACTCGCTAGACTCGCCCAAAATGGCAACCCGCGTGCCCAGCTAACTGCCTTGTTTGCCCGAAATTAGTGCTATAATAAGTGTGATATATGTATACATTACTACTGTTAGTAGGATTTGGTGCGCTGACTATCTGGTTGTTTTTTAACGATACGAGTGAGTCACCAGCCGAACAATTACCAACCCGCATCACCGAACGCTTAGACAAGCTTTGGCAAATCGCCCAAGAAGGTTTGCGTGACAAAAAATACCTCAACGCCGAAAAGGCCCTGCTTACAATTTTGCGTGTCGACGAACGCAACGCCGCCGCCTACAACCGACTCGGCATTTTGTATGCTCGCCAGCGCGCTTTTAATGACGCCATTGAGTGCTTTGAAATTGCCCAAAGTTTGGAACCAAGCGCCAGTAGCCTGCACAACGTCGGCCTTATTTATTACGAAACCGGCCAATACGAAAAGGCGGCGATTGCGTTTGAGCAAGCTATCGAAATGGAAAGCGGCCTGGCTGCACGCTACATCGCTTACGCCAAAGTGCAAGAAAAACTACGTGACCATAAAAAAATGGTTGCCGCACTAGAAAAGGCCGTCGAGCTTGAACCAAATCCCCAAAGCCTCCGCATTTTAGCCGATGCCTACGAACGTGTTGGTGACGTAGAACTCGCCGAAACCATCCGCAAAAAAGTCGAAAAAATCATTGTACCACAAGCCGCGCCGCGCCAAATTCGCCAGCCACGCAAAGTGGTTATGTAAATTAGTGCACAAAAATAATTTGGTTAAATGGCCAAAAGTCTGGCACTACATTAAGCGCGTGGGCAATAAGCAGGCCGACCATTGGCGCCACCAATGCAATCCAGACCATAATTTTAACGATAAAAATAACGAGTGCAGTAAAGCCAGTTGCAATATCCATGCCTTAATTATAGCACTGACCGCGGTCACGGTATTGCAAAAACAGATGAAATTAGGTAGTATTTTGTGAGTAGCCGGTAACTTTTGTCGGCACACGCCGACATAGCTCAGCTGGTAGAGCAACGGTTTTGTAAACCGTGGGTCGTGGGTTCGAATCCCTCTGTCGGCTCCAGGCTGGGATAGCGAAGTGGTCAAACGCATCTGACTGTAAATCAGACGACTTATGTCTTCGGGGGTTCGACTCCCTCTCCCAGCACCATATGTCCGTTTTGGGCGAAAAATAACAGAGGTCGTTCCGTTGCATCGGGACGGCTTTTTGTTTACTACGACATGTTTACGTGTCATCGCAAGAGTCGACTACTAGTGACGTAGGTTTAAATACTTCACCTACTTGACTTACCGGTACAGTATGCGAAGCTAAAAGTGTAATCTGGAGCATGTACCGGTGCCGCGTTTAACGTCCGATACTTACTATCAATATCACTGCCTGCTGCGCGAATTGTGGCGCACGCAGTCGCATCTTTTTGCGCG
>DATIJQ010000057.1:0-33303 GCA_035478375.1 Saccharimonas sp. (SeqCode) | reverse complement strand
TTTATCGAGCCCGGCCAGCGCTTGGTCTTTACTGATATCCATAAATTCGCGGTCGCTAAACAAAATTTGCTTTTGCAATTCTTTTAAGTTGTAAATCTGGTTGCGGCGTTTGGCTGCGGTTTCGAAATCATGGTGGGCGGCGGCAACCTTCATCTCACTCTCGAGCTGAATAATAAGCTTTACGCGCTCACCTTTTAAATACAACATTAATTTGCGCAGCGTCTTTTTATAGTCGGTGCTGGTAATTTTTTGCTCCTCGACGCCAGGGCACAAACCCAAATGGTACTGCAAACAAACCCGCGGCGGCATTGTCGCATGGGTTGAATAGGGGAAAATTTTGCGCAAATACCGTAGCGCTTTTTTGACCGCGTAACCGTTGTAATATGGCCCGAAATAATCGGCGCCATCATCTTGCGGCTGGCGCGTAAAACTTATATAAGGGTACGGGTCCTTCATATTAATGCGTACAAAAAGTTGCGATTTGTCATCTTGCAGCAAAATGTTGTAGCGCGGTTTGTAGCGCTTAACCATTTCGCTTTCTAAAAACAGCGCGTCGATTTCGGATTCGGTTACAATCCAGTCGGTGTCGTAAATTTCGCTCACCAGCACATCTGTTTTGGCGTCGCGCTGGCGGCTTTCTTGGAAGTATTGCCGCACCCGGTTCTTAAGCACCGCCGCTTTGCCAACGTAAATAATCTGCCCTTTGGCGTTTTTGTGGAAGTACACGCCAGATTGATTGGGCAGCGTTTTTAACTTGGCTTCGAGTTTTTTGTTCATTACCACGTATTATTGTATACGATATTTGAGCATAAAAAAATTGCCGTGTGGCAATAAACAGGGGTCGTGACCCCGAGCGCGCGGGTGCGCCCGGGGCCGGAGCCGTCAGGAGTTGGGGTTGGTGGAGGTGTAGCAGTGCAGCTGGTAGTTGGTGCTGGCACCGCCCACCGAGAACGATCCGGTGACCCAGTAGGGGCCGAACATGTCCTTGTTCCAAGCGACCTTCGTGAGACCGGCCATCACGTCCTTGACCGCAGCCATCATGTCGACGAGGTTGTCCGGGCCCTGCGTGTTGTGCGCGGGGCACCAGACCTTGCCGTCGGCCGAGATCACGTCGATGGCCGCCGGCCAGCTTCTGCACGTCGGTGACGACGGTGTAGTTGGCCAGCGGGCCGTTGTCCGTCGGGTCCGGCGCCGCGGTGGCGGCCGGCGCGATGACGAACATGGCGGCGAACAGCGTGGCGATGGCCAGCGCAAACTTCCTCAACATCTTATGTACTCCTCGGTAGGCTCTGCTGTCGTCCGACAGTCTAAATACAATACTATAAATAACGGATAATGTCAATAGCCCAACGCTTGACACGAATAGCACCAAAATGTTACAAAAATAGTCGTCCACCGGTACAAGGAGGAGCCATCACCGACGCCGAAAGCAAACAGTTGCGTCACAATGTATTTGGTGCGTTGGCAGCGTACCGCGAGCGTATCGAAGGAGGAGTCGCCGACTGGCACGACTTCCACCAAACCGGCGTCTTGCTGAGCGAGATTGCCGAATCACTGTGGTACGTACGCGCCAACCCGCGGTGGCGCAAGCTGTACGCGGACTCACTGAGTGGCGCGCGGCGCAGTTTTAAAAAAGCGTTAGAATGCCTGCCCCCAGGGCAAGAAGGTGAACTTTGCAAGCTCGAAGTCCTTTGCGATTTACAGCGTTCGAGGACTCGGGCCGCACGGCTTGGCGACACGTCCGATTTGGCCAGGTCGCACTCGATTTTTCACCACATCATCAGGGATCTCGACAAGTTACAGTCTGAGGCATCAGAAGATCTTGCACCCCGCGTACGCCACCAACTGGCCATCGCACACCGGTTAATAATAGAGACTGGTGATTGCCCCAATGGGACCGATCACTTTGGTATTGCGCTAAGATTGTTCGCTGTCGAAAAGCCAGCGGACCGTCAGGCCGCTTACCGTGGTTTGTTCCTTACTCAAGCGCTCCTTGCCGACGCTCAGGGCAACAAGCAACAGCGGCGAGCACATGCGTTCCTTGCCGAACAGTCGGCGCGTCGCAACGGCGATTACGGCCACTGGCTACGCTCGCTGTTCATCAGTTGGTTCGGCCAACAAGGGGAACGCATGTGGCGTGCCGCGCGTGATGGCCTCGCCATAAGTAAAATGTAACCCGCGGACCGCAAAGCCATCCGGCTTTAATTACCCAGCTGCGTAAATGCTGGCTCCCCTTTTGCGCTTCACTTTGTGGAGCGTGGCAGGGCCGAACGCGCACTGGTTAATGCGTAGGCATATATAACAAGCGCGACTATAAAACCAAGTCCCATAACAAACGTAAAGAATTCACTCCAAACAGTGGTTATAGTCAGTACGCCACCGGCCAAGGCTACAATAACACTACCCAAACCGGCCCAACCAATTACCGTCCAGCGACGGCCAGGTTGTTTGGTGGCACGCACCATGATTAAAACAGCGTTAATAAGCAGCCCAAACGCGACGACAATATGCGCAATAAGCAACACATTATGTTGCGGCGAAGGCAGTTCATTACTTGTAGCATCGTACGGCGCTAACGTACCCAAAGCCAGGCCAAGCAAAAACTGCAGCACCAAGCCAACTTGTATACTTTTAAGACTTCTTGCGAGTTGTTCCATACCCTTAAGTATACGCTATGCGGCCACAAATTGCGCGGCACATTTGGCCGAACAGGCTTGCTTAGTGGTGGCGCAGTTTTCGCAAATCAGCACCAAATTGTTGCAGCTTTTGACGACGCAGTTTTCGTAGTTGCTAGTTTTGGTGTGGCAGTGCACGCACTCGCCAATGTCTGCGGTGTGGTCCGAGAATTGTTGGCGCATGCGCTTGTCAAAAACGTACAGCGAGCCTTCCCATAGCCCGTCGTCGCCATATTCTTGCCCGTATTTTACAATGCCGCCGTCAATTTGGTAGACCTCTGTAAAACCGCGGTTTTTCATTAACGCGCTGAGTACTTCGCAGCGCACGCCGCCAGTGCAATACGTGATGACCGGTTTGTTTTTGATGTCATTATATTTGTCGCCTGCCAGGTCGTCTAAAAAATCACGCGCGGTGCGCGTTTGGGGCACGACGGCGTTTTTGAACTTGCCCACCGCGGCTTCGTAGGTGTTGCGGCCGTCAAAAAAGACTACGTCGTCGCCACGTTCGGCCACGAGTTCGTGCACTTGCTTTGGGCTTAAGTGTTTGCCGCCGCCGACCACGCCGTGGTCATCCACTTTAATTTCGTCGGGCACGCCAAAGGTCACGACTTCTGGCCGGACGCGGACACTCAGGCGCGGAAAATCATCCCGAGCGCCATCTGACCACTTAAACGTAATCCCCTTCATTGGCGCGTAACTTTTGGTTGCTTTTACGTATGCCTTTAGGTCGTCAATATCGCCACCAACCGTGCCATTTAGGCCATGGTTAGAAATTAAAATCCGCCCCTTTAAACTAAGATGTTCGCACAACGTTTTTTGCCACAGCCTAACAGCTTCGGGGTCGGCCAATGGCGCAAATTTATAGTAAAGCAGGATTTTTTGCATCGACCCATATTATACCATAAGACTTGCGCTTTGCCCGCTCGTTCGGGTATACTATTTGTAATACGACTGGACGAGCCAGTCCGCTATGCTTGCCAAGGCTGAGCGCCTTGTTATCACAAACAAACATTTTAAGAGTTTTAATTATGGGAACAACACGTAAGACAATCAGTATTTTTTTGCGCGAAAGCAAGCGCTACCCCTGGCACCTAACCGGCATGCTTGTATGCTGGCCAATTGGCATCGCCCTGCAAGAAATGATCTTGCCGCTTATTGCCGCTCAAACTATTAATAAACTTGTGCAAAATGCCCAACATGGCACAAACAACTGGGCGGATTTTACGCCATTTTTGGTAGCCTTCCTTGTTGTTGGTGTGATTGGGCAGGCGTTTATTTTTGGTGGTTTGTCGCTTATTGTTCGCTTGCAAACCAAGGTGCGGCAAAATCTCGAAAACAAAACGTTTAACTGGCTTTTGCAACAAAGTCTTGACTTCCACAATAATAGTTTTAGTGGTGCGCTGGTAAACCAAGCTAACCGGTTTTCGAGCGGGTTTGTGGCGATTACCGACATTTTGCTTAACCAAGCGCTCGAAACACTTGTTAAGTTTATTGTTGCCATAATCGTATTACTGTTTTTGTCGCCAGTTATTGCCTTGGCGCTGTTTACCTGGACGATATTTTTTGTCTGGCTCAACATTACCCTTACGCGCAAACGTATCAAGCTGTCGCGGATCGCCGCCAAAGCCGATACGGCGCTGACGGCGCAATTAGCCGATAGTATTGCTAACGTAGCCACCATAAAATCGTTCGCGCGCGAAAGCAACGAAGGCGCTGCATATTTTGAAAAATCAAACGACCGCGCTGTTAAAAAATTCCGCGCCTGGCGTCGCGCCATCCGTAATGGCAGCATTACCGCGCTTATGATGACTGGCTTGCAATTTGCCATACTTGTGTTGTCAATTTATGCCGTCATGCAACAGCACGTCCAAGTTGGTACGTTGCTGTTGGTGCAAGTGTACATTTTGCAGCTTATAGCTTCGCTGTGGGGGCTTGGTTCTATTACGCGTGGCCTAGAACAAAACTTTAGCGACGCCGAAGAAATGACCGAGATTTTACACCGTCAGCCAGAGGTGCAAGACCCGACAAACCCGCAACCTTTTACTGTGCCACGCGGCGAAATCACCATGGACCACTTTGACTTTAGCCACAGCGATGCCAAAGACGACCCGTTGTTTACCGATTTTACGTTACACATAAAGCCGGGCGAAAAGGTCGGCTTAGTCGGGCAATCTGGCTCCGGCAAAACAACGCTGACCAAATTATTGCTGCGATTCGCCGACATCGACAAAGGCGCAATTTTGATTGACGGTCAAGACATCAGCAAGATCCGCCAAAGCGATTTGCGCAGCCACATTGCCTACGTGCCGCAAGAACCACTGCTGTTCCACCGAACCATCCGCGAAAACATTGCCTACGGCAACCCCAACGCAACCGATGCCCAAATTGCCGCTGCCGCCAAACGCGCCCACGCTGCCGAATTCATAGACCACCTACCCAAAGGCTACGACACCATGGTTGGCGAACGCGGCGTTAAATTAAGCGGCGGCCAACGCCAGCGCATTGCCATTGCTCGCGCAATCTTAAAAGACGCGCCAATTTTGCTGCTCGACGAAGCCACCAGCGCACTCGACAGCGAAAGCGAACGACTCATCCAAGACGCCCTTAAGGAGTTAATTAAAGGCCGGACCACCATCGTCATTGCCCACCGCTTAAGCACCATCCAGCACATGGATCGCATAGTCGTGCTGGCAAACGGCGTTATAAAAGAGCAAGGCTCACACACCGAACTGTTGCAACATGACGGCATTTACGCACAGCTTTGGGCGCATCAGTCGGGTGGGTTTATAGAGGAATAGTTTTCCACAGGTCCTGCTATTGACACGGGGAACGAAATACTACTACGATGCCGCTGTCTCCGACAAAGACGGACATACATACTAGTAAACCGTAAAACTGAGGTAAAAAGATTATCCACGGAGGAGTATGAGTTTCAATGGATAAAATTCAAAACTCAACAGACGCGTTGATAAGTAGGGAGCGCGCTTATAATGTAGACGTGAGGCCAACTCCTCAAGAAGAATTGCTTATCAAGCTTGGCCGGCATGCTTTTAGTTCTGCTATCTCACAAATTATAGAGGATTTACAACAAGGTCGTTCACCAAGTGTTCTTTCCATTGCTCGCCCTGACGTGTTGGTTGGATTTGCCGAAGCGTTGAGAACTACCGTTATAGATGGAGTAAGCCACAACACACCCGACACGTACAAAACAAGATATTTCAATGATTTTGCAGAGGTCGCCGCCGAAGGTAATGCTGCGGCAATAGAAGCATTACCTAAATTCGTAACTCGTCTCGGCCATTTGGCCTTAATTGCTGATCTAATCCTAGACAACAGAAAGGGTCTAGAAGAATGGCACACTCACCGTCCTTTTATTCAGTACTTAGGCACGTTTGATCCGCAACATATTGGGCATCGTATTGCCGTACAATCCGCCCTTATATCGGCAGGCGAAAGTTCAAGTGCGTTGCTCCAGGTAATGGAGCAACACCCCCGTAAGAAAAGCTTTGATGCATCGTATGAAGATCGTTACGCTGCAGCCGAGGAAGGTTTTTACAAAAGTTCACTACTAGATAACACTAGGATAACTCAAATTGATGTTCCGGGCGGGGTTGGTCTTGCTGAAAAATATCCGATCCAAATGGATTTGTTGGCAACGTTAAGCGGAGACGACGAGTATAGATGGCTTACTGGCAGCGATAAATTACTACTTGATGTAAGCGCAATACAACAAGGCAATCCTACAACTAAAGCTACAGCTCGGTTCTCTGATCCAAAAATGCACGCTTACGTTGTACACCGTCAATCTAATGATCGAGCGGTACTCGACAATGGCATAGATTACGTGACAGACCAATTTGGGACGAAAATAACTTTAGTAGAGGAATTGCCTTATGACTGTGCGCCAGCATCTTCAAGTAGGATAAAGCAACTGCGAGCAGAGGGTAAAGATGATGAAGCTAACCATATGCAATTGTACGAGTTAGAACAATGATTGAAGCCGGATTTTTTGATCTAGACAAAACAACCATAGACGAACATGGTCACGCATACGAAGGGCTACGTGATGCTTTGGATGCAAGGCCGGAATTCGCCAAAACTGTAGTTACCGCACGAGGTTATCCTCGTTTCTGGGAAGCTATTTCGCAAAACCCTTCTTTGGCGGTCTCACCCGAAATGCCAGTAGCGCTCGAAAACGGAGCACGAATTGTTGACGGCGAAACATATGAAAATTTGTATTATCACGCTTTGTCTCCTGGGGAACAGGCGACTGTTTGCGACTTTATCGACAAACTGGAAGGGCTTAGATACGTAGCATTCCATCCGCAAGAACCACGCGCAAAAACGTTACTGTGGTCACCGGACGGCGCTGAAGCTGAACGTTTGCGTAGCACCTACTCACATAATGCAATCGTCTTCACAAGTAGCAAAAGGGACTTATACCGAGAAATTAAGCACCATAACCCCTGCATGATTACGTGTCGTACATATGAAGATGATCTACAAGAGTTACCAGAGATTACATTTTACTCACGAGGGACAACAGTTAATTTTATGCCTGATGGTCCCAATAAGGGAACTGCGATGCAAATTATTGCCGACATGAGAGGCATCGACTTATCTCGAGCCATGGCTGTCGGGAACGACCATAACGACGAGCCTATGCTAACCCTGGAAGGGCTCGCCTACCCAGTGGTAGTCGGCAATGATATGACAGAAGATATGATAGCACGATTACCAGAACATACAACTTACATTCCTGACCCAAAAAAGTTAGGAAACTTCATTCTCAAAGAGGTACAAAAATGAGACTAGCAATTACCGGTATTACAGGTAATATTGGCAGGGGCTATCTTAATAGCCTGAGCAACAAGGACGAAGTTAAGGCCTTAGTTAGGAAAGGTGGCTATACTACTTTTAAAAAAATCGAGCCATTTTCTTTTGACGACGATCTTAAATACGCCACGTCTTTCTTAAATGATTTTGTAAAAGACAGCGTAGTCGTGCACTGCGCTGCCCTGCTTAATTCAGACCTGTATAACCTCGAAGAAGTAATAGCCGTGAACGCAATGCTCACAGGGGCGCTAGCGATCGCGACAATGCACACTGGTGCTCCCAAGATGATCTATATTTCCACAGAAATGATATACGAACTAAAAAATGAACATGAGCTAAACAGTCTCCGTAGTAGATTTGTTGAATTTTGCCAAGAATATCTTACTCATAATGGCAAGCTCTATGATCTGCGCATGTTAGCTCAGGCATTCATTCAACAAAATTCGCAATTTCCATTCGGTGAGTACAATGGCTATGCTTTGTCAAAGTACCTCGGTGAAGCCATAATAAACAGCATGCCAAATTCTGCGACCCTCCGCATAACTAACGCTTACGGTCCCGGATATGACAATCCTCGTCTAATACCACGAATGATACAAGGTCGCCTAATTGGACATAACATTATATATCCAAAAGAGAAAAGAGATTTTGTATACTCGAACGACATCAACACTCTTATAAATACCATTATAGAGAAGGATCTGCGAGAGACATTCGATTGTAAATCAGATGAGACGATCGAGACGCAAGACTTGGCAGATATGATCATTCACGCTACGCCAACAGCATATGGAGAGCTTACGGCCGCATCAATCTCTAAAAGGCAACGACCGGAATATCCTGTTTTACCTGCAATTTCTGCGCTTACTGATATTATCAAGCCTACACCTTTTAAAGACGGCTTCTCTGCAACTTTGCGCTGGCACAAAGAACAAACTTATCACCAAATGAAAGATGGCCGCTCCTTGCAAGATTTTCTTAAACCAGGCGAACAGATTATACAAACGCTCAAGGGTAGTTCGACGGCACATCTTTGTATAGTAGCTGGCACGGATAGAGTCAAGAAGGTTCGTAAGGTTGCTATTTATGACGGTGTTGAGGGCAATGGGATCGCCAAGGTTGCTAACGAAATTAAATACTATCAATACATTTCTAAGCATAAGCCAAAGCTTGCATCTATGTATCCACGTCTTGTGGACGCAAAAACGGACGAAACTTTTTCGTCTGAGACTATAGAATATCTGGACGGCAAAAACTTCTACCAATCCATAAAGGATGGCGATTTACCCATTAACGAATACCGCGATAGCGTTGTACGTTTTATTGGCTGTCTTTCCGACAGTGTGCTTAAAAACTGTAAACCTGCAATAAATCCATACGGCAACCTTGACGCCTACTATGTGGAGCGATCATTTTCCCGACTAAGACCTATTGAGGAAGTGTTGACTGTTCAAGACGTAATTACCATCAACGACGTACAATATACGGCGCCACATTTAATCCTTAGTGATTTACTGAAAAATGAACGGTTAAGAGATTTGCTTAAGCCGCGCATTGAAGCTTTCTGTTTTCATGGAGACCTAACATTCTTGAACACTGTTTTTGAAAGGAAAACCCAAAATATTAGATTAATCGACCCTAGAGGTCATATTGGTAATTGGGATCCACTCTACGATTACGCAAAGCTCGCGTTTACTTTGGGAGGATTCGGGGAATTTGTTATTAGCAAGGAACCAATGGTAGCTATGAAGAGTCAGGGGAACTTTGTCGTTCATTTTGAACAAATACCACAGATATCTCGGCAGCTGCACAGCGAATTCCTCAATTTGTTAGCCCATAACCAAATCTTTAGGACAAACGTTATTAGCCGTGAGCCCTATTGGCAACAGCGTATTGCTTTCGCAGCGGCCACACATTTCTTAGCCGATATTCCCTTTCGGCTCTACACCGATAACACCACAGCGACGGCACTAGCGTCTTATATTATAGGGACTTACTATCTAAATAAGGTGTATGAAGGGCTTAAAGATGAAGTCATTTCTTAGTAAAGGCTATACCGCCGCGACGGGATGCGCTACTTTACATGCCTATTTGCAACACGGCCAATATGAATTGTTGCACACTCCTCACTCCTCATACGATACTATCTGTGGCTACTTAGCAGCAAGCGAGGCGGCCTCGGTGATAGCCATTGACGGTCCAACCAACGGGGGTAAAACTTCTTTAACAAGCGCATTAATAGCCTTCTATGAAAGGCAGGGTACATCTACTACATTTATTCCTCTCGACTATTTTTTGATGGGGCGAGAGACAAGAAAGAATGTCAATGAGGCTATCGTAGAACAACGTTTAGGCATTGCCGATTACAGCGCGTCCGCATGGGAGCAAGAGCGATACAGAGAAACTGTTTTATGCGCAAAGGGTATTGCCGCCCATAGCACTCATTCCCAAGTTTTATTAATTCCACACGCCTATAATCGTCACATCGGAACTAAAGACAGTGTACAAAGTATCATTATCCAACCGGGGAGCATAATAATCACCGAGGGAGTAGGCATACATACATACCACGGGGATTTCTTTGACATTAAAATCAGAGTTGATGTCCACGACAGGAATACCCTATTGCTAAAAAGGGTATTAGAAAGAGAGCGACAAAAACCCGAAGGCGCGCCACGCTTACCCGATGATTTTTTACAAATGAGATACAAAGTCGTGGATGCGCCACATACAAATTATTTACGAGCCAATGCTCCAGTTGCTGATTTCGTGGTTGACACAACAGACTTTGATGGGATGTTATTATATAAACACATTCGAGCTCTATAATCGTAACGGCCTTTACTAGAGGAGAAATACTATAATGGATAGCTGGAAACTGCTAAAATCTCAAGTTGTTTTTGACAACTTCATGCAAATAGAAGAACGTACCTACGAATTACCCAATGGAAGAACTAAAAACTTCTATATTAAACTTACCCGTCCTGCCATTTGCGTCTTGGCACTAACAGAAAATGACAAGGTTATAACAGTTGAGCAATTTCGTCCCGGGCCGAATACTATATTAAACGAACTGCCTGGCGGCTATGTAGACAAAGGTGAGACACGCGAGCAAGCTATTACTCGTGAGCTTCGTGAAGAAACTGGCTATGAAGGTAACGTGGAGTTTGTCACTAACTGCTTTGATGATGCTTATGCAACGATGGAACGCAGTTGTTTCGTTGCAACAAATTGCAAGCGAATTAGCGACCAGCAGCTTGACGACAGTGAATTTCTGAACGTTAAACTAGTTAGCATACCTGACCTCTTAAAAATAGTTCGCTCTGGTCGTATGACCGATGTTGAGGTCGCATTGCTCGGACTTGATCACCTTAGACTTCTTACTTTCTAAAATGTAGAGTTAAAGTCATCTACTTTTCTCTGCCTTCACTATTATCGGCATGTTCATCGTTTTCCTCGACACTATCCTCCGCTTCTGGCTCCTCGCCCTCGGTAGCCTCACCCGCAGCGTTCTCATTTTGCGCAGCCAAGGCGCTTGGCTCATATGCACTAACGACGACGACTTCTGGATCGGTTAAAATTTCGACGCCCTTGATTGGCATGATGTCGGCCACAGTTAAATGATCGCCAGGCTCAACTAATTTGTCGCCGGGGACTTCCAAAAAGTCAGGCAGAGCGGCGGGCAGCGATTGTACCTGTATGGCTTCGAGCGCTTTTAGCACAACCAAACCAGCTTTTTCGGCAGGTGTTTCGCCTTCACCAGCGACTTTAAGTGGAATCTCAGCCTCAACCTTTTCGTTCTGCTTTACAGCGAATAAACTAAGGTGTCGCAGCGAATGCTTAACCGGATCGACATCAGCCGACTTAATCATTGTCAGCTGCTTTTTGCCGCCAATCGTCACCTCAATAACGTGGTGCTTGCCCGCAGCACGCCAAGCTTTGGTAGCGGCCACAGCCTGTATAGTCACCGGCTTCGCTGCCACATCGTGCCCATATACAACGCCCGGTACTAAACCCTGTTTACGTAGTTGCTTAACTTTTTTACCAACAACAGTTCGGTCTTCTGCTACTAGTGAAATTTTTTCACCCATGCAATACCTCCATATCAGATGTACTTTTATTATATCAGATCTACGATAACGCACTTAAGCATGATAGAATGGGGGCATGCTATTTGGAATAAATTTGGCCGACGCCGTACACGCCATGGGCGTGCTTGGTATTTTAGGGATTGTTTTTGCTGAATCAGGAATGTTAATCGGGTTCTTTTTGCCAGGCGATACACTGTTATTTACGGCCGGTTTTTTGACGCAGCAAGGTGTGCTCGAAGTTAATATTCACGCGCTCGTTATATTAATTGCCCTAGCCGCCATCGCCGGCGACAATATTGGCTACTACATTGGTCGGCGCGTTGGCCGCAAGTTATTTACTAAATCGAATTCACTGCTTTTCCAACAAGAAAATTTGCACAAAGCCGAAAACTTTTATGAAAAATTCGGGCCGATTACTGTACTAATCGCCCGCTTTATACCTGTTGTCCGTACCTTTGCCCCAGTTGTAACTGGCGTAGGCAACATGTCATACATTACATTTTTGGTGTACGATGTAGTTGGCGCTCTCCTGTGGTCCAGCGTTGTCACCTACCTGGGTTATTACGGTGGCGCATTTTTGCAGGCGCATGGGGTGAATGTGGAGTTGTTGATAGTGCCGGTTGTCGTAGTCGTCGTATTAATTTCGATTGTTTCTCCAATCTACCACTTCCTAAAACAGAAACGTCAGACTAGCACACAAAAAAAAGAAATGCTATAGTCTTACAGGTGCTTAATTAGCCTGTAAAATTACTTAACGTCAGCTTGGATTTACCGTAGGCCTTTTAGGTCAACTTACAGTTTTATGGAATATCACGGAAAAAAGACCGATTTTAACACCTTTCAAGTAGGAACTATCTTTAACCCTATCCAGTCTAAAGGAAAGGTAGGTGCGATAGGGAGTGAGATTATTTTAAACTACCCTTCAAGGTTAGAAGCAATGTCCCTCGACCCCTCGCAAATTGTCCAAAATAATAATCTTATTTACCCTGCAGGTCAAATAAATTTTAGTGTTGATATCACCAAAAAAGTCCGCGTTCGGATAAACAAAGCTTCTAATAAAATTACCATCAGTCAAACGTCACCTAGACCGTCGCTTATACGACACGCTGCTCTTATTATGCAAGAAGCTCTAGAGGTGAATGATGGGCTAGACATCGATGTCATTGACGAAGTCAACCTACGTCACTGTGGACTAGGCTCGAGTAGTTCGCTTATCGCTTCAGTTGCGACAGCCATCAACGAGCTTTACGGATGTCCCTTAACAACTATGCAGCTTATTCGTTACTGCGCTCAAAACCATGGCGAAGAAATTGACGGTGCCGACAATTGCCTGATGCCAGTACAGTGTATTGGCGGATCTGGCGCATGTGGTCATTTCGAAGGAGGGCTTGTAATAATAGCGGGACTTGCCAATCCTATTTACTTAAAAGATTTACCTGAAAATCTGAGTGTCGTTATAGGAGTACCGAAAGATTTTAAGCATCCAGACTCACAGACAATGATGAGAGCAGAAATCGATAATATCAATGGTTTTAAGCGCGTAGGTAAAGAGTATAGCCAGACCATTGCTTACAGAGTATTACACCAAGTCATACCCGCAGCACAAGAGGGCAATCTTCGACCACTTAAAGAGCTTATCTTTGATTATAGATGGGATATGGGAGGTATCCAGAACTGCACCTTTGCGTATCCTGGGATTACCGATTTGGCAGAAAGACTTCGTCATTTGCGAACAGATGACGAAGTTAAAATTTTGTCGCTCTCTTCCGTAGGACCCGGCTTTTTCGCGCTTACGAGTAATACCGAAAAAGTTAAAACCATATTCGAAAAATTAGACATGAAAACTATTGTGACAAGACCTCATAATGCCTCTTATCAAATCCTTTCACTCACCTAATCTGCGTTTTTTCTCTCAATCTCTTTTGTAACTAATTTACGTAGAATCTCAGCTTTGGTTGTTCCTGTCCGCAAGGCCGTCCATCGTAAGTAGTTATAAATTTCACGATCTATAAAAAAGTTAAAACGCAAATCTTTAGTTTCAATTGTGTTGTCTTTGATAAATTTAGCGACTATAGACTCTATGTTATCTGCGTCATAGTAATTCTTACTTACAAAACTATTGTTTACACCGACATTAAACGTGCCTTCTTCGGCTTTATTCTTTCTTATAAGCAGAAGGATTGGTTTCTTTTGTTGAATGGCGGTTGCAACTTGAAAACCTGCACCGAAACTACTGTCACTTACCTCTGCTATGACAATGTCTGAACGAGCAAGTGCCTCGATATGTTCCTGGTAGGTACTCTCCCAATGTTCTTGTGTTGCCTTGCGGCCTTCTTTCATATAAAGATAGGCTGGCTCGACCCAGTCAGCAGCCAGCATAGCACCCTGCGCATGGATCGCCTGAACGATTGCTCTATAGTTACCGATATTCGCGACAGCCTTTTGAGAAGACGCAATAAAGTGAATTATCATCAATATTAACCTTTTTAGATTACCTGTAGAATTCTACACTTTATTGCGCGGTTATGCAAAGCTTAATGCTGTTTTTTGTTGTGCAGACTCGATCCTCATGAATTCTTGCCGTGTAATTGGCCGCACACCTCTCTTATAAAACTGTAATGTTGCCGCCAATATCGCAGGCCTAGCTGCTTCTTCTATCGAGACGCCTTTTACTAAGCTAGCGCAGATAACGGCCAAAGCTTGATCGCCGCAACCTGTGGAATCAAAGATATCTTTATTGCCTAAAATTTTAGGGGGTCTTATATGAGTCTGCTGCTTGTTTGTAAAAAGGTACGCCCCTTTTTTGCCAGCAGTGATTAAAATATTTTGCGCGCCCATTGATCTTAGAATATTGGCAGCCTTTTGGGCAGAAGCAAAATTTCTTATCTTAACGCCGGTTATACACTGAGCCTCGTAGGCGTTGGGCTTAATAAAAAATACCCCCTTACCTAATATACTTCTAACAACATTGGGCCTTACGTTGGTGCAGAATCCTCCACAATCAATAATTATACTTAGGTTTAGAGAGTTGGCCTTTTGGATAGCATATCTAAGTGTATCAAATGGACATTCTAAGGTAAAAACAACGTAACCTTTGTTTCCTGTAACATTCTTAAACAACATATCGGCTACGTCTATATCGCGCCTATTGAACTTTTTGGTAGCGCCTGGCAGAAAAGTTACTCTACTCTCGCCAGTCGTATCTGTCGCGATTAAAGCAATACCTGGGAGTTCCTTGCTTGTTTCATCGATTGTTAAAAAGTCAATGTTAACACCAGAGGATTTGAGGGCGTCTAAAGGAATCTTCCAAAGCCCTAAACTATCTTTTGACGTACGCCCTACTAAAGCAACTTGTCCTTTCGACAGCAGATTTGCGGTCATATGAGCTATATTGCGCGCCTTGCCGCCCGGTCCAATAATGGTTTTACGGCCGCATGTGGTCACAATGTCGGTATTTGGTGAGCCGATTACTAAAACTAAAGTGTCCATATAAAGTACCTCGATAATTTATATGCATTCTATTTATCTTTGTTCATATCTCTTACGAGTAAATCACGCACTACCTCGGCCTTAGTTTTGCCAGTTTTAAATGATTTTAATCGTAAATGGTTGTGGAGCTGCCTATCGATGACAAAGTTAAAGCGCAAATCTTTGTTCTTGATTGTGTTATCCTTAATAAAATTTTCTACGACCCTTTCTAAATTAGACGAATCGTAGGGCTTATAAGTAATAAGGTCGTTCTTGAGGCCAGTAACATAGGAACGCTGAGCGCTCTCTCGCTTGACGAGAAGTAATATTGGCTTACGACCGTTAAGTGCTTGAGCCACTTCATACCCCACACCAAACGTACTTCTATCAGAAGCCTCTGCTATGACCAGCTCTGAGCTTTGCAAAAGCGCTTCGGCCTCCTGAACAATGCTCCAATCAATCCCTTCAAGTTGCCCTTTTTTATTCGCGCGTTGCTCGCGTAAAAGTGCTGTCTCCGTCCAATCACCCGCAAGGTTGTGCCCTAAATTTCGAACAACATCACGAATGCGTCGGTATATGTCTATGTCTTGCTCAATATCGCGTGCTGTTGCAGAAAGATAAATTAACATTTTTTGTAAGCTTTAATCCTAAATTACATCTTATCATTTTCGATTTTAAATACAATGCACTATAAATTATCCAAAATCAATATAGACAGTTACACAAACCTTGTGTATATATGTTAGGTATACACAAATTAAACGAGGGTTCTACTATGAAATTGTGGGTTAAGGCAATTGTGCATTACACGGATGGCGTGCTGCTGGTCAAAGATAGCAAGGGTGGGTGGAAGCTACCTATGCGCGAAATAACAGATGAAGAAGACGTGTTACTGTGCATCCGTCGCTGTGTATTGTTGCAAACGGGATATCGTGCGGCGAAGGTCCGCCTTTTTAAAATGGCGACGCGGGCAAAGAGCGCTAAAAAAGGCGCACTGCTGGGCTTTATCTTTGGTTGCGAGGTCAATGCCGATTACCCACTCCAAGCCGCCGAAGTAGAATCTGCTTGCTTTACACCTGACGAAGTTCTAAAACTCGCCCAGCAAAAACTATTCTCGGATCAAATTATGCTGGAGTTGATTTTGCAATATAAATCGGGGATGATGCCGACATATAATGACCCGTTGGCGAGTTTTGGTTTTTAATCATATGATTTCCTTAAAACATAACAAAAAACAGAGCGTAAGCATTAACCTACGACCATAATCAAAGTTAACGCCCATCATCAAGTAACAACAATCAATACCTCCTTCTTAAGCGTTCGCCAGAAGACGGCGGCTTCTGGCAAACCCTTACAGGCACTGTTGAAGAAGGCGAAAATTTAACGACCGCGCTCCGGCGTGAAGTCACAGAAGAGTCTGGCATCATTGATCTAACTATAGTGCCGGACCCAATTCATTTTTTACTTGGAAGAAAGGTGGAAATGATGTCGTTGAATTAGTTTATCTGTGCCGCACGTCACAACAACTGATCACCTGAGCCATGAACATACTGCCTTTATATGAGCCGACAGAGGCAAGGCTGAAAAAATTGTCGAAAAAATGAATAATAAAACCGCTATTAGGCGAGCGAATGCGCGGCTTGCTTCAAAAAAATCGTTGCACTAAAATTATTCCGGTCTTAGTTTTTAAAGCAGCCCTTTAAGATAGCTACCAGTATAAGAATTTGGGTTCGCCGCAATCTGCTCCGGCGTGCCTTGGGCCACAACTGTACCGCCATTGTCACCACCTTCTGGCCCCATGTCTATAAGATGGTCGGCGCTTTTTATAATGTCCAAATTATGTTCGATAATTACCATGCTGTTGCCGGCAGTTACCAGCGCTTGCAAAACGTGTAATAACCTTTTAACATCGGCAGAATGCAACCCAGTGGTCGGTTCATCCAAAATATACAATGTGCGACCAGTTGGCCGACGACTAAGTTCGCTGGCGAGTTTAATGCGCTGCGCTTCGCCACCGCTTAAGGTCGTGGCTGGCTGGCCCAATTTAATGTAGCCTAAGCCAACTTCGTTTAAAGTTTCCATTTTGCGGGCGATGCTGGGGATGTTCGCAAAAAAGATTACAGCTTGTTCGACTGTCATTTCTAGCACATCGGCGATGGTTTTGCCTTTGTAGTGGATTTCGAGCGCTTCGCGGTTGTAGCGTTTGCCTTTGCAGACTTCGCAGGTCACGTATACATCTGGCAAAAAGTGCATTTCGATTTTAATAACGCCGTCGCCTTGGCAGTTTTCGCAGCGACCGCCTTTAACGTTAAAGCTAAACCGACCGGCTTTGTAGCCGCGAATATTGGCTTCGGGCGTGCTAGCGAACAGCTCGCGGATTGGCGTAAACACGCCGGTGTAAGTTGCCGGGTTACTGCGTGGCGTGCGGCCGATTGCTGACTGGTCAATGACAATAACTTTGTCGAGCGCTTCGATGCCGTCAATGGCGTCGTGCTTGCCGGCGACCGAGTTCGCGCGGTGCAAACGGTGGGCCAACTCTTTGGCCAAAATGTCATTTACAAGGGTAGATTTGCCCGACCCAGACACACCCGAAACAACTGTCATCACACCAAGTGGCACGGTGACATCAATATTTTTGAGGTTGTGCTCGCGGGCACCGCGCACCACAAGCGCTTTGTCTTTTACCAATGCGCGGCGTTTTTTTGGCACGGCGATTTTTTCGACGCCACTCAAATATTTGCCGGTGAGGCTGGCTGGGTCTTTGGCGACTTCGGCGGGTGTGCCTTGGGCGACAACATTGCCGCCGTGCACGCCAGCGCCCGGGCCGATGTCAATTAAGTAGTCGGCCGCGCGGATGGTGTCTTCGTCGTGCTCGACCACAATAACAGTGTTGCCCAAATCGCGCAGGTGGTGCAAGGTGGCGATTAACCGATCGTTGTCGCGCTGGTGCAAGCCAATTGACGGCTCATCGAGCACGTACAAAACGCCTTGCAAACCAGAACCAATCTGGGTTGCAAGCCGGATGCGCTGCGCCTCCCCACCGCTTAAAGTGTTGGCGGCGCGGGCGAGTTCGATGTAGCCCAAACCAACGTCAGCTAAAAAGCTCAACCGCGCCTTGACTTCGCGTAAAATTTGTTTAGCAATAAATAATTCTTGCTCGCTAAATTTTAGGCCGTCGGTAAAAAGTTTGAGCGCGTCGTCGACGCTAAGGCCACAAACATCCATAATGTTAAGATTTTGCACGGTAACTGCCAAGGCTTCTGGCTTGAGGCGCTGGCCGTGGCACGTGGTGCAGGCGCGCTCGCGCATAAAGCGTTCGATGTCTTTGCGGATGAATTCGCTTTCGGTTTCGCGGTGGCGGCGTTCCAAGTTAGGGATAACGCCTTCGAATGTGGTTTCGAAACTGCGGCCGCTGCTGAGTGGTACGCGGTAACGTTGACTACCGGTGCCGTACAAAACTTTTTGCAGCTCATCAGCGCTTAAATCTTTGACTGGAGTTTGGATCGAAAACCCGTTGGATTCGGCCATGGCGCCGACTTGTTTCATGTACCAGGTGTCGATACGGATACGATTCCAGGGGCGGATGGCGCCTTCGGCAATAGTCAGGCTTGGGTTTAAGATAAGATCGGGGTCAACTTCTAGCCGATTACCAAGGCCGGTGCACACTGGGCAAGCGCCGTGGGGTGAGTTAAAGCTAAACAAGCGCGGTGCGAGTTCAGGGATTTCGATCTCGGGGTGGTCAATACAAGCGTAACGCTGGCTGTACGATTTTTCGGTTTCGTCGTCGGCGTTGACCACGCGCACTACGCCTTCGGCTAGCTCTAATGCTTGCTCGGTGCTTTGGGCAATGCGGCCACGATTTTCGGCGCTATTAACCACACGGTCAACGACCACCTCTATATTATGCTTTTTATTTTTCTCGAGCTGGGGGAATTCCTCCAGCGTGTACACAATCCCATCGACACGGGCGCGGGCAAAACCGGCGCGCTGGTATTGTTCGGGGATGTGGGCAAATTCACCTTTTTTATCGGTGACAACGGGGGCCAAAATCATTAGGCGCGAATCTTCGGGCAGGCTAACAATTTCGTCGACAATTTGCTGCGGCGAACGACGTGTAACTTCGCTACCGTCAATTGGGCAATGCGGCACGCCAATGCGGGCGTACAACAAACGCAAGTAGTCGTACAGTTCCGTCACGGTGGCAACGGTCGAACGCGGATTGCGGCTAGTCGATTTTTGGTCAATGCTAATCGCCGGGCTGAGGCCGTCAATTTGATCGACATCTGGCTTTTCCATTAAGCCCAAAAACTGGCGGGCGTACGAGCTAAGCGATTCAACGTAGCGCCGCTGCCCTTCGGCGTAAATTGTGTCAAAGGCAAGCGAAGATTTACCGGACCCCGAAAGCCCAGTAATCACCACTAACTTATCGCGCGGCACAGTTACATCAATGTTTTTGAGGTTGTGCTCGCGGGCACCTCTTACTACAATCTCTGTCGACATATCGCATACAATTATATAACAATTGGTGTTTTTAAGATAGTTAAGCTGCCTACTTTTCGTTGACAAACAGTGGGGGGCGTGCGTAACTTATGATATCGCACCTTTCACTACTAGGTTTTGGGAGGTGAGCCTTGCTTATCGGACGCCCATCAGACCTTGAAATGCCGCGGCCCGACTGGATAGAAGTGCGGCCCGTTCGGCAAACGAGCAGCCTAATGGTGCTCGACATCACGTACGAACAGTTACCGCGCCGAGCCTGCATGTGGCTAGTGAGCCGGCTTAACAACGTGGACGGCGTCGCTAGCGTGGTGGTTAACCAGACCGTCATACGCCTCATTCCAAAGAGTACAGCCAACACGTTTACCGTCTTTGAGGAAGTCAGGGCACTGTTAAAGCCAAAGTTCACCTTTGGCGGCTCCGCAAGTATCATTCAGTTACTGAGCAATTACGAAGATGAGCTTACCTACCGAATTGAGCTCATTGTTGCAGGCGCAAGCGCCCACGACCTCAAAGAACTGGCCGCCATGGCAGAAGAAAAGGAGACAGTTCGTTTTGCCGACGTGTCAACTTCTCCACTCAGGCTGCGCATGTTCATTGTTAAGTCAATCGAGGGCGCAGAGCCGATCAACAAGTCGCTGCTTGCTGTCGCTAGGCACTGCGGCGTGTGGCTGCGGCACATCACCACAACCCTCCTCTAGTAGTGACGCGACGTTGCAGGGCTGCCCAGCCCGGCCCTGCAACCGCTCACTCTGCTAGGTCGCCCCTTTGCCAAGGGGTATTTTTTAAAAGCGGGCTATAGATATCTTCGTCAATGCTAATGCGCAACGTAGCGAGTTCCTGGTCGGTAGGATTGCGCGGTTGGAATTCCACAAACGGCACGTCTTGTATAATTGCCAGCGGCGTTTGCTCGCTCCCCTCGCCCATTAGCAGCACTGCGGCCGCGGCCAGGCCGTTCATTATATTATTGTTTTGGAACATCATTTCGCGGCCAAAAATATCCGGTGTACCGATGTAACTTTTGAGCGCCGCAAAACCGCTATGTGCAATACCCAACCCGGTCGTACCCCATTGGAATGGCCGAGTTGTGCTATCTGTCATAACAACGCCGATGCTTTTAAGGTTAAACTTTTGGGCCAAGTGCCCGCGGATTTGGTTAACGCTAGCTTGCAAATCGGCCGGCCACAAAACATAGTTGTCGTCGGCGTTCGACTCGTCAACACCGCCCGCCGCCACTAACAGATTGTGCGTAATGCTGAGCGTGACGTTGTATGGATTATCTTCGCGCGGCAAATAATAGGCGGTTTGCTGTTTTATAATGTCGTTTTTTTCGACGCCGGCCATGGGCACAACGCGGTTTTCGCACATTGATACAACTTTGGCGGCGATGGCGACGACAGTGCCCTCGTGTAGTTCAACGATATATTTATCTAAAAATTCGGTTATCGTGCAGTCGCCTGGGCGGATTTTGTCGGTTTTTATGGTGCGCACGTTCATTTATTCGCCCTCCGGTGCAATGCTTTCGGCCCACAATTGCAGCTCGCTTAAAACAAAGTGACTGTCGGTGGTTTTGGCCTGGGCCATAAGTTGGCCGAGTTGCTGCATGTACTTTGGCAGATCTTGGGCAAGACGGGCCGCACGGTAGGTTTCCCACTCGGCGCGTTCGGTTTCGTTTAAACTTTGGGGGAAGTTACGGCCTTTGTAGCGCACTAACAAATTGGCGAGGCGCTCGTCTTTAAAGTCGGGGGTAAAGTCGGCTAAAGCGGTGGCGTCAGCAGCTCGGACGGCACTCATTTTTGGCTTGTCTACATCTGTTAAAAAGCCGTCGTACAGTTGGGCATCGGGGTCACTGGTTTTAGGGAATCCGCCCCGTGCAAAAACCTCGCGTAGTTTAGCAGCTAAATCACTACGACGTAAAATGGCCAAATTTTTGGCGACCAATTGCATGTCGAGTTTGAGCCGATCTTGCGCGGCTTTATCTAAAACTCCAACTGGCGCGACCGCTGGGCAACGGTTATACGCCAGTTCTTTGGCGGGCAGCGGCACAAAGCCTTCCATCTGGCGCTGGTCGTAATTGGCAAAGCGAATATTTTTAAGTTCGTCGACCGACAACGCCGCCCAATCAGTTGGGTCATGTCGCAAGTCGTACACAATAACCGTGCCCGGCGTACTACCCGGCGCCAACGGGAACGCCACAGTTGTGTGTAACGTATCTTTTGGGTAACGGCCAGAGCTATAAACAAAAGGTTGCGGATCGTCAAGGTTGACGATTTTGGCGATTTCTTTTTTGCCGCGTAGTTTTAACAAATAATCGTACAGCTTTGGTTGCTTTTGTTTGATAAGTTTGGCAACGCCAATTAAGGCCAGTACATCGCTAAGCGCATCGTGGGCGTGCTCGTGGTCAAGCCCATTTTGGGCGCTCAACAGTTCTAGCCGGTTGGTGGGGTGCCCGTCTTCGGTGACTGGCCACTTAATGCCTTCGGGCCGTAGCGCGCGGGTCATGCGCACAACGTCTAGTAAATCCCATCGGCTGCGATCATCTTGCCATGACCATTCGTAAGGGTCAAAAAAATTGCGGTACAGACTGTAACGCAAAAATTCGTCGTCGAATCGCACATTGTTAAAACCAGTGATTATGGTGCCGGGCGTAAAAACTTTGTCGTGTAATAATTGTAGGAATTCGGCTTCGGTGTAGCCTTCTTCGAGCGTCTTTTGAGGTGTAATGCCGGTTACTAAAATGGCAGTTGGGTCGGGCAAAACTTCTTCGCTAAGTCTGACGAGCACGTTAATGGGTTCGCCCACGGGGTTTAAATTCATGTCGGTGCGTTGGCCAGCGAATTGCATAATGCGTTGGCGTTTGGGGTCAAGGCCAGAAGTCTCGAGGTCGTAAAAAAAATAGGAGGTGTCCACCGCTTTAGTGTGGCGCGGGTTGGGTGGGTTGTCAAGGGATGGTCACCCGGCGCGCACGGGTGGCGGCGCCGGGTGACGAATGCGTGTGCTAGCGGTCGCTGTCCAGCGTATCGCCAGGCTTGCGCTTGGGGAGCTCACCGCCGTCGCCCGTCTGGACGGGTTCGAAGGTGAGCAGCATGTTGTATGACAGCGTGCAACGCATGGTTTTTACTCCTCTACGTGTGAGCCATCGCATTCATCAGTGTTTAACTGACATAAGTATTATACCAATTTATGAACCATATGTAAGGTGGTGACCACCGTTTTTACCAATCACAATAGTGTCGCCGGGCTTGACGCCCTGCCGTTCGAGCTCGTGCATAATGCCAGTGCGGCGCATAATATCACGCAGGCGGCGCATGCCAGGCTCGCTAGTAAAATTAGTGCGCGCGGCGAATTTTTCGATTTTTTGACCGGTCACAACAAACTCACCATCTTGACGGGCGACGTTCCAGGCGCTGGCTTCGGCGGTGGCAGTAAGGCTAATAACGGGCATGTCTGGCTCTTCTTCGATGACTGGCGTTGCCGCTACGCGCGCAGCATCAACCAAGGTTTTGGCGCGGCGCAAAATATCGGTCACGCCTATATGTGCCTGTGACGAAATCGCCGTAATGTAAGTATTTTTGGGCACAACTTTTTTAAGTACGGCAATTTGTTGAGCGACCCCATCTTCTGGCAAGCCGTCGATCTTGGTTAGTGCAACGATTTGCGGCCGACTAGCCAACGTTTTGTTGTAGGCTTTTAGTTCATCGTTGATAGTTTTATAGGCGGCCGCAACATCTTTTTCGTAAATGTCTATTAAATGGAGGAGCACTTGCGTGCGTTCGACGTGGCGCAAAAAGGCGTCACCTAAACCTTTACCTTGGCTGGCGCCTTCTATTAGGCCAGGGATATCAGCAATAAGCAAGCTTTCGTTATCGACATCTGCTACGCCCAAGTTTGGGGTGAGTGTAGTAAATGGGTAGTCGCCGATCTCGGGCCGAGCATTGCTGACTACCGATAAAAAGGTAGATTTACCAGCGTTTGGGAAACCAACTAAACCAACATCGGCCAGCAATTTGAGTTCCAGTGTTACCTGCTTGTCTTCGCCCTTTTCGCCAACTTCGGCCACACGTGGTGCCTGGCGGACAGACGATTTAAAGTGGGCATTGCCAAAGCCGCCGTCGCCGCCTTGGGCGATAACTTCGCGCTGGCCAACTGTTACGAGGTCGGCAATAAGTTCGTCGCCGTCAAACACCTGCGTGCCAGCGGGCACTTTTACTAGTAAGTCTTCGCCAGCTCGACCGCGTTGCTGGCGCCGAAATCCTGCAACGCCGCCTTGTGCAGTCAGTTCTTGTTTGTAGCGAAAGCCGGCTAAGGTGTTTTCGTTACTGTCGGCAACAAAAATAACACTGCCGCCTTTGCCGCCATCGCCACCGTCGGGGCCGCCTTTGTCGATGTATTTTTCGTGCCGAAAGCTAACACAGCCATTGCCGCCATCGCCAGCTTTAACATGCACTATTACTTTATCGACAAACATATGGCCTTATTGTAGCAGATCTAGTGGATGTAGTTGTAATTACCGACCTGTGAGGCAGGAATAGTGCGGTACGAAATGACGTTCCAACCAGCGTAGTTCATTTCAGAAACATACACGCTGCCATCGGCGTTCACCCGTTCGACAACACCGACGTGGCCCAAACCACTGTAGCCACCACCGGTTTGGAATACTGCTCCTGCGGCGGGCGTTTTATCTACAGCAAAGCCTGCGGCACGGGCGTATGTCGCCCATGATTCAGCGTTACCCCAGTTACTGCCTATTGGTTTGCCAAGTTCAGCGCGGCGGTTAAAGGCGTAGGCAGTACAGTAGCCATAGGCATAGCTATTGCCGCCGTAAATGGTTGCGGGAATTGAGCTGATGGTAATACCACCGTTGTAGCGCGACGACGAAGCAGCAACATAACCAGGACGTTCGTTTGTTGGCAGCACACCATTAGGGATCAAAATACGGGTGCCCGGATTTAAGCCAGTTAATTCAAGGTCATTGTAACTAACAATGCGGTCTGGGTCGGCCTGGTATGTGCTCGCCAAACTTGCAGTCGTGTCACCAGCTTTAATAGTGTAAACAACACCAGTGGCAGGTGGAATTACTAACGATTTATTGGCGCCGATAGCGTCAACAGTTAAATTGTTTGCCCAGCGAATTGTATCTTCGGACACACCAAATTTGGCAGCAACGGTTTGTACCGTGTCACCAGAAGTTGTGGTGTATGTTGTAAAGCCCTTGTGCGAGCTTGTTTTTTCGATGATCTGCGGTTTGTTCAAAATACTGCTGTCGGTCTGGGCTAAGTCTGTTTTGGCATTTAACGAAACAGCTAAGTTTTGAACGTTGTTTTGCACTGATAGATCGAGCGTTTGAGCAACACTCGAAGCAACCGTGGCGGCAGCTATCTGATCAACAGAATTAGACTGCTCGAGCACAGTTTGTGCATTAAGGCCAGGCGAGGCCTCAACTGGTGCCTTGTAACCAAGGACGATGATGCCCACAATACCAATAACTACTGCAACATGAGAACCAATTAGAGCAATACTAACCTTTTTGGTCCTGCCACGCACTCGCGCAGCTTTCGTGTTTGCAATATCGGTCAAAGCTTGCCCTGGTGAAAGGACGCCTAATGACCTATTCAGGGTCGTACCCTGAAACATATTGTGACTGATATGCGTCTCCGAACAACCTTGTTACCAAGGTGTCTCACTTCCAGTCGTGTCTTTCTTCCACATTTTTATATTGGAACAGAGATGTGTCGACCGTTATGCTATTAGCTTAATATTGTAAGTTGTAGCACCTCGTGCGACACGACAAAGGAAGAACACTGGTGCTTTTGGTTAACTCCAAGCGCTCCAAAGTGTATGTCCTTATTTTACGCACACTTGACGTATATGTCAATTTATTACTGTGTAAAAACTTGTGGGCCTAACAGGGGTGAGCTAATTGCTCGCACATAATTTTTGGCAATAATTAGCGATATTTGACTGATGTTCTTGGTCTGTATGGGCAAAATGAGTCATTCCATCGTCCCCCGCGACAAAAAATAAGTAATCACCGGGGGCTGGGTCGGCTACAGCTTGCAGCGCATCAAAGCTAAAATTACCAATTGGCCCAGGCGGCAAGCCCTTATAAAGCCGCGTGTTATAGGGTGAATCGAGTGTTGGCGACGGCGCTACGCCAAGCAGCGCAGCGGCATAATGGTAGGTTACGTCTGACCCCAGTGTTACCCCCTGTTGTAGCCGCAGTTCGAATACTTGCGCCACCTGCCGACGATCAGCCGCGTTTGATACCTCCTGCTCGACAATCGACGCCAGCGTTATTCCCTGAAATACACTAAACCCTTTTTGACTGAGCTTTTGCTTTAGGCCGGTATTTTCTAGCTTTTTTTCGAACTCATCAAAACTTTGGGCAAAAATGCCTTCGAGCGAGGTTTGGGAGGTGGCAAAAAATGTATCCGGATACAAATAGCCCTCGAGGCTTGCAGTGGCGGGCTTGTCAGCCAACAGTGGATTGTCGTACGCATGTGCGTAGGCGTCATCGACCTGCTGTGACGTAAATCCGTCTGCCATAAATATTTTTTTGAGTTCGACAAGCGTTTTACCCGGCAAAATTGTCACTTTAAATGTGTCTACTTTGCCCTGTTCTAACCAAGCCAGTATTTCTTCGGGCGGCTGACTTGGGCTAAAAGCGTAGATGCCGGTTTTTACTGTAGTCAAACCATGGAATTTTACAAAAATCTGCAGCGCCAAGGCGTTTTTAATAAGGTTCTTTTGCTGCAACAGAGTTATAACTTGGTCGATTGTCGCCCCTTGGTTAACAGTAAGGCTGACATGATTTTGCGCTGTCGAAACAGGTTTAAGCGCATCTTTATACCAAAAATAAGCGCCCGCCACTGTGGCAACCAAGGTTAAAATAACAGCAGCAATAACGACCAGCCACCATTTTATACGCGGCTTTTGTTTTTTTGGCGGCGTTGCATCAATGTGGGGCAACTGGATTGGAGGCGCGAACTCAGGAATATTTTGCGGCAGATTAACACCTTGAGGCGATTGTGGGGGTTTACGGCGGGGTGGCAAAATATCGTTCATATTTGCTCCAAAAAATCTTGCAAAATAATACTGGCGGCTTCAGCATCAATATCGCCTTTGCTATATGGTTTGCGCCGTTGGTTGAGACGTTCTTCGGCAATAACAGAGGTTAGCGATTCGTCTTGCCAGTGTAGTGGTAGCTTAAATTGCTGCAGAATCTGTCTGGCAAAAGCTTCGACGGTCTGAGTTTGAGCGGTAGTATCACCAGATTGATTGCGCGGCCGGCCCACGACAAAATCAGTCACATTGTGCTCTGTAATTACTGTTTGTATGTCGCTGGCTGCGCTGGCTGTAGCGACGGTAGCAAGCGGCTGCGCAATGCGGCCGATTGAGTCTCCCAGGGCAACGCCAATGCGTTGGCCGCCAACATCAAGACCTAAAAAAACGCGCTTATTGTCCATTACTACTGTTTTGCGAAACCGAAAACTTTATGTCTATTTTATTTGCGCCCGGTGCCGTACTGACCCAAAATGGCGAGAAGACCACATCGACATTGCTGACGCCGCTAATTTGGTTCACAACTGCCTGAATTTCGCCAGAACGCTTACCCGCCAACTGCTTTGCCAAGCTCGCTGTATCAATTTTTGGCCCAATGCGTTCGGTCGTATCCATGCGGGCTGTGTAATTACCGCCGTCTGCTTTTTGGAAGTTGGCGAACGATACCGTATTGTCGCCCAAACTGTAAATTTGCTGCTCGGTCATGCCCTGTAGGGCTGCGTTGGCAGCATTGGTCAGGATTTTATTGATGTCAGCGCGCGCAATCGCCACATATGTATAGGTTGTTTCGACAGTCAACTTGGCAGTTTGTGCCTGGGCGCCGACATCTGGGCTGACGGTTGGCGCGCTTTGATCAGCACTAAAGCTTTCTTCGATAATTTGTGCATCTGGCGTAAATTGTTTTTTGAGGTCAGCCTTTGCAGCGTTAACGTCTTGTGATGCAAGTTGAGCTTTTGCCTTGTCGACATCGGCCTGCGATACAACAGTAACGGTTTGCTTTGTGCCGCCGCTCATGGCTGTGCCGCTCGCGCCGAGACCACTAAAACCAGCTACTGTGTAGCTTTGACTGGCGACGTTGTAGTCTGGGCCAATGTCAGATGCCGTGGCTGCAACAGTGACCGAACCAGCCTGAACGGCACCGCCCACCACCTTCGCTCCTGGCACAGTAACTGATGCATCGCTGGTAAACACGTGGCCATCGGCGCCGGTAAAATTAGTGCCAGCCGGAACGGTACTTTGGTCGCTACTATTGCCGTTTGTTATGGTCATAGTGCCTTTAGCCTTGTCACCGATATCTTTGGTGCCAGTCGCCGTAAATTCATTGGCAACCGATTTTTTGATTTGCTGCACAACTGGCTTGAGTACAAAATTGGTCGTATCACTTTGTGTAACACTGGGTCGCAACACTAACGGTTTTTGTACATCAACATTAGTCGTTTTAGCACTAATTGTCACCGTGGCGTGCGGCGCAAACACAAATGCCCAGATCAAAAACAGAATTAAGGCAGCACCTAAACCACCAAGCAACAATAACCGTTTGCGGAACCGCTTAAAATTGGGGATGGCCATTTTTGGCTTGCCGCCCAGCATTTTGGCGACTTGTGGTAATTTTTGTGGCGGTTTTGGTGCTGATTTTGTAGCGTCAGCAATATCGACACCATCACTTATGGCGTCGGCGGCGCTTGCCGCTTTGACTGCATCGCCACCGAGCGATTTAGCAACATCACCAACAGCCAACTCCTGCCCATTTATGATTTCTTCGTCGGCAGTTTTTGGCGACTCCATGCTCGGCACCTCTGGACGGCTTTGCAAGTTTTTGGCGACTGGCATTTTAACGCCGGCAGCAAGCGCCGTCAGCGAATGGTCACTCGTAATAAGCACGACTCGTTTGTCGACTTCAGTAGCGGCCTTTTGCAGTAGCTTTAAGTTAACAACGCTTTGCAACACGCCGATCCGTTTTGGCGGCACAAGCGCGACGATTTTGGTGCCGGCACTTTTGACTTTATCTATAATGCCGGTTATGTCGTCTTCTATGTCGATGTAAATGACGTCTTTGTTCATGAGCTTAAAATTCGGTTAAAGGTGTCTTTTAAGGAGTTGCTCGTGTCAGCGCTCCCCACAATGGTATCATATCCAACGCGCAGTAGGCCCATAGCGGTAATAAAGGTGTGGTCGGTGACGTTGCCGGTGGCGTCGGTAATGCCCTGGACTTCGGCAGGTTGGATGCGCTGCACGGTTGGCTTGCGGGTAAATGGGAGTGCTTTATACCAGTCGGTTGTCTCGAGCGTTTCGACGAGTTTGGCAAGGCTGGCGCCACCGCCACATAATAACATGCGGCTGGGCAGGTGGTCGATGGCGTCGAATTCGCCCAGGGCGAGTTCTACGCCGTTTATCCAAACGTTTAGTGTTTTGTCGAGCGCGGCGTTGATTTTTTTGCGGGCTTCGGATTTTAGGTTGTCGTGTTCGACGTTTAATTTGAGCTTTTCGGCATCATCAAAACTCAAATCCATATCTGTTGCGATGGTTTTGGTAAAACTGCGACCGCCAATGCCAAACATTTTGGTGCCTTCGACGCCGCCATCGTTAACAACGCCGATGTCGGTTGTGCCACCACCAACGTCGACTAGAATTGCTGTAAAGGTGCTGCTGGCATCGGTGCCTAAAACGCTGCGGCTGACAGCAAATGGTTCGGCTGCCACGGCAATTAAGTCGAGGTCCAGTTCTTGCGCCGTGCGCTCTAGCGCCCCAATATGCACCATTGGCGCAAAGGCGGTATAAATTTGGATCGCCACGTCTTTGCCCTGGAATCCGATTGGGTTGCTAACTTTGTAACCATCTATATGAATGCTGACGATAGCGCTGTTAACCAGCTTAATTTCGACATCCTCGTTGCCCGTTTCCCAGGCAATTTGTTTTTGGGCTTTGGCATGGGCGCGTTCTTGGACCTTTTCGATAATAAATTCCATTTCGCGCATGTCGAGCGCCACATCTGGCTGCGGCCGCTTATACCGAATAGTATTAGTAACACCCTTAACTAGTTCCCCGGCAATACCAATAACGACTTTTTTAGCCTGCACACCGGCTTGCTGTTCGGCATCGCTAAGCGCCGCCTCGCAATTACGCACCACCGCGCCAATATCAGCAATGGCACCAGAATGCATATCGCTCAACCCCTGGTGCTCGCGCCCGACACCGATAATTTTAAGCTTGTCACCGTCAATTTCGGCGATCAGCGCCTTAATAAATTCGGTCCCGATGTCTAGCGCTAAAATGTGTTGCGGGCCTTTGCCGGTAGTCGGTAAGGCTTGTTTGAGTTTGTCGAGAATCATCTGACAATAAGTATAGCATAAGCACGTCGGGCGTATAGGTCAAAATATTTGACAAACTACCCTAAACGAGCTATAAACATAACACCTGTTCGACCTACGCATGGAGTACACCTATGAAATGGCAGCTGGTAAGAAATGGGCTGGTAGCCATCGTGGCCCTCCTCGTTGCTACCACAATGATCCTGTTGGCGAGTGACAACGACCAGAAGGCGGCTGCGTTGTGGATCGGCATTGGCAAAGGCCTCTGGAACATTGCCATCTTCATCGGCGACCTTTTCTAGTCACAGGTAGCGCCGGCAGATCACACGCAACAAACGTTGCGATGTGGTCTGCCGGCCTTGTCAATTTTTAATATCTACGGTATAAGTAGATGACTTGCCGGCCCTACTAGGGGAGTAAGAATGGCCAAGGCCAAGAGCGGCTGCAGTAGTATTGTAGTCGCGACCGTCATTGCACTAGCGATCATTGCGTATTTCATGGACCAGAACAATTGGTGGCATGGCGTCCAACTACTGATGCATTACCTGATTCACGCAGTCACTGGAAAGTAGCGGCTGGCCGCGAGAGCAACGTAACGCTCGCGCGGCCGCCACCACTTTTTTAGCCGGTTGAGCGCTACCTGCGCTCCCGGCTTTTGTCATGCAAAACATCCGTCCGGCTCCGCGAAAACCTACACGCGGAGCCGGACATAGAGCGACCTACACTAGTGGCGAACCGCATATGCGCAGCCACGCCAGCAAGGTTCGCCTGGCGGACGGCAACAACGGTAAGGTGAGCGCCTCGTCAATCGGCACCCACCGTGCCTCCCGATTCTCCCAATTTGTAATTGGGGTAACCTCTTGGTGGAGTACGGCAAACGTGCGGAATTCGTGCCACCTGCGGCTGTAGTCACCGGCGCTGTTACGTAGTTCTGGGTCGAGCCGCAGACGGCGCTTGGCAATGGTAAGCGTCGCGATATCCTTGGCGTGAATTCCCACCTCCTCGGCAAGTTCGTTTAAGATGACGCGATCAGGCAACTCAAGCGGCATAAACCCCGAAATCAGTCCCCAAGTATCCGGATACACCAACACATTGGGACCACGGTGCACTAGCAACACTTCACCGCCGTAGTTCACCACACAAGTGACGATGGCGCAATCGACCGCGTTACTGTAGTCGATGCCATACACGGGGTGTCGCGGGTACTCTGCCGTAAGCTCCCTAAGCCACTGCAATGTCGCTTTATTTTGGTTGTGGATGCGCGGAATCAAGCCAAACTCTCGGTCGCTCATTCCCCTAGCATACTACAGTTCTTTTATACGAGTGCGGCTTTTATGCGGCGCACGCCGGCGCTGCTGGCTTCTTCTTTTAAGATTTTGAAAGTTTTGCCGCCTTCGGCCAGCTGACCAGTGTGGGTAACGTGCGGGCCGCCGCAGATTTCGCGGCTGTAGTTAACACCGTCGGGGTCGCCAACGGTGTAGACTTTGACGGTGTCGCCGTAGCGGTCACCAAAGGCGCCGAGGACTTTGCCTAAAACGTCTTTGGTTTTTTCTTCGCGCCAGCTCATAGGCCAGTCTTTTTGGATTTGTTCGTTAACAATAGCTTCGACTTTTTGGATTTGGTCGGGCGTTACCTTTTCGGGGTGGCTGAAGTCAAAGCGCAGGCGTTCGGCGGTGATGTTGCTGCCACGTTGAATAACGTGGTCGCCCAAAACGTTGCGCAAAGCGCGGTACATTAAGTGCGTGGCGGTGTGGTATTTGGTCGTAATTTCGCTGTGGTCGGCGAGGCCGCCTTTGAATTCGCCTTTGGTGGCGGTGCGGGAACGAGCACGCTGCTCTTCCATTAAAACAGCAAATTCGTCATCGGCCTGAGTGTCGACAGCGACACCCCAGATTTCGGCCAACTCTTTTGTAAGTTCCACCGGAAAACCAGATTCATCCCACATTTTGAAGATTAGCTTGCCCGTAAGATTTCGCGGTCGGCCTTGCTTTGCATTAAAATCTTGACCAGCCACTTGATCAGATGCACTGCTGACGCCCGCACGATTCTTAAATAACTCATCATGCAAAATCTTTTCACCCTTGCGCAGGGTTTGCCTAAAGATCTTTTCTTCCCGCACTAGCACGTCAATCACTTGCTGGCGGCGCTCGGCGACCTCTGGATAATCAGCATGGTAAAGGTCGACGATGACGGGCACAACTTGCTCGCACAAATTTTGCTCAACGCCAAGGTCAAAAGCAAACCGCATAGCCCGGCGCATCAGCCGGCGCATGACGTAGCCCTGTTCTTTATTACTAGGCACCACGCCGTCCACCGCCAAAAACGCGGCGCCACGCAGGTGGTCGGCCACAACGCGCATGGCGTTGGTGTGGCTGTCGTAGGTTTTGCCGCTGAGTTGTTCTAGTTTTTGGACGATTGGCCACAAGACACTAATTTTATACACGTCTGGGCTGTCGATGGCGGCAGCGGCAATGCGCTCTAACCCGCCACCGTAATCGACGTTTTGTTTTGGCAGCGGCATAACGCCGTCTTTGGTTTTGACGTAGGCCATAAATACGCTGTTGCCGAGCTCGATGTAGCGACCGCAGTCGCAGTTAACGTGGCACTTTTCGCCGTATTCGGGGTTGTGGGCGACTTCGGGGAAGAGGTAGAACATTTCGGTGGTTGGGCCGCCGGGTTCGCCTGCCGGCATTTCGGCCGGCGTGCCACTGCGTGACCACCAATTTTTTTTGCTGCCGTAAAAGAAGATGCGGCCGCATTGGTCGCCAACCTTGGCGCCGTTTTCTTCGGTGTCGAGGTCAACTTGTTTGGTGTCAACGCCAGCTTCGGCAAATAATCTGGTCCAGAGTTCGGCGCTTACCGTGTCGCGCGGCACGCCAGCAGCTTGGTCACCAATAAAACAGGTGACAAAAATGCGGCTGGGATCGAGTTTAGCTTGCGTGGTTAAAAACTCCTAAAACCATGGGATTTGCTGCTCTTTAAAGTAGTCACCCAAGCTCCAGTTGCCAAGCATTTCAAAAAAGGTGGTGTGGCGGTTGTCGCCGACTTCCTCTATATCTTGCACCCGAATACAGGTTTGGCTGTCAACCAACCGCGTGCCCGCCGGATGTTCTTCGCCTAGTAGATACGGCACAAGCGGCTGCATGCCACTGCCGGTAAATAATGTTGTCGGATCATTTTGCGGCACCAAAAGCGCGCGCGGAATCACCACGTGGTTGCGGGTTTTAAAAAAATCTAAGTAAGCTTGGCGGATTTGTTGGGCGTTCATAACAGATTGATTATAGCATATAAAAAGTAAAACGCCCCGACAATTGCAAATGCAAAAGCGGGGCGGTGGCGTGGCCCTGCACAGTTACGTGCGCAGGG
>DATIJQ010000056.1:0-1516 GCA_035478375.1 Saccharimonas sp. (SeqCode) | reverse complement strand
TAAAAAACACATCTGGCGCCGCGGCTTCTGCCACGACATGCCTGAAAACCGTGTCGGTCACGCCGTCCATAGGCGCCAACACAAAGAATGGTTTTGGTAGGGTTTGCCAGAAATTCATCTTTGAATATTATAAAACATTTGCACTTAAAAATCTATTATCTTGAACACTGTGTCAAAACAGTTTACAATAGCCGTCGGCCAACACGGGTAATCCGCGACAAACTGGAGAGTCATGACCGACGAGAAACCTCCGCTGTCCAGCTCGAGTGTTGTAACATGCGAGGACCCCAATTGCAGCGAACGGTACGGCGCGCAAGGCGTCAGCCTCGATGATGCCACAAGCGGGGCCAAGGCCGCAGCAGCGAAGTGCGAACACACGACTAGGAGTGCGGCAACGCTCCACGAGGTTCCGAACCCCTACTAGTAGCCGTATAAAGCTCGCCACAGGATACATGCGTGAGTCAGCCAATCTCACAGTCCGCTTCCAAGCAGTGCACCGTCTGCGGGAAAAAGCACGTCGCCTTCGACGACAGCCTAGCCGAGGCTCGGCGAAGGGCTGCTGAGTCAGCGAAAAATTGCGACCATGTAGAACCTGACAAGATGCGCAACGCTGAATAACTAACGGCCAGCCCGGACCGCGCAGCGCACTTCGCGCCGCGGTCCGGGTACCCAACCTCTATTTTTTACCCGCAATCGCTGGCCACACCAACTTTGTTTTGCCCTCGCCAATCACCGCCACAATTTGGTCGCGCTTGGCGTTTTTTAATGCTCGCAAACTACCGAACGAATGGATGAGTTTTTTGCGCGTGGCCGGGCCGACACCCGCAATTTCTTCTAGCGGACTTGCCGTTTGCCGCTGCCGTTTAAGCACCGTGTGGTAGCTAACGGCAAAGCGGTGCGATTCATCGCGTACCCGCTGCAACAGCTTAACAATATGCGAATCTTTGGGCAAAAGCACAACGTAAAAATCGTCAAATTCGCTCACAAAAGCCTCGGGGTAGTGGCTGGTGTCGAGCGTGACGCCGGAGCGAGTTTTGTGGATCACAATTTCTTCTAACCGCTTGGCAAGACCAATGGCCGGAATATGCACGCCGCGCTCGTCTAAAGCGTCAAGCGCCGCACCGAGCTGCCCTTTGCCGCCATCAATCAAAAGTAAATCGGGCTTTTGCCAGTCTAAGTGTTTGCCACTGAATCGACGCAGAATGACTTCGTTCATGTGGGCAAAATCGTTGTTGCCGGGGATGCGCATTTTAAACTTGCGGTACTCGGTTTTGTCGGCCAAACCATTGCTAGCCACTACCATACTGGCCACGTTGTTAGTGCCTTGCATGTGGCTGATGTCGTAGCCTTCGATGCGATGCGGAATTTTGTGCAGGCCAAGTAGTTTATCGAGCCCGGCCAGCGCTTGGTCTTTACTGATATCCATAAATTCGCGGTCGCTAAACAAAATTTGCTTTTGCAATTCTTTTAAGTTGTAAATCTGGTTGCGGCGTTTGGCTGCGGTTTCGAAATCATG
>DATIJQ010000055.1:0-2468 GCA_035478375.1 Saccharimonas sp. (SeqCode) | reverse complement strand
AACGACTGTAGCGTGAGCATATTGGGGCAAAGCACTGCTTCGACGTCGCGGTACGTTGGCACGGTTTCTTGGAGCTTGTGTAAAAACAAGCTCGCTTCACCGACAGTAAAATACATTTTCCAGTTCGCGACTATTAATTTGCCCATCGTAAAGCCGTTATGGTTATTGACTTTAGTGTAGCAGGTTTGCCGCAACGTTTACAAGTTCTGTTGTGCAACAGGTAGCTATGCTATAATATTAGAGTTCTTGCAACCGCCGCTATCTGGATGGAGTTAGCATGGACCGTGTCGTAGACCGTCGCGTCGCGCCCACCGACCTTTCGCGGGCGCTCGCAACAGTTGTTTTCGTCTACAGCATTCCCCGTTGGTGCGTGCGGTATACCGATGGCATTCTGACGCTACCTGGTCAGAATGAGGTCGAACGTGTCGCCGCTGCCGTGCGTGCCTATAATGGCAACATCGGCAAATACTTGCTGGTCGCCGGCAGTTATCCGGAAGAAGAGACGTGGGAGGCCCTGCCGATTGAACGATTGCAGCAGCCGCCGTACAACCTCACCAGAACCGCAAATGTCCTCATTCAGCCCCAAGCCCAAAACACAAAGGTGCAAATGGAATGGGCTGTCGAGATGGTGCGCGAGCACGGTATCCGGAGCCTCAGCCTGTACGTGACCAACTACCACACGCTGCGCGCCTACTTTACTTTGCTCCGGGCGCTGCAACGAGCCGGTCTGCGTATTCCGGTCATTCCGGTGCCGCTCGAAGGCAGCCCTGACCAAATTTCCCCCGAGGAAATGCTGTCGTACTTGGAAATGTTCGACGCTGAGTCGGCACGCATCGACAAGTACCGCGGCGAGGATTTCGGGGATGTTCTCATGCCCGACGAGGTGTTCGAGTACCTGAACTGGCTGTACGACAGCTTCATTACGCCGCTACGACGGCCATAACCACCCCGACGGGCCTCGCCCCGCCGGGGTTCGTCATTTTTATATGCTATAATTTCCGTAAACTTCGACATAGTACATTTAGGAGCAGATCATGAAACGCCTCGTTAGCCGTCTCGTGCCGCACACTCAGACTTCCAGAACCTTCAGCACAGCGCTGTTTTTGTATAGCTTGCCTGTGCATGTGCGGAATAAGGTAGATGCGATTGCGGTGCTGCCAGGGCAAGGTGAAGAGTTCCGGGTAATCCGGGTAGCGCAAGCTTTTGAGCAGCACCCGACGGCCCGCCACTTTTTTATCACGGGCAGTAACCCAATTGAGCGCACCTGGCGGGATTACAATAATCACGCAGTGCTGACCGCGCCGCCGTTCAACCTGAGTTCGATGACTGGCGTCATTCCGCAACCCACGGCCGAGCACACCAAGGAGCAAATGGACTGGCTGGTGAATCTCATCGAGCCGTTTGGCATCACCAGCCTGGCGCTGTACGTCACCAACTACCACTGTTACCGCGCGTTTTGCACGTTGTTGGCGGCGTTTCGGCGTAACAAGGTTGAGTGGATTCCGATTATTCCAGTACCATTGTGGGCGCCGCCGAACGGCATTGTGCCAGAAGAAAACTTTTCGTTCTGGGCAGCCGCCGCGGGCGAAGCCGCACGCATTTTTAAGTACCGTAAAATGGGCGACGTCGCCACCAACAAAGAACTCCGCGAATACTTGGAGTGGCTCAGTAACCACCCCATCATGTCAGAAGATTAACCAGCTGGCAGATTATTTACTCAGTAACGCCGCAATGCCTGGCAATGTATCGCCGGCCATAAGTTCCAAACTTGCGCCGCCCCCAGTACTAACATGGCTAAAGCTTTTGCCTTTTTTGGCGTCCCAATGGATGACAAAATCGGCTGTGTCGCCGCCACCAATTAAGCTGTATACGTTTTTATTTTCGGCCAAAGCCATGGCGAGCTTAGCCGAACTGTAGGCAAACACCACGTATTCGGCGTAGCCAAGCGTGCCGTTCCAAATGACCGACCCAGCGGTGGCGACTTTTTGTAAAATCGCGTCGGTGCTGCGCGGGCCCAAGTCTAAAATGTAATCGGCGGGCGCGACGTTTTGCAAATCAACAATGGTGCGCGGCTGATTTGGGGCGATTGCTGGCGCCACAGCGGCGTCGGTGGGCAGCAGTACAAAATCGTCCACTTTATCGGCGCCGACTTTTTGAGCGGCGAGTTCGTAGATGTGCTTTATAAGTTCGTCTTCGCCGTCTTCGTGCTTGCTTTGACCAATGGGCACGCCTTTATATTTTAAAAAGGTGTTGGCCATGGCGCCGCCAATAACTAACTGGTCGGCGATTGCGACAAATTTTTCGATAACTTTAATTTTGTCGCTGACTTTTGCGCCGCCCAGCACCGCAACCAATGGCCGTTTGGGGTTTTGCATGGCGCCTTGTATTGCGGTGACTTCGCGTTCCAAAAGCAAACCAGCGACACTCGGCAGGCAATGCGTAATAGCGTCAGTGCTGGCGTGCGCCCG
>DATIJQ010000054.1:0-1565 GCA_035478375.1 Saccharimonas sp. (SeqCode) | reverse complement strand
TTATTTATTTGTCGCGGCCGCGGCGATTTTTTTAAGTAATTCTGGCGGAATAAAGGCTTCGGCCTCCGCCGCAGTTTTTATCCGCGTCGGCGCGTGGTTGGCACTTTGCAGTTCGGCTAACGCAATGACGTTTGTAAAGATTCGCGCGTAATGCTTTTCTACAGTTTTATTGTCAAAAAATCTATCTTTAGCAACGGCGACGTGATACACGGGCAGATTAATTTGCGCTAGCGTGTTATCGAGTTGCAAAAACTCAGCCGTCGTTTGCATGTACGTGCGCAGGTCGCTGTTTTGCCACAGCTTAATTTCGAAATCCATATTGGCGGCGTGCTCTTCGGTCGTGGCGTTTTTGAATTTTTCGCGCGCATTTGGCGTGCGGTGGTAGGCGCGACTCAAAACAAAACGGTTTAAAAGTACGGCGCGGTAGGCGCTAGCAAAACCAGGCCGCGAAAAGAGTTTGGCCACACGCAGCCCAAACCGCCGTCGTTTTAATGGCAAAATAAAATCATCTTTGTGGGCGAACCCAAACAAACTAATGCAAGTCGTAACGCGCGGCGCAACGTCTGGGTGGCGCTGGAGCATGCGCGTCACAACGACAAAACCAAGGCTCATGCCGACGATGCTAAAGCGTTTGCTGGCCGGGTAATATTCGGCAATAAAATTAGCCAAATAATCAGCCAAGTTATCGAGCGTGGCGAGTTTATCAATTTTATACAAGCTGTCCATGCCGCCAAAGCCGGGCAAATCGGGCATGGTGACGGCCGCATACTGTGCCATGAGCTCGGCCACACCTTGCCAACGTTCAATACTGCTGTGGTGACCATATACAAAAAGCACCTCTGGCGAATGGTGCTTGGGGCCAGGCATATGCAACACGCGGCCGCGCAAACCATTAACAAAAAGTGGCGAGATAAACGCATCCATATAAAAACTGTAAGCTAGAATTTATTGCCTGGCAATTGTATAATGTGTCGTGCAAGATTTTGCCAGCGATTGCAAAGGGTAACATAATGCCGGACGGGTTTTCTTTGGGCATGCATGCGCAAGACGTTGGGGAGTACAAGCGACTCGATGAGGGCGTGTTACGAAGCCTTGTTAAGCGGATTGCTAACGGCGACGCTGTGGCCCGGACTGAGTTGCTGCGTGCTAATTTCCGTTTAGTCATTAAGTATGCAGTAGGGCGCTACAGCTACCTAAGCCCGGCGCAACGCCAGCGGCTCGATCTGCTTGACCTAGTACAAGAGGGCTATTGCCGACTTTGGGAGAAACTTGACAAGTTTGACCCTAATAAAGCAAGCTTTAGTACCTGGGCGACATACTGGCTTCAGGCAGCCATTGGCCGTATGATTGACGAAGATAGTCGCGCAGTTCATATCCCGAGCCATGTCGCTGCGCAAGCCAAACAGATCAGCAAGGCAAGAACTGCACTTTTAAGTGCAGGCAAATCGACATCACAAAAAGACCTCCAACAAGCGACTGGGGTTGATGATGAACGATACGAAGCCATTACGCGCTTTGTTCTGGGCGTAAACCCATCCCTTGACGCGTCGATTAACGGAGAAGAC
>DATIJQ010000053.1:0-4578 GCA_035478375.1 Saccharimonas sp. (SeqCode) | reverse complement strand
CTATTGCGACGGGCCAAACCACAACGCTTGTCGCGAATATCTCACAAAATCCATATTTAGTTAACGAGGCCGATAGTGTTTCGTTCAGCGCAAATGACCGCTACATGAGCTACCGCAACCATATTAGCGGCAACCAAGGTTTTGTTATGGACATGCAGACCGGCCAGCAATTGCTTGTGGTTAACGGCGGTAATTACCGGGTTGGCACTTTAACGTTGACTGGCGATGGGTCGGAGCTCGCATACGAAAGCGCGCAAATTTATGTCGCCAAAATTCAACAAGTCAAACCCGCCGCACCAACTGGTTTGACCGTCACTACGCCGACCAATAATCCGGCCTTAAGTTGGAACGCAGTTGACGGCGCCACAAGTTATAACGTGTACCGCGGCGGCACCAAAGTCGGTACGGTCACAGGCACAACATTTAACGACACTGGCGCAACCGACGGCACATATAGTTACACCGTTACGGCGGTTTCTGCTGGATTAGAAAGCGATCAAAGCAGCCCAGTCACAATAGTGGTGGACAAAACGCCGCCAACAGTCAGCAAACCAACCATGAGCAACCGGCTGATAATTGTGAGCGGCAATGCGACAGTGAGTGCCAACGCAGCCGATAACCTTAGCGGCGTCGCTGCTGGCGAATACTACATCGACACCGATCCCGGTAAAGGCAACGCCACAGCCATGACGTACGCCAACGGTAAAATTACCGCCACCGCACACATTACCGCGCTTTCGCCCGGCCCCCACACGTTATACATGCGCGCGAAAGATGCCGCGGGTAATTGGGGCAACACCGTTTCGGTCACATTCATATTTGTATAATTGCAAAGTCGATGCGCGGAACGCCGCTGCCACATGGCAGGCGACGTTCCGCGTTCATCGAACAGGTATTACGGGCAGGCCTGCCGCGCGCCGCTGACACGGTTGCCGCCCACGAACCCGATGAAGTTGCTCGGGTTCAGCCACGAACCGATGCTGTAACCCCTGTTGAAACAGCTGTAGTTGTGCACGTTGTACATCTGCACGTGCGTGTGCGGACCGGTCCAGCAGTCGCCGTTGACGGGCAAGCCGCCAGCGACCGTGCCCACAACGGCACCCCAGCGGCTGATCCACTGTCCCACACTGACGCTGGGGTTGAGGTGGGCGTAGCTGACGGAGCCGACCTTGCCGCCGTTGACGTAGATGCCGACGTTGACAAAGCTGGCGCCCCCGCCGCCCACGCAGGCCGAACCGATCTGGTCGACACGGGTGCTGACGGTGTACCCGCCGTTCTGCGGCGCGATGTACGTCACCACCTGGGTGCCCGCCGGCGTGGCGATGTCGCTGGCCCAGTCGCCCTGGTCCATGTCGTTCGCCAGCCAGTGGTGCGTGGCCGGGTCGCTGGTCCACGTGCCCGCGACCGGCGAGCCGGCCCAGACCTCGGGGTCGACAATGGACGAAGCCGACGACGTACCCGCCATGCCCAGGACCAGGCTCAGCACGGCAATCAGCACCAGGCCGAGGCGCTGCGCGGAAGATGTGATCTTCACGTAACTCCCTGCTCGATGATAGCTCGTTAGCGGATGCTACGAACTTCCAAAATCATACCATACTGGTCAACAGATACAAAGCTATTTTTACGCGGTAGCATTACACAAATCCGGTACACTTACCGCCCAAAAAACGAAACAAAAAATTACCGAAGTTTGGGCGGCGCTTACAATCCTCGTTCAAAAAACTTGCCGATTAGGTGTACAGTTTTTTGGTGTTGATTTCGAGTACGGTGAGTTTGGGGTAGCGTATAATTTTATCGTCGGCAAGGCGTTTCATCGCCACGGTGGTGCTCTCGCGTGTTGCGCCGATCATGTCGGCGATTAATTGGTGGTTAACGCTAAATGTGACCCGTCGCCATTGCTGAGCGCTGGCTTTTGTGTGGCAGGCCACAAAGTAACGCAGCGCCGCCATGACTTTGTCGTGGACGTTTGATTTGTTGAGGCTATCTAACCGCACGATTATTTCGTGCACCTCCCCAGAAAACTTATTAAATAAGTACAAAGCCGTGCGGCTGTCTTTTTCTACTGCCGACTGTAATGTGTCATTTGCCAGAACATATAGCTCGCTGTCAGTCAATGCTGTGTAGTACCAGCGAGTTGTTGTGTCTTGCCTACCAGAATAAAAAGCTAGCGGCATGACCGCGCCCGGCTGCAACAAATGGAGTATTTTGTCGTTGCCCTTGTCGTCGATGTTATGTAACTTTACGATGCCCTGTTTTATAACAAAAACTTGTTGTACTGGGTCGCCTTCGTACACAATTATTTGCCCGGCTGGGACCGCTTTAACGCGGGCTTTTTGCATAAGTGCCTGCAATAATAATGGTGCCTTTTCCATCTTTTTATTATACCGTAATACACCTAATGAACGTAAGCAATGTCACAGCGACCTTGTAAGTAACGTCACTGCATGGTGTGCTATATAGCGCTACAGTTAAAAGTGCCAAAGTAATTAACAAGGAGGGCACTACTATGGCAGACAACGACACATCAATGAGCACAAGCGAAGCTGGCCGCCGCGGCGGTAAGGCACAAGGCAAAGAAAACAACCCAGGTAATTTTGCTAACGACCGCGAAAAGGCAAGTGCAGCTGGCCGCGAAGGCGCTGCCAACCAACCGATCGAGGCAAAGAAAAAGGGTGGTGAGCACAGCCACAGCGGTGGCCGCAAAGCCGCTTAGTGCAAGCTTTACGACTACTGTTATTTAAAAACACCGCGCAGTAACATGCGCGGTGTTTTTAGAGGTAATGTCAAAGTTGGGGCAACCCGGGACCGTGCATTGGTTGCACGGTCCCGGGTTGTTACCCTACGCGAGCAGCTCGCGGCCGAGCTGCGTGTACACTGCGTTGACGTTTGGCGGTTGGATTCCGGCCAGCTGCAGGTCGAGTGCCCTCTTGGCGACGCCCGCCCACTTCCCTGTGAGCTGGGCGCCGGACAACCCGGCGTACTTCCTGAACGAACCCAGCAGCTCGTCCACCGCTTCGCTCATGGCCGTCTTGGCGATGAGGAACGCTTCGGCAACCGCCGGCGACGGCTGGCCCTGTGCGTTGGTGTACACCTGTACGGCGTGCATCAACACAGCATACGCCGTGTTGAGCTTGGCGCGGCACCGGCCAATGGCATCCACGGCGTCAAAAATCATGGCTTGGTCGTTGCCCTTGGAGGTTCGCTCCTTGAGCATCTCCACAACACCGTTGAAGTAGGCTTGCGCGACGCCGAGGTATACGGCAATCATGTTACCGTATGTCATGAGCGGATCTGTGGCTACCGCGTCCATCATGAAGTTGTTGCTTTGGAACAGTACCCTATCGGCTGGAACCACAACCTTGTTGAGCGTGACCGGGTAGCTGCAGGTGCCCACCATGCCGACCGGGTGCCATCCCTCTTTTCCCGAGGTCATGTCGGATATGCCGGTAGGCACCATGAATACCGCATAAGCGGTTTTTGGTGTGCCTTCGATGTGTGCGTATACGGCGGCACAGTCGCAGCCGTCAATACCGGTCGCGGCCAGCTTCCGGCCGGTCAGTTCGTAATTGCCGTCGGAGAGCCGGCGTGCCGGCAGTGTCGGTGGAATGCTTTCCAGCCGGCCCGACGCTGTGCCCGGTTCGCTGAGCAGTACGCAGAACCGCGCGCCATCCAAAGCCCAGTTGGCCATGAAATCACGCAGGCCGTCATTGACGACGTTGGGATGCCCCAAAAGCTTGAGAGTGTGTGTCGTCATCGCCTCAATGAGGCCATGCGACCCGTCGCCCATGCCGAGGGCGATGAAGTAGTTGACTATCTCGGCGGCCGTTCGGTTCAGACTCCCCGGCATTCCTGCCGGGACGCCAACCATGCTGAGGCCAGACGCGACGGTCGCGTTCATCGCCTCGAGAGGCAACGACACCTCGTTGTGGTGGCCGACAGCGTACGCGTCCGCGATCTCGACAATCGGTTGGGCCTGTTCGGCAAGCACGCCGTTCGGCCAACTGAAATGACTCACCCGTTGCTCCTTCTCGCGTAGGTCTCACAGTTGTGAGCTCATTTATTATAGTAAGATTCGTTGCTTTTTCCAAAAAGTACTTGCATACTTTGAATGCGTATGTTAAATTTTGAATATGCTACCAAAAAGTAATACAACCAACCAAAACAAGTCGTTTATCGAACAAGCCCGTCGCGCCCAAATTATTGAAGCGACAATTAGCGTGCTTGCCCAAAACGGCTACGTCAACACCAGTTTTGCCAAAATTGGCAAACAAGCGGGCATTAGCGCCAGCTTAATTTCGTACCACTTTAAAAATAAAGAAGAATTGACCGAGGAAGTTTATAAGTCGATCCTGCAAGGTCGCGCCGCCCACGTCGGCGCTAAAATTGCCGCTGCCCAAACCGCCAGCGATAAACTGCGCGCCGCGATTGAATCCGACCTTTTTTACATGGGCACACAGCCCGAATTATTCCAGGCCTTAGTCGAAATCTTGTTTGTCGCCCGCAGCAAAGTCGACCCCGCCACACACCGCAACGACGACATCCACGCCGGTTTTATGCCAATCGCTGACATCTTAAAAG
>DATIJQ010000052.1:0-21478 GCA_035478375.1 Saccharimonas sp. (SeqCode) | reverse complement strand
TACCGACCCACGGGTGTACCAGGCGCTGCTCCACACCCTTCAGGGGCAAATCGTGTCCTTTACCTGCCCAGCCAACTACCACAAGTACTTACTGCGAGTCAACAACCCCAAGGCCGACGAGTACCGTAACCTACTCACCAGTGTCGACATCAAGTTCTGATCTTGTGCCGCGGGCGCGCCGACCACCGCCGTTGGCGCGCCCCCATGCCGCGTTTGCAGGGTGCTATCACCCCATAAAATTATTTTGCAACAGCCACATGGCTGTTTTTGTTTTACCCAAAGTCATATTGACAAATACGCAACAAAGTGGTACTATGATGATAAGCCAAAGGCAGGGAAACGCTTGCCTCGGCAAGCACCCTGCAAACTCATACAGAAAAGAGCGTCTAATGTTCAGTTCCAAGCGTGGGCTCGCCAACGAGATCATGGGCTATGTCCGGGCGCAGCTGGGTTGGACCCGTGCCGCGTTCGGCCAGCGGATCGACGCAGCCATCAAGAACATGTCAGCTCTGGCCAAGGAGCCGCGCATCACGAGCCAGGACTTCAACAACGTCCGCATGATCATCGGCACCATGGACGACCCGGCATTCGGCGTCAGACCGGACCAGCTGTGCGTTCACTTCGTCACCCTGACCAAGCGGAACATCAGCCCCAACCTGATCACGGCACTGAGCGAGCACGAGCTCCTCGCGGGCTGCACCAACTACGCCAACGACGGCGGTGGCCGCACGTTCATCGTCGACGCGTACGCTGGCGACATAGTGCGCGTCTACGTGGGCATGTTCCATGGGGCGCTGAACGCCCAACGGGCTGCCGTGCAGCGTAGTGCCGGCGTCTGATCTTTAGAGGAGTGCGTCGGCCATCGACGCCGACGCACTCCTCAACCGAGTTTGCAGGGTGTTTACACCCTTGAATCAAAACACGCAGCCACACGGCTGTTTTTTGTTGACCGCACAAACAATCTTTACCTTATAAACCTGTGGTATACTTATAGTATTATGGAACACGTTCAAAAAACCCTTCCGGTCACCGTTTACAGTAGCCCAACCTGCGGCTTTTGCCACATGGCCATGGATTATTTAAAAGAAAAGGGCGTCGCTTTTACCGAAAAAGATATTAGTGTCGACCAAGATGCCCTCCAATACGTGCTGCAAAAAATCGGCCAAGCCGTCACTCCAGTTATAACCATTGGCGACACTATTATTGTTGGGTTTGATCGACCAAAAATCGACGAAGCGCTGCAAGCCAAAAACGACGTGGCCCACACTACACCGGCAGCCGCCTAAGTTTTGCAATTCGCTTTAGTTATGTAATAATCGCACTAACCAGCAGACCGCTGGCGCGACAGGCGAGGAGGCACCTGTGACCTCTGCGTTTAGTGATGAGACCGAATGGGCAAAGGCAGTTCGAACAGACATCGAGCAGCTCGAAAGCGTTATCCTTGACGTCACTCGTCCTGACACCAGGGAAACGGTTCACCAATTCCATCCGTTCAATGACGTTGCACGTTGTTTACGTGCGGTCATCAACAGAACGCCGCGGTACATAGGTAATCCGACCTCTTGGGGCAGGGCATTCAACACCGAAGAATGCGGCATTTGGCAGGTCCACTACGAATTCGCCGAAAAGGCAACCGAACTCGGCCAAGCACTACACGACGTATTGAGCGAGCTCGATTTTGAGGCCATCGCCAAGGTTGACGTGTGTCATTCAACGAAAGACGAACCGCCGTGGTTCAATATCGTCCTTACGCTCAAACAGTGCCCTTAATTGCAAGCGCTGCGCTGCAAACGGACAGGCGGCGGCCCCTCGCTTGTCGCTTTGTTCGTGCTACAGTTATTTTATGGCATTCGAAGATTATAAAACCAAACAAAGTGTTGCCATTGTATATACCGGCAATAGTAAGGGTAAAACTAGCGCGAGTTTAGGACTCATGTGCCGTGCGCTGGGGCGCGGCTGGCGAGTGGCATACGTCCAATTTATTAAAGACTGGGAAGTGGGCGAGCATACATTTATCCATAAAATTGAGCCCCTGTTTAAAGACCAGCTTACCTTTTACAAAGGCGGTAAAGGCTTTTTTAACGCCGGCGATATAAGCGCAAAAAACGTTACCCCGGCCGAGCACGCTGCAGCTGCGCGTGCTACGTTTGATTTTGCAAAAAAGTGCGCCAATGCCGGCGACTACGACTTAGTTATTTGCGACGAAATAAATAACGCCGTCAATGACGGCTTATTAACAGTAGGCGATCTAAACGATTTTTTGACCGCACGCGCCGTAAAAACCAGCGTGTGCATGACGGGTCGTAATTTCCCGCCAGAACTTTTGCCAAAAGTCGACATTGCTACAAATATGACAAAAATCAAGCACCATTTCGATGACAAATTTTTAGCCAATAAAGGCATCGACTACTAGTGCAATACGTACAAGCGCCGGGGTCCAGGGCGCTTGTACGTAGCAGGGAATCAGTCCGAGAGGCGAGGAGGGCGTAGGTTTTGGTGCCAACGTTCTGGCGCGACAACACCCGCCTCATTCAGTACGACCGCAACCGCCGAAGCACAGTTCTTGGAGCTACACCCGACGCGCAACGCATTTCCCTCTACGACGACAGTGCGAACGCCACTCAACCCACGTAGCGTACCAAGCAATTCGGCACTGGGTATGCGGAGTAACTGAATGGTAATCTGCTTCTCTTCATCGTCCCTAGCCGAAGGGGGACTCATGTTGGTTCCTAAAAGTTGACGGCGTTTCCCTGGACCACAAAAGTGGCCAAGAAGCGATTGTATTACAAAGTAAATAAAAGCGCAAATCTGTAAGGTGATGAGTGTGAGTTATTTAATAGTCTATAGGGGCGGCGCAAAGCTTATCATTAACGACTTGCTATGCGCCTGCCATTTTGCTATAGTTTGGCTGGGGAGCGGGCTTTATGCCTCTCTCCACCACAATGTACCGCCAAATTTTGGCGGTTTTTTGTTTTTTACTTGAACTCCCGACTAACTTGTATTAGCATAACCGGCATGACAAAACGCCAAGCCACAACTTTTGCTTCGCTTATTCTTACCATTATTATGGTGGCGATCGCTATTTTGCAGCCTAAAATTGCAGCACCTAGCCAGTCTACAACGCCGAATCCTGGTTTTTATACAGTAGTGCGCGATGTTGACGGCGACACTATTGTCGTCAACATGGACGGCAAAGACGAAACCGTACGCTTTATTGGTGTCGACACACCCGAAACCCACAAACCCAACACACCGGTGCAGTGTTTTGGCCCGCAGGCCAGCAATTTTACATCTACGGCAGTCAGTGGCAAAACCGTACGGCTTGCGGCCGACCCTACAAACGATAACCGCGATAAGTACGGCCGGTTACTACGCTATGTCTATCTAGAAGACGGCAGCTTACTCGACCAAACACTTGTAGAGCAGGGGTATGGGTTCGCCTACATAAGCTTTCCGTTCCAAAAGAAAACAGATTTTATTGCAGCGCAAACGCGCGCGCAAAGCGCCAAACTAGGTTTATGGAACGCTTGCCAGCCATACCAAGAACAAGACGGTCGGTGGCAAACACAAAATGAATCAGGCTAGGCAGCTGGCGGCAAAAAATGACGCAGTGCTGTAGAGGTATCGTCTGGTGCTTCGATTGGCATAAGATGACCAGTGTTGGCAACCATACGGAAGTGGCTATCCCCAAACATAGTTTTAAGTTCTATAAGACTATCTGGCGTCAGCATACGGTCGGCATCGCCAGCAATACAATAAAAATGATCTTTGCGCACGTCGGTCGTACGGTAGGCATGAATATCCATAAGCTCTTGGCTAATGGCGACGTAGTAAGCAAACTTATCGGGTGTGTTAGTGCTGTTATCGCCAATCCACCGTACCAGTTGGTGGATGTCGGGTGAATGCCGCTGCAACAAAAATGTGCCTCGCCAGTACCGCGCTTGGCCGGTGCCACCGACTAAATCGAGTGCCAACCGCTTTGGCAACAGCGCCAACGATTTACCAAAAATATATGGCAGAATGCTCACGCGCGGCACAGGGTTAAGCAAAATGCAGCGGCTATATTCACCAACGATTTGCAGGCAAGCCATAAAAGCAATTTGCGCACCAAACGAATGCGCCACAACAACCGGCTTTTTACCAGTAGTAATCGCCACATGTTGCACGAACGTCTTAAACCATTCCACCACGTTAGTCACACTAGCAACTGGCGGTAAACCAGAGCCGCCGTGTCCAGGCAAATCAGGCAAAAACAAGTGATAATCATCAAGCCGTGAAGCCAGCGGCCACACTCCATGATGCGAACCGTTCAAGCCATGTAGCAAAATAATCGGCGTGGCCGTAACAGTGCCGCCTTCCCAAAAAGCGGTCGGAATATGGGCGATGTGCTCGCGCTGGCGCTTAAGCGGTAGCTGTTTTGGACTGAATAACGTGTTCATAAATAGCAATGATTTTTTTGCTTTGCTTTAGTTCAGAAAATTGCCCGGCAATCTTGCGACTTTCGGCAGACATTTGTTTGTACCGCACAGGGTTTTCGAGCACCTGGTTAATTTTGGCAGCCATGTCAATGGGGTCATCTTTGCAAAAGTAGCCGTTTTGACCGTCATGCATAACTTCGGTGACCGGTTCGTCGATCATAACAATAGGCAAGCCAGAAAGCGCCGCTTCGTGTAAGGCCAAACTTTGAGTGTCGGTTAACGAAGGGAAGGCGAACACATTGCTGCTGCCCAGTGCCACGCCCAGTTCTTCGCGCGGAATACGACCGGTAAAAATTATACGCTCGGCGGCGGGCGAGGCAGCGGCTTTCGCTTCTAACTTTGGCCGGTATTCAGCAAACTCGCCGACATATAATAGTTTGACGGCAGGGCGCCATTTAGATAATTCGGCGATCATTTCTATGAGCATGTCTAGGTTTTTTTCGGGGCTCAATCTGCCAGCGTAGGTAATAACTTCGTCGGTCGGCGCAAGATGCCATTTTTTGCGAAAGGCCGCGTACTGAGTGGTGGTAGCTTTTGGTAATGGATCAACACCGGTCGGGATGATATCTATTTTGTATTGTTCATCGCCAACCTGCCAGCTGCGCATTTGCTCGGCGCTTTTGCGCGAATGGGCAATGACTGCGTCGCAGTGGCTGTGCATAACAGTAATAAGGTGCTTGACCATTTCGCGGTTCCATTTTGCAGTACCCAGGCGGGGACGAGCAGCTTTAAGTAACTCTAGTAATTCGGCGCGCGAAGGACGAAAGGTAAACGGCAACACAGCGCTCATCGCAAAAATTGCCGCCAGCGCAAAGGGGTAATGATCGACATATTCAAAAAGGTCGGTGCAATATTCGGCTACAAGTGGTTTGTTGAGTTTGTCGGCAGCATACATACCAAGCAAGCCAACCGGGCCAGGCGTCAAAAAGTGAATAATATCGACGTCAAGCTCACCGATTTGCTTAAGTACTCGCGGCGGGAAAAAAAGCGCGCTATTAAAATCATCGAAACCCACCCCGGCAATAGACGGAAACCTAATAATGTGGTTGTCGGGTTCGTCATCTTTACCACTTAAACTTGAGGCCGGCGCAAAAATGTAAACTTCGTGACCCAATTGTTCGAAACTACGGCGCAAAATATCGGTCACATACACAATACCGTTTAATGACGGCCGATATGTATCGGTAAATATAGCAATTTTCATCTTACCCATAGTATACGGCACAAGGGTTTACGTGCCAATAGTACCATTGCATTTAACTAGCAAATATTGTATAATAGATTAGTCGCAATCCCGAACCTTAAAGAGGAAACCATGCACCCTGAAATGCTGCGCGACGAGCTGTTCGGTCTGCTGTCCAGCGTCAGCCGTTTTGGTATTGCCCAAATCGGCCTGTGTCCCGACGTGTCGGGAGACATCGCTGGGTTCAACTGCGTGTTGTACGCGCAGGAAGAACTCTGGAACGAGCTGCAAACCACGCCGTCGCACGCATATCCCACGACGGTAGTGGAGCTGTTCCGTACCATCGTCGGCAAGCTGTCGGTGTTCAACGGTGAGTTCTCGCACAGACCCAACGAACTTGTCACGCTGGCGTCGCTGCCCGAGGGCAACCTCAACCAGCTGCGATGTGGTGAGCTGGTTATCGTCCCCGACAGCAACTACGGCTCCATCATGGCGCAGGACAACGTCACACCGGCGCTGATGTCCGCCATCGATGGGTGGGGCGCAGTGCTCAACAGCTACCCGCAACTCGTAGACGGGCAGCCCTGGGTCCAGTTCGCGGTAGTGCCGTGGCAAATCAGCAGCGAGCTGACCCACGCACAACTGACTCGAGCCGTGCATCTGACGCAGCTGGGCTGGAACGGCAGGAAATGCCACAACCTCAACGATTTCGGCGCCATCGTGCGTCGGCTCCGCGAAGCGTGCGAGCTGATCGACGAAAACGGCTGGTTCATCAACTAGGTTCATTGCGGCCCCGTCGGCTGTTCCCACCTCGGGAGCGGCCGACAAAGCCCCTAACGCGCCAGTAGGCGTGTTTTTTGTTGCATAAATTACGGCTTACAATTATAATTTGTTCGCCGCGTACATCACGCAGCCGTTAGAAGATTGGGAGTAAATGGAAGGCCAGTCGCAGGCACAGCACCACGTCATTCAGCTGATCGTTAACGCAATAGCTGGCATGGGCTCAAAAAAACTGGAGCATGTGTGCCGGCTCGACGTACACGTAAACAGTGGCGTTTACTACGTTGTCGTGCGTGTTAACAATTCGATCCGCGATCTGGTACTGGATGCCAAGCCCAATCGGTACCCCATTGAGCTGTTTAACAGTACGCTGGACATATGGAACAGCCTTAGGGATTTAACTCATCTGGGACTGGGCTTTACAGAACTTAATACGATTATACAAAACGGCGGGCTCGACAGCCCACATGTTGAGGTCAAACAAAGCAGGCCGAGCGACGAGCTCCAAGGGCTCGTCGAGACAGGTTTTGTAGAGCTCAGTCACCCGATTCTTCAGCAGAGCCTTACGACCTCGCTGCACGTCCCACCGTCAAACTTCTGGAGAGTTATCCAAGACAACGAATCACCCAGCGCGCTCGACCCCTGGGGGAGAGTGCTGGAACGTTACCTGTTAGCCGCGGACGGGCGCATCATGGTGTTCCATGTGCCACTCACGGTTAGTGTCGGCCATCTCGGCCAGCTCGCTGCAGTCAACGTGGGTTGGAATCTTTTGCCGCTAAATCCCACCCTCGCTGATTTTGAGTGGTTTACGGCGATCATCAACAACGCCACGCAGCTGCACGTCTTCTAACGGTCGCCGCCCGCCCCGAGTAACTTTGGGTCGGGCGGTGACACCGTTATTGTTTAATTTATGATTTTATATTATAATTTTTTCGCTGCGTAACTTTACGCGCATTTCGCCAACAGTCAGAGGGGCTATGAACTACAGGGAACTCACGCTGGCCGATGACATTCGCAGGCGCTTGGAGGACCGACCACTGAGGTTGTCTTATGGCGTAAAAAGCATTGAGTACCTGTTCGACTACAACAGGCACGTCCACTACTTGCTGCTAAGAACAAACAAGCTTCTCAGCAAGGCATTGCTTACTACGCCTGAGCTGACTTACCCAACATACCTGCTCCACCACGTCATCTCCCTGTGGGGTGAGCTGAGCCACACAATGGAGCGCGCGGGCGTCACCCTAGGCATGACCGAGTTGCAAGCGGTCATGGGTAAGACCTTGCTCACTTATAAGGGCGTTGAGTATCTCAACGGCAGCTTGCACGTGCCGGCGTCCAACTACGCCGAGCGCGCAAAATCGTCGGACGATGTGCACTCGTTTGACCCGTGGGGCGGCCTGTTGTTCCGGCATCAGCGTGTCGCCACAAGCCGCAAGTCATCGCTCGTCATGTTGCATCTCCCCAGTGATATGAGGGACGTAGACAATGACAAACTCAAAAAGCTGCTCCACATAGGGTATGGCTGGAACGTGTTCAATGATGCGGAATGCACCGACGAAGACCTTGGCGCTTGGGCGGCAGCTTTTATGAATGCCGACCCGGTTCGCACCCTTCGCCCTTGACCGTTGGCGGCCCCGCGCGTGTTCATGCCGCGCGGGGCACCGACCCTAGCGTTTTTACCCAAAAAGACATACACTAACCATAATTAGTATGCCTAAAAATACTTTCAGTGCCCGCGTTTTTTGGAATGACCCCGAATGGCGGCCGTTTTGGCGCCGGCACAAATGGGCACGGCGCATTAGCAAAATACTGCTCGGTTTTATTGGCGTCGTCGCTTTTGTGCAGATCCTAAATTCATTCGTTTTTACAGAGGTACAGCACCCAAATTACGGCGTCAGTTTTTCTATTAAACAGGCGCGCAATCTAGGTCTCGATTGGAAGGCTAACTTTTTGGCGCTCGTCGACGATTTACAGTTTAAAAACTTGCGGCTCATGAGTTATTGGGACGAAAGCGAACCAATTCGTGGTCAACTCAACTTTGCCGATTTAGACTGGCAAATGGACCAAGCCGCCAAACGTGGCGTAAAGGTCAGCCTAGCCGTGGGCTTGCGCCAACCGCGCTGGCCAGAATGCCACGAGCCAACCTGGACCGCCAAACTCAGCGGCAACGCCTGGAAACAAGCTTTGTACGCCTACATTCAAATTGTGGTGGATCGCTACAAAAATAATCCGGCGCTCGCCAGTTGGCAGCTCGAAAACGAAGGCGAAAACAACTGGTTTGGCACCTGCGACGCCCCCGACCGCCAGCGCCTCAACGAAGAATTCAATTTTATGAAACAATGGGACCCAAACCACCCCGTCGAAATGAGTTTAAGCGATGAGCACGGCCTACCCATAAACCCACCCGTGCCCGATGCCTACGGATTTTCGGTCTACCGCGTTATTTGGAACGACAAAATTCCGCCAAACGGCTACATTTACTACCCGACACCAATTTGGTATCACCGGTTGCGGGCGGCGGTTATTCAGCTTATGCAACACCGCCCAACGTTTATTCACGAAATGCAAATGGAACCGTGGGGCCCTCAAGATTTCAAAAACTTAAGCATTGCCGAGCAAAACCAGTCTATGAGCGTCGCTCAAATTCACCAAAACTTTATTTTTGGCCGTAAACTTGGTATGAACGACATTTACCTGTGGGGCGGCGAGTGGTGGTACTGGCGCAAAGTTAATGGCGACCCGAGCATTTGGAACGCCGTAAAAACTGAACTCGCTAAATAATCTACCGCGTATTACAATAAAAGTACACCCCCGTCTACAGGAGGTATAACGTGGTTAGGCTGGAATTGGTGCCCGTGCAGCGGCGCAAAAAGCGTAAGCCCAATCCCGATGCCAAGGGCAAAAACGGCAACAGGGGCAAACGAGCGCGCAACAGGCGCCAACAGCGCGACCGTCGCGGCTATCTCATTACGCAAGAAGCCTGACTCACTGACGGACAGCGCGCACACCGCGCTGTCCGTCACTTAACTCACAAAAGTGTTTTATATATTGTTACGAGTTGTTCGCCGCTTGCCTGGCTATCAAACCGCTTAGCAATGCTGGCTGCGCCTTTTGTAGCTGTTTTTTTAAAAGCTGCGTCGGTAAATAATCGCTCAATGATTGTTGCAAATGTATCGTCGTGGCCGCGGATAACATCTTTTTTAAATGTGTCGTCATATTCGGGAATGTCGCGCACGACAATGGGTAAACCAGTGGCGGCGGCTTCTATTACCGACATTGGGTGGTTTTCTTGATCGGATGGCAAAAAGAACACATCTGCCGCTTGCAAATATTGTTTGACATTAGGGTGGTCAATAACACCGGTCACACAGACGTTTGGCGGGCAATCGTCGCGTAGTTGCTGCATAATTTTGTAATCGGCACCAAACTGCTTAAACGGCATGCCGCCGATCCAAATAAAATGACTATTGGGCAGTTCTGCTGCGATTTTGCAAAAAATATCAAAACGTTTACGGGGCTGAATTTGGGCGGAGGTAATAATAACGTGCGCGTCTACAGGAATGTCGAGCGCTTTGCGGGCGGCGAGTTTATCGGCCGGCGTTGTGGCATACATTTTAGTATCGATAGTGTTGTACAAAACCGCGACCGGCTTGGTTACGCCAAGTTGTGACCGCAGCGTGGACTCAACCATACCAGATACCGCTAAAAGCAAATCGGCCTTATTATAAAAAAATTTCATGTAGCGGCGAGCGATGTTGTACAGTTGTTTGGCGCCAATAATCGAACCGATTAAAGAATCCGGCACAACATGCACTGACACCACTTTTTTGCCTGGCCCAAACAATAAATGCAGCAAACTGTATGGTCCAAAAGTATGAATATGCGTAATGTCGGCGCCGCGCCGGAACTTATTTATAATAACGTCAATATCGGGCCGGCGGGCAAGCACATGCGTCATCTCTAAAAAAGCGGTATGCACACCGTGGCCCTGCACGGTAAACGTGCTCTCTGAAACCATGTTCACTTTTAGTTTGGAACGCATAATAGAGTCTTGGTTGTATTGTAACAGAAGTGGCTAAAAATCGAATAGCCGTCCGAGCGTCGCTCTGTTACGAGCGGGCCCGGACGGCTGTCCGACTACTTGCTGGTGCGGATGCTGGACCGCCGCCGGAAGCGGGGGAACCAGGCGCCGTACTTGGGGTGGATCAGGTGGAGGTCGATGTTGCGGTCGACGAAGTTGTCGAGCCCAACACACGAGAACCAGCCGAGGAAGAACAACAGGATGGCGATGCTCAGCAACGGCGACGGAGACGCGCTGAACCCGGCGACCATGACCTGCAACAGCCCTAGTGCCAAGACAAACTGCGACAGGCGGTGCGCCATGTTGGACGGTGTCCACAACTGATACGGCGTGTATGCCCGCGGCGGACGCTGCTTGCCCCTGGATTCGTAGTCGCGATAGGCGGCCGTGAACTCCACGACGGCCATTGCGCTACAAGCGAGGACGGCCAGGCCAGCGATGCCGTAGGGCCAGAGGTCGTCCTGCCACCACCCGTAGACCTGCGGCGGCGCCATGTTCAACGCCAGCACCGCGAGGATCCAGGCCACGGCCAGAAACAGATCGCCAGGCCAAAAGCCGAGGTACTGTCTGCTCATCTTGGGGATGCGCTGCTCGATCAGCAACACACCGACCCCGATCGGCACGAACAGCACCATCAGCCCCATGCTGGCCTGCAGCCAGAGCGGACCGGTCAGAAGCCAGTCCATGAAGGGCAACAGACCGGCCTTCGCGGCCGGCGTCATCGGAACGTCCACGGCAGTTCTCCAAACCAAATTGTAGTCGGAACAATGCGCGGTTTTTAACGCGTGTAACTATTTTACTATGAAACACCAATACTGTCAATATTACGACCCCTGGCAATTTGCGGTACAATAGGGGAATCATGGCCACAAAAAAACAACCCGACGCGCTGGTTTTAAACCGGCGCGCGCGGCACGATTACGATGTACGCGACACCTACAACGTCGGCATTGTTTTAAGTGGCGCCGAGGTTAAAGCCGCCCGCAGCGGCCATGTCAGCCTAAAAGGCAGTTACGTCACGCTCAAAGGCGGCGAGTTGTGGCTCATAAACGCATCGTTTTCGGTGCTGCACAGCCAACCGGGCAGCAGCGAGCGCACGGTCGATACCGGAGCGCGCAAACTCCTTGCCAAAAAAAGCGAAATCGCGCAGCTGGTTGCCGCCAAAGACCAGGGGTTGACCATTGTACCGCTTAACATGACCACACGCACACGCTTTATAAAACTCACCATCGCCAGTGCCAAAGGTAAAAAAATGCACGACAAACGCGAAACAATTAAACGGCGCGACCAAGAACGCGAAGCCAATCGCGCCATGGCCGGCCGCGGCGCGTAAATTTTACAGCAAAATCATTGTTTATGACGGACGAACGTATGCTAAAATTCGCACGTAACCAAAAAACGGGGAGTAAAATAAAGGTATGACGCGCGAAGATCGCAACTATGTGGCAGCAATCCTAGAGGATATCAACAGCAAATTCGATTTCTTGGTCGAAATTGTGATGCCAATGCAAAAAGATGTAGCAAGTCTTAAAGACGATGTGGCAATGCTCAAAGATGACATGCATGAAGTAAAAGCAGATATACGAACGTTAAAACTTGCTTTAACCGAAACCAACAAAGAACTGCGCGACCATGGCCGCCGCCTGACCCGCCTAGAGGCAAGTTCAGCCTAAATGCTATAATTACAGCATGAAGTTATATAGTTGGAACGTAAATGGCATTCGCGCCGTGGTGCGCAAAGATTTGTTTGTGCCCTTTATACAAAAAGAGACGCCCGATATTTTATGCTTGCAAGAAACTAAGGCCGAGCAAGGCCAAGCGGTCATTGACCTAAAAGATTACCACGAATATTGGAATTCGGCCCACAAAAAAGGCTATTCTGGCACGGCTATTTTTAGCAAAACCGAAGCCCTCACCGTTACATACGGTTTCCCCGAAACGTTGGCTAAAAAATACACGCTTATTGATGAGCTCGAGCGCGATTCCGCCAACGAAGGTCGCATTATTACTGCCGAATACCCCAAATTCTACGTGGTCACCGTTTACACGCCAAATGCCAAAGATGACCTCAGTCGCTTGCCATTACGCCACAAACACTGGGACCCAGCCTTTTTGGCATATTGTAAAGAGCTCGAAAAAACCAAACCGGTCATTTTTTGCGGCGACCTAAACGTTGCTCACACTGAACTCGATCTTGCCAACCCCAAACCCAACCGCGGTAAAAAAGGTTTTACCATCGAAGAACGCGAAGGTTTCCAAAACTTTTTAGATGCCGGCTTTGTCGACAGCTTTCGCATTTTTACTCAAGGCAACGGTCACTACAGTTGGTGGAGCCACTTTGCTAATTCACGCGCGCGCAACGTTGGCTGGCGGATTGACTATATTTTAGTGTCTGAGGCGCTTAAAAAACACGTCACCGCCGCCGAAATCCACACCGACATAATGGGCTCCGACCACTGCCCGGTAAGCATTACGCTCAATATTTAATATGAATCGTCCAACGGTCGCTATTATTTATGGACTGGCCGAAGGCCCATGGTGCAGCACCGCGTTTCGGGCAGCCGTGCAACGCGCCGGCTTTGATATAGTCGGCGATGCGGCAAACGCCGACTACGCGGTTGTGCATTCGGGTGGTCATTTGCTGCTACCAAACAATCATTATAAAGCGGTTTTACTTGTCGCGCCAAGTTGCGGCAACAAATATAGTCATATAGTGCGCGACCACATTACAAAGCTGCGGCGCGACAATCAGCTCGCCCGCAAGCACCACTTTGCCATGAGGTGGTGGGGCGGGCTTGTTAAAAACGCCTGGTACAGCACTAATCTGCGCCGTGCCGCGCAGCTGTATAAACTGTCGCGTCTGCCAGCCGGCCAAACACTGCCGCTATGCAACGCTGATAAATCCCTCGTTTTAATATGCCAAGATGATCCTTGGTCGAGCGGCATTACTGCCGCAAACGCGCCGCAATATGCGTACGCCACTTACCAGGGTGGGCACGACGACATATGGTATCGGCCCGAGCCATTCGCGGTGCTGTTGCGTCAGCTCGCTGGGGGTCGCTTATGAACCCCGCATATTGGCATCGTCAAACCTTTGCAAAACCGCTTTTCCCAGATGTAGAATGGCAGCGACCAGAGCAAAAGTCGCTCGCCGGCAACTTACTTATACTTGGGGGCAATACTCATGGTTTTGCAGCAGTCGCCCAAGCCTACGCCGACGCCAAAAAAGCTGGCATTGGAGAGTGCCGCGCCGTACTGCCGGATGCGCTCAAAAAAAATATCGACCCAAGTACGCTTGACTGCGTTTTTGTGCCAACAAACCCTAGCGGTGGCATCACCAAAGACGCTTTACCAGCATTAAAAGCGGCTACCGCCTGGGCGAGTGGCCTGTTGTTGATTGGCGACGCTGGCCGCAATTCCGAAACGGCAATTGTTTACGAGCAACTGCTTGCCGATTTCCCCGACAAACCAACAATCATAACCCGCGACGCCGTCGACCTCTTAAAAAGTGCCTGGCCGCAATTGTTACAACGACCGCAAACCGTTTTAGTCGCAACGTTCGCCCAAGTCCAAAAGATTTTCCAAAGCGTGTACTACCCAAAAACAATTTTGTTTAGCATGCAGCTAACAACACTTGTCGAAACGCTGCACAAATTTACAATTACGTACCCGGCCACAATTGTCACGTTCCACCAAGAACAATTGTTAGTAGCAACAGGCGGCGAGGTCAGCACTACCCCTTGGGATGATCCGCTGCGAATTTGGCGGGGGAGTGTGGCCACAGCGGCCAGTGTTTACGCGCTTCAACATGCGCAATTGTTTGAAGCGATTACGGCATCTATAGTAAAATAATGCTTCTTATTATATAATTAGCATTTTATGGACGTATTACCTTTACTGTCTGGCGAGTACAGCCTCGAAAGCTATCACAGCAACCCAGAGCTGTGGACGCCTCGCGCACTTTACTTGTCGCTTGATAAAGGCTTTGGCGCCGTCAATTCAAACACGCTCGAATTATGCGCTGACCAGCTTGAAAAATCTGGCAGCCCGCACGATTTAGCATGTGCCGCTTCGGCCATTATTGAAGCGACACTTTTTGACCCTAACCGCTCACCAGATACCTTAGATTACGACACATACAGAATTGATTACGCCAATCATCTTATGCAGTTAACCGTCGACGGGCATAGACAGAGACTTGAACACGGTGCGCTACATTACGACGACCAGGATGACTGGTTCCGCGCCCAAGCAAACCTAGCCTTTGGCGGCGTGTACCGCGACATGGTTAGTGGCGTCATATTACCAGAAACACGCAATGACGCTTTTACCCAATTAACTGCGCTTGGGCGCGCCGCTGTAGATCACACTAAAACAGGCCACCCAGAATACAAAAAAGATGCCGTTGGTTTTGCCTTTGAAATCGCCATCTTGTTAGCAGGCTTAACAGATGACAGCAGCACAATAACTATTCCTTCGACACCACGGGCGGGCGATGGCACCCATAATCCATCGCTGACCAATGACTTTAACTACCTTATTTTTGACCAAAGCGGTAAGTTACACACAAGTCTGCCAATAGAGCTAAAATCGGTCAAGTCCGAAGAAAGTTGGACGACCGCCACAGAGCGCTACGACCCAAAGTCCGTTATACTTTTACATACTCACATGGACCTTGGTTTAAAGTTTACCGATTTACCGGTGCTGTTTGGCGAAAGATCGCTCAACAATAATGCCGCAGACAAATTTTATGAACTCCGCTACTACCTATACGATAAGGTTGAGCGGACGTTGAGAGAGTGGGCGGAAACGGACTCCGCGTCCCGGCAACTCACTCACACAAGCAAAAATCAGTAGTCTTTTGGCTACTGATTTTTGCTTGGTGGGCGAGGTGGGACTTGAACCCACACGACATTACTGCCACAGGATTTTGAGTCCAGCGCGTCTACCAATTCCGCCACTCGCCCATAAGAAATCCTGCGGAGTATTATATACTATGAGTAGCACTATTGCACACCCCTACTTATGCAAAATGAAACACCACAATTCACTCCGCTTACTCCGCAAGGCCGACACATTTTAGTGCCGGGTAATAAAGATGTCAAAAGCAGTGACCAATTGCGGGCCGTTAGTGTTGCACGAGCCGCGACCGACCATGTGTATAATAAAGCTGCTCAGCCGCAACCTGCGCAACAACAAAACCCTTACAATCGCACTCACCAAGAGAACTTCGACTGGCGCCAGTACCATTCTGCCTGGCAAAATTATTACCAGCAATATTACCAGCGTTACTACTGGCAGCAATTGCACACCGAACGCCAAAAATTAAGTGCCCAGCAAGCGAGCGACGTTGCCGCGCAGCCTACCCTACAAACCGGCGCCAACCCCGAGCTCACTCAAAAAACCAAAGTCGCCCAATTAAAACAAGATATCACCGACACCGTAAAACAGCAGGCCAAAAAGGCACGCAAAAGCCGCCACTTTGTACCGATTGCAAGCGCTTTGGGCGTGGGCATCGCATTTTTGTTTTTACAATTTAATAGCGTGGTGTTTGCGCAGGTAAGATCGTATGTCAGTCCGGGTGACCTCAGTAATGACTCGCTAATTGTTGACCCAACCGCTAATCCGAATGTTGGACCAGAGCCAAAACTCATTATTCCTAAAATCAACGTCGAGGTGCCGGTCGATTACAGTGTCACAGGTCTCACCGAAAATCAAATCCAAACCTCCCTGCGCGACGGCGCCACTCACTACAACTTACCAGGCGCCGACGCAGTGCCCGGCCAGTATGGCAACACGGTCATTTTGGGTCACTCCAGCAACGACGTGTTTAACCAGGGTAAGTATAAATTTGTGTTTGTCCTGTTGGACCGCGTTCAGGCCGGCGACACATTTTACCTAAACTACAACAGCAAACGCTATATTTATAAAGTCACAAAAACACAGGTGATCGACCCCACACAAGTCAGCGCGCTGCAAATTGGCACCGACAAAGCCATGGCAACGTTGGTGACATGTACGCCACCAGGCACAGCACTTAAACGTTTGCTTATTTTTGGCGAGCAAATCAGCCCCGACCCAAGCGGCGCCGCACCAGCAACACAACCGCAGCAATCCACGCAAAACGCACAAAAAACAACCATTCCTGGCAACGAGCCAAGTTGGTTAGATAATATCTGGAATTTCTTCTTTTAAGTAACCGGGGCAATCACTATGAACAAACGCATTCTGTATTTAATTGAACAAGCGGGCATGCTTATGGAGATGCCGCGGACGCATATTCGCAACCTCGGCAATAACACACCCGACACTATTGCGTCGCATTGCTACCAAGTGTCGGTAATTGCGTATTGTATTGCACGAATGGAAGGCTTAAGCCACGAAGCCGGCCTCAAAGCCATGGGCATGGGCACTTTGCACGATTTAGCCGAAGCCCGCACCGGCGACGCCGACTTTGTTGCCAAAAACTACATTACCATTGACGAGCCCAAGGCCATGCGTGACCAATTTGCCGGCTTTGATTTTGGCGCCGATTTACTGGCCATGATGGACGAATACGAAGAACGCGAAAGCCCTGAAGCAAAATGCGCCAAAGACGCCGACAGCATCGCACAAATGTATATGGAATGGCTCTTAAGCTGGCGCGGCAATAAATTGGCCGCTAAATGGCTTGAGGGCGACTACGTGCACCGCGTGCCGCACCTGCGCACGGAATCCGCAAAGCAATTGGCGCTCGCCATGAAAGACAGTAATCCACACGAATGGTGGTGGTCAGAATTTGTCGACAAAGGCATAAACAACGACCACTTAAACGGTAAAAAATAAATAGCGCTCGCCATTTTTAGCCGTTACTTTACAAGCTGCGATGCTTGCAAAAAGTATTGGCCATTGTCGTTGTTTTTGCCGATGCTAAATAATGTGTTGCCGTTTTGGCTGAGAGTGACGTCGAAGCCGGGTGCAACGGTTGTAATTTCGCGGTCGTTTTGGCCGTCAAATTCGACCATGTGCAGCCGGCTGCCGTTATCGGACCATAAGTAGTAATCGTCGAGCCAGTTCATTGGACTAACGTTGCTGGTGCCTAAAAAGGGCAGGGTGGACTGATATGCTTTGCCAATTTCGAGGTCGTAAGTTGTGATAACATCATCATAGCCTGCGGTGATCATGCGACCATCGTTACTCATTTTAAGCCACTGGGCTGGCTTTGCTAAGTTGAACGACGCGAATTCGGCGGTTTCTTTTGAACTTATCGCCGGGTCACGTAAAATTTGCACGTTCCCGTTGCCTTTGTGTACAGCCAAATAAATGTGGTTATCGTACTGGCCATACGCGATTGCCAAGGCACTGTCGACCGGGTACGTTTGCGCGTCGACCTCTTTATTATTTGCGTACAAGCCAACAATTTGCTGCACGGAATCGGCATTGTTTGGGTCAGATTGCCGCTTGGCAATAAAGGCAACTGTGCCGTCACCGTACACAGTAAACTGCGTAACATCAGGGACGAGCGCAGCCGACGCGTCGCTCGCGCCAATATCCAGCCGCCTCAGCACGCCGCCGGTCGTGGCATACATAACGTTAGCATTATTGCCGGCAAAATGAAGATCGCCAATACTCAATCCAAACAAGTTTGTAATGTTAACCGTGTTGTCGGGCTTACTGGTATCGACGCGCAGCCATTGGTTGTCGCTGCCGTTTTGTTGATGCATAATAATGTAGCGCGAGCCCAGGTCCCATTCGACCATTTTTAGTGTACCGTAGCTGCCATTTGTCTTAGTCAATTTTGAATCGGGAATGGTAAATGACGTGTAGGTTGGCTTTTTTTCGTTGCTAATATCGGCCAAGGTGAAGTCGGGCTGGTCGGCTTTTGGCTGGAACAGCATAAACCGCTTGTCGGGCGATGTGCTCACACTAGCAAGTGTCTGGAAAGTTTTGAGCGGTAACGTGCTCACACTATTTGGCACAAACCGCGTGTAATTAAGCCACAAAAGCTGACCAGGGGCGAGGCTGACGGTGCGTTGCCATTCCCGGTAGCCATTAAGTTGCATAACTATTGTGTGCACACCAGCGGTCAGGTTGGCACGACCAGGCGTCTGGAAATCTTGCACTTTGCCGTCGACGGCTACCGTGGCGCCTTCGGGCGTTGAGCGGAACTGTACCAAACCACCTTGCTCAAAAACCAGTGTCGATTGGTCAAACCGGTAACCCATGGCATAAAAAATTGCCAGCGCCGTTAGCAATACAGTAGCGAGCGTCATTACGCCGTAAGAGAAAAACCGAAGTGCTAACTGCGCACGCTTTGACCGCAAAGAAATTGGGAACATATGGTAATTTTAGTGTATCATATTTTATACTGACGAACGCTTTAAAGCACTTGCGTCTTTGCCATAATATTCGTACTATTGAGGGAGTTAAGAGCGCTAAGCCGCCACCACAACAAGAGGGAACACCAGGGGTATGAGCAAAACAACCATAACAATAAACGGTCGATTGTACGATGCCATCACCGGCAAACCAGTCGCACCAGCTACGTCACCACAGCCAACGCAACACGCGCAAAAACAGGCGCCACTCCGTGCTTTTAGTGACGTTGGCGTAGCACAACACCCAAAAATAGAACGCGGCGTCACCCCAAACGCGACTGCCATGCATTCCTCGCCCCAAAAATCGCACACTCTTTACCGTAAAGCGCTTAAAAAACCAATTGCTGAGCCGATCACCGCTAAGACTCACGCGGTAGCAAAAGCACCTGTCGAACGCAGCCCACTTATAACTAAATTTGGCGCTCAGCAACAGACCGAAGCGCAAAGCAAACCAGTCGCAAAAGAGCAAGAGACGCCAATCGCCCCCGCCCAAGTCCACCCAACTGTCGCCAAAGTTATACAAAAACAGGCGCCACAGCCACAGGTATCAGGTACAGAACTAAAAGAAAAGCTCATTAAAGAGCGCTTAGCCGAAGCAAAGCCAGCCAAACCCGCCCCTAAAAAAGCATGGTTCAAAAGCAAACCGCGGCTGGCAACAGTACTCACTACAACATTGGCTCTGCTAGTGCTTGGCGGCTATTTAACGTACATGAACTTACCAGTTATTTCTATGAAAGTAGCAGCAACCCGTGCCGGTGTGGCCGCAACGTTACCGAGTTACCACCCAGACGGCTATAGCCTCAACGGGCCAATTACGTATAGCCCAGGCGAAGTCGACATTGCTTACAAATCAAATACCAACGACGAAAATTTTAAAATAAGTCAAAAGCAATCAAACTGGGACAGCCAAGGGCTGCTCGATAATTACGTCAGCGCCCAAACCCAAAACTACTTAACCTACCAAGAACACGGCGTTACTGTTTACACTTTTGGCAATAAGGCAGCGTGGGTGAATGGTGGGTTACTATACACGCTTGATGGTAGCGCCAGTTTAAGTTCTGACCAAGTGTTGCGGCTGGCAACAAGCATGTAGTTTAGAGTAGGTTCACCGGCAGCGGCCGCACGACAACCCTGGGGTTGCAATGCGGCCGCTGTTTTTAGTGATCGTAGACGATTGCATGCCTGAACGGTTTGCGCTGGCGACAGTACAGAGCGAGGCAAACAACGTCCTTATCACCCGACTTTTTGACGCCATACCGCGCCATAAGCCGTTCGAACAGCGTGCTGCGGCTGCCATCTTCCAACGTAACCGCCAGTTGGTAAATGACGATGCCGTCCGCATAGACCGTTAAGTCGATGACGCCGTGCGCACTCACGTTGAGCTCAAGCCGCATTGTCTGTTTGCCGTAATAGCGCACCACGTAATCAACGGCGCGCTCGGTTTGCGCTTCTGTCCAACCGCTGGCGGTCAGTAACGCCCACGCACGGATACGCCGGACAAAAAACAGCAAGACAACAATAAAGCCGATGACGCTATATTGCGCGCAAACAGCAAACCAGTCACGCAGTAATGGTTGGCTGTTGGCCATGACGCAAACAACCAACGCAGCGGCAATCGCCACACTCACGAACAAAATCGTGTGCCGCAAATTCCGCGATGTTGGGTGTTTGCCAGGCAAACCTACGGCGACAATCGCCGCTACCAGTGCGGCCGCGCAAACTACCAGCAGCGCTACGACTATACACCTCTGAATCGTCAGCGCCACGGCTATGTCTACAATACGCACGTTCTCCCTTTCTTTGTGGGCGAACCTACTCCGGCCTCCCATTAAACTACACACTTCGCGCTTGCACAACCCGCCAAAGCAGGGGATAATGTAACAGATATGAACGTACGTACCCGCTTTGCCCCCAGTCCCACCGGCGCCCTCCATTGTGGCACCGTCCGCACCGCATTATTTGCCTGGCTGCTCGCCAAACAACATGACGGCCAGTTTTTGTTGCGCATAGAAGACACCGACCAAAAGCGCGAAGTTACCGGCGCCGCAGACAACATAAAAGAGACACTGCACTGGCTTGGTATGGACTGGGACGAGGGCCCCGATGTTGGTGGTCCATTTGCGCCATATATTCAATCGCGGCGGCTCGACACCTATAAAAAATACGCGCAGGAGCTCGTCGACAAAGGCTTGGCGTACGCCGACCCATACAGCGCCGAAGAACTCCAGCAGCTGCGCGACCAAGCTATCGCCGCAAAACGCCCATTTTTATACCGCGATCACCGGCCAGTCAACCCGCCAAAATGGGACGGCAGTCAAGCGCTGCGTATTAAACTCGAACCAAAAGCCTGGCAATGGGACGACGCCGTTATGGGCACGGTTAAAATGGGGCCAGAGATGATAGACGACTACATAATCGTCAAAGCCGACAGCTTCCCGACCTACAACTTTGCCCACATTATTGACGACCACCTTATGGACATCACGCACGTATTGCGCAGCCAAGAATTTATAAGCAGCGTGCCAAAATATTTGGCAACGTACCAGGCACTTGGCTGGCAAGCGCCAACCAGCGCAATCTTACCCCAAGTCATGGACGA
>DATIJQ010000051.1:0-5221 GCA_035478375.1 Saccharimonas sp. (SeqCode) | reverse complement strand
TTAAACAATGGTTACGAAGTTTGGGCTTACATTGGTGGCGAAGGCCACAACTTGCAAGAACACGCAGTTGTGCTTATCCGCGGTGGCCGCGTGCCAGACTTGCCAGGTGTGCGCTACCACATTGTTCGCGGTACGCTCGACCTGCAAGGTGTTAAAGACCGCAAGAATGCCCGCAGTAAATACGGCACCAAAAAGGAGAGCAAGTAATGCCGCGCAAAACTACCAAATCGCTCATCCGCAAAGTCAACCCAGATCGCAAGTACAATAGCGTGCTTGTGCAACGCCTCATCAACAAAACTATGGTTGACGGCAAAAAACAATCTGCTGAACGCGCTGTATATCAAGCTATGGAAATCGCCGCTAAAAAACTTAAAATCGACGACCCAGCAGTAATGTTCGAAAAAGCAATCAAAAACATTTACCCCAGTTTGGAAGTTAAAAGCCGCCGTGTTGGTGGTGCAAACTACCAAATCCCGTTCCCAGTGCAGGGTCATCGCCAGCAGCACTTAGCCTTTATGTGGTTCGTGCAAGCTGCCCGCACTCGCAAAGGTATGCCAATTGCCGAACGCTTGGCACAAGAAATGATTGACGCTACCAACCAAACCGGCGCTGCCTTCAAAAAGAAAGAAGACACGCACCGCATGGCCGAAGCCAACCGCGCTTTTGCGCACTTTGCTCGCAGCTAATCTGGCCGCACGTCAAATCTACAAACACCCTGCTTGGCGCGGGGTGTTTGTTTGTGGTATAACCGTAGGCGGCATATTACTCGACTAAGGGAACGACGTGCCAAATTTTGGCAATCCACACCGCTTTGTTTGTCCGCCAGCGTGGATCATGGCTGCGATTGTGACGACCAGGGTCAAGGCGGCGGTGCGGATATACACCGACAGCAGTGCCTCGCGCCTTGTGATTCCGATCGTGGTTGATGGTAGGTCGCACGACAAAATATTCCTCACGTTTCGCGGCATGGACGGCAAACTGCGTAGCGCTGAGATGGAGTATTTGTCGCCCAATGCTGACATCCGGCGACTTATTTTTAGGTCGAGTGGTACAAGTTTTGACCTCCCGGACAGCCAACCCTGCAACGTGCGTTCGGGGATGGTGCTCGTCAGGCCGATTTTTGACATACCGGTTCAAGACGAGGACGTTTTTTTACCGTTCAGCAACAGTAAGACGACACACTACTGCCAGATCCAACGGCTCAATGGTAAACTGTTGCTGATACCGCACAACGGCAACGCCGTCGCAGTGCGGTTTAATGGTAGTGACCAGCAAAAGGGTCTCGAAACCTACGTGGTCGCGTAATGTGCCACCTGCGCGGGCGGCGTCGTGCTGTCCGCGCAGGTTGTGCAAAGCTCTTTGTGTGATACGCATAAATATGACATAATTTTAGGTACACCGACTTATGCGGAGGTGAGTATGTGCTACGATGAACCATGGACGTGCCAAACACTCAGCTGGTCGACGGTCTGCGCCGCGTTGGAACTGGGACCGCAATTTGCCGTGCCGCTCCATGTCAACAACAGGTACACGTGCGTAACAGTCAAGCGGATAGAACGCTCGTACGGCGGCCGCCCGTTGCTTACCTTGCTAGATCCGGAAAACTTTACGTTCCATGCAACAGTCGTCGATAAGTCAAGCGACAAAGTATGCCTGCTGAGAGTAGAGCCGCCAACGCCGTCGCGTGCCCCTGCTGGCTCGACACGGATACAAGCTGAGGGCGATTGGTTCGGTCCAACGTTCGATGGAATGCAGCAATATCGTCGCGATCCGCGTACCGCGCCGCTGTTGCATAAGTTTAGCCGACTATTCACCCGCGGCACGCATACGTATCTTGGACTGCCACGTGGTGCGCAACCCGAAATACGGGATGAAACAGATTCAGCCGTCATGCTCGCTTCACCAAGTGGCACGCGTTATCGGGCCTTTTACCACTTTGCCGATGGTAGGTATTACGAAATTGTTCCTGCCTCGCGCAACCACTAAAGTCGGTGCGGTGCGGGGCTGTTGCGTGCCCCGCGCCAAAACCGCTAGCTTCACCCCAGATACTATGCTATAATTGTTTCAAATTGCCCTTTTTTGTTGTCTCAAAATTTGGGCTAATAAAGTAACGAGGACCCTCATGGCAACCACCAACATCCCATTGGCGCGATTCCGTAACATCGGTATCATCGCCCACATCGACGCCGGCAAAACAACTACCACCGAAGGTATTTTGTACCGCACCGGCCTAAGCCACAAAATTGGCGCCGTACACGAAGGCGAAACCACCACTGACTGGATGGCCCAAGAACGCGAACGCGGCATTACCATTACCAGCGCCGCAGTAACGTGTTTTTGGAAAGACCACAAAATTAACATCATCGACACCCCCGGTCACATTGACTTTACGGCCGAGGTAGAACGCAGTTTGCGCGTGCTCGACGGCGCCGTCGTTGTCTTTGACGGCAAAATGGGCGTCGAAGCTCAGACCGAAACCGTCTGGCGCCAAGCGAACAAATATGGTGTGCCACGTATTTGCTTTATTAACAAGATTAACTCAACCGGCGGTGACTTTTACAAATCACTCGAGAGCATCCACGCTCGCTTAAGCAAACGTGCGCTGCCAATCCATTTGCCAATTGGGTTTGAACAAAGCGTAAACGGTGTTATTGACCTTGTTAGCATGAAGGCCTACACCTACACCGACTTTACGGACCACGAACTTGTCGAAGGCGAAATTCCTGCCGACATGGCTGACAAAGCTAAAAACGCCCGTACTTTGCTAGTAGAAGCTGCCGTTGAAGCCGACGACGCATTGTTCGAAAAATATCTCGAAGGCGGCGAAGACGCTATTAGCGAAGCTGAGCTCAAAGCAGCCATTCGCAAATCAGTACTCACCGGTGAATTTTACGTTGTAACTGGTGGTGACGGCCGTGGTGTCATCGTCGAAAAGGTGCTTGACCTCGTTGTTGACTACTTACCAAGTCCACTCGACATCGACGCAATTTGGGGCACTCACCCCAAAACTGGTGACAAAATCGAACGCAAGCCTGCCGAAACCGAACCAATGGCAGCGCTGGCTTTTAAAGTTGCAACCGACCCATTTGTCGGCAAGCTCATTTTTGTGCGCGTTTACAGTGGTAAGTTAAGCGCCGGCAGCTACATCCTAAACGCCAGCACTGGCGAAAAGGAACGCGTTGGCCGCTTGCTACGCATGCACGCCGACAAGCGCGAAGACATTACCGAAATCGGCGCCGGCGACATCGCTGCCGTTGTTGGTCTTAAGGGCACTACGACCGGCACAACGTTGTGCGATCCAGCTAATCCGATTTTGCTCGAGAGCATCGACTTCCCAGAACCGCCTGTCAGCATCGCCATCGAACCAAAAACCAAAGCTGACCAAGAAAAAATAGCGCTTGCTTTGCAACGCTTGGCTGAAGAAGACCCAACCTTCCGCGTGCACACCGACGAAGAAACCGGCCAAACCATTATTAGTGGTATGGGCGAGTTGCATCTCGAGATCATTGTCGACCGCATGAAGCGCGAATTTAAAGTCGAAGCCAACATCGGCCAGCCGCAAGTTGCCTACCGCGAAGCCATCAAAAAACAGATCGAAATCCAAGGTAAGTACGTTAAACAATCTGGTGGCCGTGGCCAATACGGTGACGTTTGGTTGCGTCTTGAGCCAAACGAACCAGGCAAAGGTTTTGAATTTGTTGACGAGATTAAAGGCGGCGTTGTCCCACAAGAATATCGCAACCCAGTTAAAGCTGGCATCGAAGAAACCCTTAAAGGCGGCGTCATTGCAGGTTACCCCGTCATCGACGTAAAAGCCGCATTGTACGACGGCAGCTACCACGAAGTTGACTCAAGCGAAATGGCCTTTAAAATGGCCGGCGCTTTGGCGACGCGCGAAGGTGTTAAAAAAGCTTCGCCAGTCTTGCTTGAGCCAGTCATGAAAGTCGTTGTGGTCACGCCAGAAGACTTTATGGGCGACGTTATTGGCAGCCTTAACGCCAAACGCGGCCGCATCGAATCTATGGAAGACCTCGCTGGCGGCGTTAAAGAAATCACCGCCATTGTACCTTTGGGCGAAATGTTCGGCTACACCACCGACCTACGCAGCATGAGCCAGGGCCGCGCCAGCAGTAGCATGGAACTCGCCAACTACGAAGAAGTGCCAAACAATGTAGCAGAAGGCATTATTGCTAAAAAAGCTTAGTTGTTTGTAAAAACACGCAAAAAACACCGCATCCATTGCGGTGTTTTTTGTTAGATAGATTTAGGTCGGATCCTGTCACTCGGTCCATTCTACAAAACCTTTTCGGGTACAGCAAAGGTTTTTGTGGATGCTGCCCCGCCGAGTGTCACATTATTTTAAGATTGAAGCTGGCGTCCAATCGCTGCTACGAAAGATTGTAAACTTATCACAAATGACCACGCCCCGCAATGCGGGGCGTCAAGCGGCCAAAGCGTCATGCGTTGTTGCCCACTGTTGCGAAGAGTCCATGCCAGCGAGTAGCCAGGTACTTAATAACACCCATATCCCTTCCCGTGAGGTAGGCGTCCACCTCATCAGGCAGGAGCTCTTGCACGTCGAGCAGCTGGTACTCGGTGCATCCAGCGGGGTTCAGCTCACAGCCGTCATGCACGTGGGCGTCAGTGACATCGAGACCAGTAGGTACGATGTCGTGCTGTCGCGGCGTGTGCACACACAAACTACTTGACTGAACCGGCAGAAGGTTAAAGCCTTCCTGCACATCGTTCCAGCACAGCACTGCCGTGATGGCGACGTGCTGGAAGGGGTAGATGCCGTCTTCGTAGACAGTGTACTTGGTGGTCAGGCGACGAATGTCGTTGTCGCCGAGGACGCTGTGCGCTGCGTTGATGTTGGTTCCGGCTGGCAGTATTGGCTGGCCTTTTTCGTCGGTCAGAAAGCCGCCGCCCAGAACTGGTTCGATTCTGTACTCCAAGTTGCGCATGACCATCTCCTGAGGTAGATGATTCATTGACCGTCAAGAATAGTAGCACGAATAGGCTAGTGAGTCAATGGTATGTATATTGCAAAATATATAAAAATGTGGTATAACTAGTATAGTCCATAAGGACAAAAGTTGTACATCGACATAGTTTGGGGGAACAACGGTGGGATTCGTAGAAAGCTTGGCCATCGCTGCAACAGCCGCATTGGCGCGCCGTGCGGCCAAGCAAGCTCCGATTCCGCACGTTTCAGGGGAAC
>DATIJQ010000050.1:0-2642 GCA_035478375.1 Saccharimonas sp. (SeqCode) | reverse complement strand
CCCGGGCCGCCTTCATTTGTGGCAGATTATTTCTTTTTATTGCTTGGCGCGCGCTTTTTTGGCACTTTACCGTCGGCTTTGCGCGCTTCGCTCAAACCAATCGCCACTGCCTGCTTTTTGCTGGTGACTTTTTTGCCGCTTTTGCCGCTTTTAAGCTCGCCTTCTTTCATTTCGTGCATAGCTTTTTCGACTTTTTGCTTGGCTTTTTCTCCGTACTTTGGCATAAAACCCTCCTTTTTATTAATTTAATTAATCGGACTTATGTGCGCTAGGAACTTTTTAACAATCACGCCGAACTGCTATAATTTAGCCTTATGAAAATCCCTATAGTTGACCAAAAAGATATAGTCGTTGGCTTTAAAGAACGCACCGACATTGACTACAGTAAAGATATTTTTAGGACTGCGTCGCTATGGATTACCAATCCGCGCGGCGAGATTTTATTGGCACAACGCAAACTCACCAAAAAAGTTGATCCGGGCAAATGGGCCGAAGCTGTGGGCGGCACCGTTGAAGGCGACGACACCTACGAACAAACGATTATACGCGAGGCCGAAGAGGAGCTGGGACTTACCGTTACGTCGCTCACGTCAGGACCAAAGCAATTTATTACGACACCTTGTAGTTACTTTGTGCAATGGTTTAGCGCGGTTGTCGACAAGCCGATTGCAAATTTTGTGATTCAGCAAGAGGAAGTTGAGCAGATTGCGTGGGTGCCGCTTAAGCAGTTGCGGCGAGAGCTTAAAGAAACGCCGGAGAAATATATCGAGGCGATGGGGGAGATCGTGGGGTTGGTTGAGAGGTGAGGGAGGCCCGAATTCTTTTGCCACAACAAGAAAATAGACCTAAGCTAAAACCTAGGTCTATTTTCTTGGCGGAGAGGGAGGGATTCGAACCCTCGGTGACGGTTGCCCGCCACACCGCTTTTCGAGAGCGGCACCTTCAACCACTCGGACACCTCTCCGTGCTCGCCCTATTGTAACAGATGTACAACAAGTTGTTGAGCCCTCCAACGCAAAATTACTGGTACAATAATTTTATGAGTGTTATGCGCGGTCTGGGCCGCTGGATTTTATCGCTGCTTATTAGTTTGCTGCTCACGTTGTGGGTGGTTGCTGTTGTGCTGCAATCAACACTGCTTAGTCAACAAACGGTGAGCGGATGGTTGAGTTCGAGCGGCGCATACCAACACGTACTCGATGTCGCGTTCCAACTTCACAGCAACCAAATAGCCATTGGTCAACAAGATTTGCAAAATGCACTGGCAGCGACGTTCCCGCCGCATTACATTGAACAGCAAGCCAACACCGTGCTAAAAGCTACTTATGACTGGATTGATGGCCGTTCACCAACCATTGACTTTTCGATTCCCATTAAAGATAAGCGGGCAGAATACAGTGCAAACTTGCAAAAAGTGCTGACCGCCAAGGTTACAAAATTGCCAGTCTGTAGCTCTGTTGCCAGCCTGCAGGTCATTGGCACGTGTGTGCCGCCCGGGCTAAAACCGAGCGACGTGGCGGCTGAATTTTCGCAAATCGCGGGCAGCAGCGACTTTTTGAACAACCCTGTCACGCCAGCCAGTATTAGCGCAGCCGGTGTACCCCAAGCGCCCTACCTGCCGGCGCTCGCTAGCATTGTTCGTGTCAGCGTTATTGCGTTGCCGGTTATTACCATAATGGCGGCGGTCGGGTTTGTCATGCTGTCATCGCCGCGACTGCACGGGCTGCTTGTTGTTGGGCGGCGGGCACTTATCCACGGATTGCTGGTGACTATTTTAGGCGGATTACTCTGGTACTTGGGCAATACCTGGGATGCGAGTGCAGCGCTTAAAACTGTTGATAGCACGCAGCTCGCCGCTGTCAAAAGCCTTGTAAATCCTGTTATGCAGTTAGTTTTGCCAGATATAGGACGCCTTATAACTCTTTGCGGTTTGGTTATTGCTTTGGCTGGTGGTTTGACGATGCTCGCCAGTTTCCTTATAAAACAACACAAACCAAAACAGCTACAACGGGCGGGGCAGCCACCAACGCTGCCTCCCCAACCGAAGGAGCAAGCATGAATCATGGCGATTACCTTGTTGATCTGCTCAACAAATCTGGCGAGGTGATCGGCGCCAAACCACGGCGCGACATCGACAAAGAACAAGATTTGTACCATGTTGTGTTTATCTTCATCGTAACGCGACGAGACGAGATCGTTCTCGGTGTCATCCCCGAGCGGCATGATCTGCCCAACGTCTATGCCCGCCAAATGGGTGCTACCGTTGCCACGATTCGTCGCCAGGGCGAAACCGCCAGCGAAGCTGCAACGCGCGCCCTCCTGGCCGAAGTAGCCATGTCGGCCACGCCGCAATTGGTAGGCGAAAAAATGGCGACGTTTGCCGATGATAGGCGCTCGTATATAAGCGTGTATGTGGTGCAGGGCGAACTGCCCGAAAAATACAGCGAGCAAGATATTGCAGCGCTGTATATTATGCCACGAGAAATGCTCAACGCGCTTGTAGATGAACAGTCACCAGAAATCGCCCCAACGCTGCAATATATGTGGCAAACGTTTGGGGCGATGATCGTCGTCTAGGTCGAAGCCGGGACCGGCGCGTGTTTTTGCGCCGGTCCCGGTGACTTCTACTTGAGCAGTAGGCA
>DATIJQ010000049.1:0-3243 GCA_035478375.1 Saccharimonas sp. (SeqCode) | reverse complement strand
ATGGCAAAAGGCGGCATTATAATGTTTTTGTATCTCGAACTGCTCGATGCCAGCTTTAGTTTCGACGGTGTTATTGGCGCATTTGCCATCACAAGTAACGTCGTTTTAATTGCCGCAGGTTTAGGTGCGGGCGCGGTGTGGGTACGCTCTATTACCATTGGTTTGGTGCACCATGGCACGCTGCAGCGATATAAATATTTAGAGTTAGGTGCACATGTGGCGATTGCTTCGCTAGCCACTATTTTGCTGACGAGTATTGTGGTTGACGTGCCCGATCTGCTAAGCGGCACACTTGGCATGCTCATTATTATTACTTCTTTTTTGGTGTCCGTGTGGGAAAATCGCCGTCGAACGGTAAAAGCAGCCGCTGCAACTCGCACAGCGTTACATAGCCATCGGCAATAATTCGTTCGCCAAAGCCCTGGTGGCGAGTGTGCAGTGGCTCGCCAGCTTTAATAGCGATGCTGTCTTTTAAAGCGCCCGCTTGCTTAAGGGTGTGGACGACAAAATCGCGCTCCAGCGTTGTGTCGCTTTCGATGCCGTGGTCAATTTGTAGGTTGCGGAATCGCAAATTAAGCCCACGATCCAAAATTGCCGCCCCCACCCACACTTCTTTTTGTTTGGGTAAAAAGCGACGGAAAAGTTTGCGCCAAAAACCTTGGTGTTCGTGTTCGTCTTCTAAAATAGTGCTACCTAGCCGCCAAAACCGTACGTGGTGACGGTGGCGCGGGCTATTGCCGACTGGAATTTGGAACCCCAAATCTTGCTTACGCCCAAACACGTAATAGTTGCCAAACGGGGCGGTGGGGTAGGGCTGATTAAAAAGTATAGCCAGTACCATCTTTGCGCGGTTTAAGAGTGTGCCATTATCGGCCAGCAGCCAGCCGGCTTTTTGCATGGCACGTATAAATTCGGTCTGACTCTTGGCAATGATGGCAATATTTATAGCATCGACCGCCCAGCCGTCTGCAGCAATAGTGCGCGTTGGCACATGTGTTGGCGGCTGCAACAAATGTCTAATGCGTAGCAAGGTCGGAATGCCGATATAGGCCAAAAAAGCGTACGTTATAAAAATTGCCAGCAAAAATGGCAGTTTTGAGCCAACCAGTGGGTAGAATTTAAACAGCGTAAACCAGGCTAGTCCAACAATAAGCGCAAGCACAGTAAGGCGTTTTAGCACAACAATCGAGCGGTCAAGCATTCCTTATAGTATACCGTAGTTTTTGCTTGTTTACAGGTGAGTACTGTTTAAGCTATGCGTGTTGTGATATACTTCCGGCATAGCTATTTTAAGGAGGGAAAATGCCAAAAACCAAAGCTACAAGCAAGGCGAAGACATCCGCCAAGCCAAAGGCTACAAAGGCCGAAAAACCTAGCCAGAGCACCAGCACAACGCGTGCAACAAGCACGACAACTGCCGCTGCTGCAACTACACCACGTCCGAAAAATATTTTTACCCGTCGTTTCCGTAACGACCTAACGCTCGGCGCGCTGTTTGCTGAGTTACTAGGCGCGTTTGGCTTAACGGCCGTATTACTTAACACGAGCGGCAATGCAATTGTTGCTGGTGTTGCGGTATTGGTATTTGTGATGGTGTTTGGCCGCATTTCGGGCGGTCATGTTAACCCAGCTGTGACGCTTGGCATGTTGGCGCTGCGTAAGATTTCTGCCTTACGTGCCGCTGGTTACATTGTTGCACAAGTTTTGGGCGCAATGCTTGCTTTAGTCGTTATTGGCCAGTTTGTTAGCGCAGCACCAGCTACGCCGCCAACTATGGATCCATACACTGGTCAAGAAGTGCAGGGCGCTGCAGCAAAAATCTTTGCAGTTGCCGATTTGCAGGGTGATTGGCGGCCATTCTTTGCCGAAACACTTGGCGCTATTGTGCTCGGTTTTGGTGTTGCCGCAGCTGGCCTAAGCCGGCGTGACGACATCGAAAAGGGTTACATTATTGGCGGTTCATTAATGCTTGGTTTGCTGCTTGCCACCCAAGCATCAGCTGCCATTGTTAACCCGGCTATTGCTATCGGCCTTGGTGCCTATAAATTGAGCAACTGGTGGACCGTTTTGGTATATGCAGTTGCGCCATTAATTGGTACAATTTTAGGTGCACTGGCTTACAAGTTTATCAAGCACGATTCCGAGCTCGAAACAACTTAAGCACACAGTGTAATTACTAAAAGACCAGTCCTCCCCGGCTGGTTTTTTAGTTTTGGGCGTGTTTTTGTTCGGCGCCTAGGTGGCTAGGAGCAATCGTTCAGCTCGTTGCTTTGCGTCAAAAAGGCGTCACTAGGCGGGCAGCTATTTTTTGGCTTAATCTTCGAGCTGCGGGCGGTCAACCACGAGTGGTTCTATGGATGGTACAGTGCCGCTTATTTTGACCACGTCTTTGTCGACTTTTTTGAGCTCTTTGTGGGCGGTATTAAAATGATTAACAGTAGTGCCGAGGCTGGCGCCAAGCTTTTGCATGTAGGTGTCGTAGGCCTGTAAGTGTTGGCTTAGCTGCACAACACGCACCTGGATTTCTTTGGCCTGTTCTTCTATTTGCAGGCTGCGCAGGCCTTGCATGACGGTTTGTAAATAGGCCATAAACGAAGTAGGGGAGACGATAATAACGCGTTTGTCGCGGAAGGCGTATTCTATTAAATCGCGCGAGCTTGACCCGGCGGTGCCGACTTTATTCACTAACAAATCGTAATATACGGCTTCGCTCGGGATAAACATAAAGGCAAAGTCCATGGTGTGCTCAGATTCGCGGATATATTTGCTGGTTTCGTCGATGCGCGCTTTGAGGTCGGCTTTAAGCTGTTTGGCCAAAATTTCGCGGCGATCTTTGTCTTTTTCTTCGACTAAACGATTGTAATTTTCTAAGCTAAATTTAGAATCAATAGGCAAAATTTTGTCTTTTTCTAAAAATATGACCGCGTCGACAATTTCGCCGTCTCTAAATTTATATTGTAGTTGGAACCGCGAGGGCGGCAACACATTGGCGAGCACGGTGTGCAAATAATATTCGCCCAAAACGCCGCGTTGTTTTGGGTTTTGTAATACATTTTGCAAAAGCTTGAGCTCGTCGGCGACATCGACAACGCGACGGTTAGTTTCGTCGAGTTTGGTTAAGCGTTCGGTGACATCAGTAATAAGCTTGGCGCTGGCCGAAAATTGTCTGGTCAGTGAATCGCGCATGAGTTCTTGATTTTTATCGAGCCGATCGGTCAGGTGCGTTTGCAAGCCTTCTTTTAA
>DATIJQ010000048.1:0-8848 GCA_035478375.1 Saccharimonas sp. (SeqCode) | reverse complement strand
CGCCCACACCTTTTACAGTACTAACCGGCGCCTCAAGCATTACACGATTTTTACAAAACGGCGTTTGCCGGCTTGCAGCAAGTCGCCTTTAGCCAGTGTAATTTTGGCCATGGTGACTTTTTGTTGGTTGAGTTTGATGCCGCCTTGGTCGAGCAGCCGACGGGCTTCGGAGTTACTAGCGGTAAGGTTGGCACGAACTAAAATTTCGGCCACGTCGTATTCGCCGGGTTCGAGTGTCAAGGTTGGCGTCAGTTCACTAGCCGTACCGTTAAACAACGCTTCGGTCGCAGCTTTTGCTTTGTCGGCTTCGGCCTGGCCGTGCACCAACCTAGTAACTTCGTAGGCTAAGGTTTTTTGCGCCAATCGGTCTGCTGGTTTTTGCTTAAATTCTTCGATAATTCCAACGATTTCTTCTTTGCTAAGAAGTGTGTAAATTTTGAGGTAATCCAGCACGCCGTCATCATCGACGTTTAGCCAAAATTGGTAAAAATCGAATACACTCGTTTTGTCAGCACTGAGCCATACCGCGCCGCCTTCGGATTTGCCAAATTTTTTGCCTGTCGCTTTGTTTAGTACCAATGGTGCGGACCAAACATGTGCTTCGGCGCCTTCTAGTTTACGGATTAACTCAACACCAGAAAGACTGTTCCCCCACTGGTCAGCTCCACAAAGTTGCAACGTCACGTCGTGCTCACGGAACAGATGCAAAAAATCGTAGCCTTGTATTAATGAGTAGCTAAACTCGGCATAGCTGATACCTTTGCCGCCCTTACCAATGCGTGACTGCACAAAATCGCGCTGCAAAAGTTGCGTCATAGAAAAGTGTTTGCCAATATCGCGCAAAAATTGTAAGTAGCCAAAATCTTTAAACCAATCGTAATTGTCGACGAGTGTAAATTCTTGGCCAGCGAACACTTGTTTGTACTGCGCAGCAATGCCGGCTTTGTTTTTGGCAATTTCATTTATGGTTTTGAGTTGGCGTTCTTCGTCTTTGCCATCTGGGTCACCTATCATGCCAGTTGCTCCACCGACTAACAGCACAGCCTTGTGACCGTGATGTATAAAATGGCGAACCATCATGGCAACGGCCAAGTTACCAACGGTCATAGAATCGGCACTGGGGTCAACGCCAAGATAAAACGTAATTGGCGCGCCGTCTAATGCGTCGTTATTTTTAAATGTGGTTTGGTTGGTAAAACCGCGCCACTGTAGTTCTTCAGATAGTTTCATGTAGGGTCTCCACGTTAAAGTTACAGCATTCTTTAAGGTTGGACGCATATAAGTAATTGGTGTGGCAGTGTGTGATATGCATCGTTTTTTACATCTGTTACAATCTGCAAATAATTGTAGCATATAATGCATAAGTTTTGGTTGCATAGTCGTAATGGATGCTATAATAAGAGAGATTTTATTTATTGAGGAGCAATAACTACCACATGGTAAAAAAGTCGAACCGCCAAAAAGCGATGAACTTGTATTCAAATCTCGCGGCCCGGCGTAAATCTAAAAGTGAAGCAAAAGCCCGTAGTAAGGCTGAATATTTGGCGACGCTGCCAAAAAATCCGGTCAAACGATTGCTGTATCGCCTGCACCCAAAGCGTGTCGTCAAATTCTGGTTTAGCAAACAAGGTGCTATAACGCTTGCAAAACTAGCTGGTGTCGCCGTCATTATTTTGGCAATTTTTGTGGCTGCGTTATTTGCCTATTACCGCAATCAGTTAGACGCCATTCGCCCCGACCAGCTTGCTAAAAGCGTGCAAACTACAGTTAGTAATTACTACGACCGCAATGGTATTTTGTTGTGGCAAGATAAAGGCGATGGCGACTATAAACTCGTCGTGCAATCTGGTGACATTAACAATTACATGAAACAAGCCACTATCGCCATCGAAGACAAAGACTTTTACAAACACGGTGGCATTAGTATTAGCGGAATTCTTCGCGCCGGATTTAGTAACGCAACCGGCGGTGAGGTGCAAGGCGCATCAACGCTGACACAACAGCTTATTAAGCAAGTTTTCTTTGCCCAAGACGCTGCAACAAACCGCCTCGATATTTCGCGTAAAATTAAAGAGATTATTTTGGCGATTGAAGTCGAGCGCATGTACAATAAGGACCAAATTCTTACCATGTACCTCGACGAGGTGCCATATGGCGGGCGGCGCAACGGTGTCGAATCGGCTGCCCAATCATACTTTGGCATGCATGCCAAAGATTTAACCTTGCCACAGGCTGCGCTGCTGGCTTCGATTCCGCAAAATCCAAGCTACTATAACCCCCAAAACTTAACGCCGCAAAGCAGCAAAGATCTTATTGAACGTCAGCATCGGGTACTCGACAACATGAAAGACCAGGGGTACATTACTCAGCAACAAGATACCGATGCACAAAAATATCCCATTCTCGACACTATTAAACCCGAAATCAGCGACGCCGAAAACATTAAAGCCCCACACTTTGTCCTTGAGGTTCGCAGCCAACTCGAAAAACAATTCGGCACAAAACTTGTACGTGACGGCGGGCTTAATATTAAAACAACGCTCGATTACCGTATTCAACAAACTGCCGAAGCATCAATTGCCAAAAATTACAGATACGCTACAGCAATTGGCGCAAACAACATGGCTATGACAGCAGTCGACGTGCCAACTGGTCAAGTGTTAGCCATGGTGGGGAGTTACGACTACAACAACAATCAATATGGTAAAGTTAATGCCACTACTGCTTCGTTGAGCCCAGGTTCAAGCATTAAGCCGTTTGTATATGCCAATTTGTTTAAGCCACAAAGCAATGGCCAAAACTGGGGTGCCGGATCAATTTTGGCCGACGAAAACATCGACAAGCTATACGGGGGAACGCTCCAAAACTATGACGGTAAATTTATGGGGGCAATTACCATTAGGCAAGCGCTTGGCAACTCACGTAACCCACCGGCTGTCAAGGCAGGTCTTATCGGTGGACTTGCTAATGCAATTCAGACTGCTCAAGATGCTGGTGACAAAAACTATTGTGTGGGCGTAAACTACGGACCATCTGCCGCGATTGGTACATGCGGCGTTACCGACGTCGAACACACCGAAGCTTACGCGACACTTGCCCGCCAAGGCGTTGCCGAACCAGTGGCGTACACGCTCGAAGTCAAAAATGCCCAAGGCCAAGTTATTCAGCAATGGAAAGATCAGGCTAAGCAAGTTATCGACCCACAAATTACCTACATTTTAAGCGACATTTTAAGCGACAACAGTGCTCGCTCCCATGTCTTTGGCACTAACGCTCCCGGCTTTAACGTCCCTGGCGTCAAAACCGCTACTAAAACAGGCACCACCGACGACGGCCATGGCCACGGTAAAGACAGTTGGATGATGAGCTACACCCCGCGTATGGCAGTCGGCATTTGGACGGGCCGCAACGACAACGGGCCACTTACAAGTCTTTCTAGTACCGGCAACGCTAATGTCGTCATGGACGTACAAAAATTTGCCCACCAAGAGATTTTTGCCAAAGATGGCTCCTGGAAACCTGGCGATTGGTTTACAAAACCAGCTGGCGTGCAGACACTTACCGTTAGTGGCCACACCGATATCTTCCCGTCATGGTACACAACCAAATCGGCGGCACAAACGCAGCAAATGACGTTTGACCAAGTGTCTAAAAAGAAAGCGACTGACTGCACACCGTCACGTGCCCAAATTAAAAAAGATGTGCAAAGTTACAAGGACCCGCTCACAAACGCGGTTACTCTCACCGCGCCAGATGGTTACGACCCCAACAATACTGACGATAGGCACAATTGCAGTGACGCCAAGCCGTTTGTGTCGCTCGCCGTCACTAACAGTGGCAGTAACTATCATATTGTGGCTAACGTTAATCAGGGCACGTTCCCATTAGCTTCGGTTGACATTTCGGTTGACGGCCAGGTTGTATCCAGCCAGGCGGTCAGTGCAGCCGGTGCCTATAGCGTCGACACGACACTTAGCAGTGGCTCCCACCAAATTAGTGCCACCGTCGTTGACCAAGGCATGTACGATGCGTCAGACTCGACCACCAAAGCAGTTTCATCTGTCGACAATCGCGCAAATGATTTTGCAGCACTGACCAGCACATACGGCAGTGCATGGCGGCCAAGACGCTAAATCGCTAAAAAGACCGAACAAAAAATCCCCGCACACTACGCGGGGATTTTGTTGGCTTTTAGAGTATCTATCCGGTACAGGCAGCGTATGTGATCGCTCTTGCCGCTAAAAACTGCGCTCTTCGCTCACCGGCCGTTCGGACTTGTGACTTTGGTGTTTATGCCGACCTTGTGGCTTATGGCTTTTAGGCTGCTCGGTAACTTTTTTTGCAACTTCAGCTTCGACAGGTGCTGCTTGTGGCTGTTGCACTGGCCTTTGCTGTTGTTTTTGGTTTTGGTGCTGCGGCTGCTCGCGGAGTGTTGCAAACATCATCTTGCCGGCTTGCGTTTGCAGCATACGACTAAATTCGACCGCCACTTTTTGGCCAATTTTATTGCCGGCTTTTTCGACCACTACCATGGTGCCGTCATCTAAATAACCGACGCCTTGAGTGCGGTCTTGCCCAACCTGGGTGATTTTAATTTCGGACTTTTCGCCTGGCAAATGCATAGCGCGCAAACCTTGGGCCAGTTCGTTAACGTTAAGCACGCGCACGCCGGCGATTTCGGCCACTTGGTTAAGATTAAAATCGGTTGTGTACAATAGCGCACCAATGCGTTTGGCTAGCGCCACAAGTTTGTCGTCGACTTCTTTAATGCCTTTGGCGAGACCGGGACGAATAACGACTTCTGCGTGGCGCATATCTTGCAAGCGGCGCACAACGTCTAGACCATAGCGGGCGCGTTCGCGCTTAAAGCTGTCGCCTTGGTCAGCCAAGAACTGTAGTTCTGCCACAACAAATTGCGGGATAATAATACGTTGCGGCACAAAACCCGACTGCACAATGTCTAAAATGCGGCCATCGATGAGGCCCGACGTGTCGACCACCATTTGATTTTTTGATTTACCAACGCCGTCATTGTGCGCCCATAAAAGATACCCTAGGGCAACAGTGTTTACAACAGTGAACCCAGCGGTAAGTAGTGATGTATCCATACATCCTCCTATTTATTATTTCTTTAAAAAGTTTGTCAGCGCCTCGCGCATGGTGCCAACAGGTTTTACAAAACCATTTTTGTGTATATTTTTAGGGGCGATAGCGTAGGTGAAGCCCAATTTTTTAGCTTCGGCCATGCGCTTGTCGGCATGGATAACGCTGCGCACTTCGCCAGCCAAGCCAACTTCGCCGAACACAACTGCGCCTTGGTCCAATGCGAACTCACTCGCGGCCGACGCAATTGCCATGCATACCGCTAAATCGGCTGCCGGGTCTTGTAACTTCATGCCGCCAACGACGTTTATATAAATGTCGCTATCTGATAAGTTTAACTTGGTGCGGCGCTCTAACACTGCAACCAAAACATTCAGGCGGTTTAAATCAAAACCAGATGCCGTGCGTTTAGGATACCCGAAGTTGGTCTTATTTACTAGTGCCTGTATTTCCACAAGTAGTGGGCGGTTACCTTCGAGCGTCGCCAAAACGACCGAACCGTCACTACTTAATCGTTCTTCTAACAGAGCTGCAGATGGATTTACGACCGGCACCAGACCATCGTCTGCCATTTCAAAGATTGCCGCTTCGTTTGTTGAGCCATACCGGTTTTTAACCGCGCGCAGGACTTTAAAACCGCCGTAACGGTCGCCTTCTAGATTGAGCACGACATCAACCATGTGCTCTAAAACTTTTGGACCGGCGATGCTACCCTCTTTTGTGACGTGACCGACTAAGACCAAGGCGGTGCCGCTAGCTTTTGCTGCGCGCGTAATCACGTTTGACGAATTGGTGATTTGCCCAACGCTGCCCGGCGCCGAGGCAATTGCTTCCATGGCTAGCGTTTGAATTGAATCAACGATAACCAATTTAAACTTACTGTCGCGAATAGTAGCCGCAATATCATCTGCCGATGTCGATGATACCAAATGCAAATTCTCGTGGCTGGCGCCAAGCCGTGTGGCGCGCACTTTAACTTGCCCGGCTGACTCTTCGCCGCTTACATACAAAACCGGCACATCTTTGGCGACCAAAAATGCCAATTGCATTAAAAGCGTCGATTTGCCGATGCCTGGCTGACCAGCAATAAGTACCACGCTGGCTGGCACAACGCCACCGCCTAAAACCATGTCGACATCTGGCATGTTAGTAGTAATGCGACCGGCCTGGTCACTAGCGGCAACATCGGCAATCGCTTGGGTGACAAGTTTTTTGCCGTGGCTACTGGCAACGACGCTGGCGCCGGTTTGCTCGATTGGCTGTTCGACAAAACTGTTCCACGCGCCACAATTATCGCATCGCCCAGCCCATTTAGCGCGCACGGCGCCGCATTGTTGGCAGACGAATTGGACAGTTGATTTTTTGGGCATACTTTATTGTAACCTGGTACGGCTGGCAGGAAAAGCCTGCTGCCTTCATTAAAATTGACTTAGGCACTATATTATGGTAATATAATAAAACTTCGTTTTGTAGTTTACTACTTGCGAGGCACCTTTAATAGCTCTCTGTTTATTCTGTAGCTGGACGCAAGCGCATGTTTGTGCTTTTGCGCCCAGTTGCAGACAACCAAAGGAGCAGTCATGTCCGCCACCGAATTCCCCATCGACCTCGACGACCCGCGCGGCATCGAGGGGCCGGTGGTCATCACCGACTCCACGCTGATCATCAGACCCGCCGTGCCGGGGCAATACCCGCATCACGCTCAGCACGATACCCTGCGCGTCACCAGGCTGTTCGACATGGCAAACGCCATGCAGGGGTACCCCGAGTGGTACATCTTCTGCCCGCTGGACCCGCAGGCGGCGCACGAGCTGCTCGACAACGTGTTCCGCATCTACGTGGACATGAGCTGTTACACGCAGTGGTGCGACGCGCGAGTCCTGTACATCGTGGACGGCGAGACCGTCAAGCGCGAGGAGTACGGGTTCGACGACGGTCAGTACACCATGGTCTTCCATGTGTACTGCGGCGCGATCAACGACAAGCAGGTTGAGGAACTCCTCGGCAAGCTCGCGACCCGGCAGCAGACCGACTACATGGACTACATCGTCATGCGGCCGGACGAGTCAGCCAAGGACGGCGTCAACGTCCGCGGTTACGCGTTCGAGATGCCTGACATGGGCGAAGGCGACCTGGACGACACCCTGCTGCCGCAAGACGAGGTCCCCCTCGACGAACCGGTTCGGTCCGAAGCCAACACGTTCGCCGACCTCCGTCGTACCATGGGTGTCACCGAGTGACACAACAGAGAGCTTCCGGGAGAGCACCCCTCTCCCGGCAGTTCCTAAGCACCATTACCCGAGGTAGTGTTCTTAGGTTCTGAACAACTTACTGCGTCGGCATCGACTGATACGTGCTATTTAAGCTATAGTTTAAATCAGTTTGTAACGCTTCTTCGTTGTTAGCTTGCACAACAATGGCATTGTATTGGCTAATTAGCCCACGAGTTGTCCTAGCCAATTGGTTAAATGCATTTACTTTTGCATTGTACGCCGGCACAGCGTGGTTATAGGATGCAGTATCACTACTACGCAACGCGGTTAGCTGTTGGTCTTGAGCGCGCAGCTCGGTTGCCTGCGTGCTGAGTTCAGTTTCGTCGGCATCGATTTGCTGTTTTAAAGCCGTCAACTGTGCTTGGTAGGTCGCCACGCGCTGCTTAGATGCTGTAAAAACACTTTTATAATCCTGAGCGTAAGCAACGACCTTACCGCGATTAGTAAAATACTGCTGGTAATATTGTTCTAGTTCGGGCGAGAGACTACCATATTCTGTCCCTAAAATCGAATGCATTTCGTTTAACAACTCACCTGGTTCGGTTTTGTTGTATAACGAAATCACCTGCTGTAAATCTTGGTCGCTTTGGCGCTTGCTGAGCTCGGCCTGCAACAAACTGTTTACCTGATTTTTGGTGGTCGTGTCAAGCCGTTCGTAGGCCGCGTGCAATGTTTCGTGCGCCGCCGTCACTTGTTGCACACCGGGCAAGCGCGGGTCGGTGACGTTAAAAATGTAGATGCTTTGCAGCGTGTAACAGCCAAGCACCGCGCCCTGCTCACCGGCACCGCTGCTCGTGTTGGGGCAATTTTTGTTGAACGCATCACGGTCTTCGATTTGCGGATTTGATTCGTAAAATAGATCGCGACCGTGCTGAGTCATAGTCGTGTCGGCTGCGAGTTGCACAACTGCCGTCGGCGCCGTGTAGTGGCTCAGTCGCCACCAGTCAATAATCGCCTGGTGCTGCGCAAAGGCAAACCAGCCGCCACCAATAACAAGCGCCAAAAGCGCGAGATTAAATAGCCCCCAACCAAGGCGACGGTTCATTGACTACTCCGCTTTAAGTCGGAAATCCAACGCGCCCTTTTTCGCTGCAACTTCAATGACATCCCCTTTATTATAACGCTCGGCGAGCAAACCTGCAGCAATTTCGTCCTCAATTGTGTCTTGAATGACGCGGCGCAGCGGTCGTACACCATTTTGGGCATCATAACCCTTTTCTAGCAAGATTGCCTTGGCCGCTGCGTTAACACGAATACCCATGCGGCGGGCAGCTAACCGTTTAGCCAGTTTACCAAGTTCAATATCTAATATCGTCTTTACGTCTTGCCTAGTTAGTGCGTTAAAGACCACAATGTTGTCCATACGGTTAATGAGCTCAGGGCGCATCATACGTTTGAGGTCGGTCATGGCGGCGTCGCGATTTTGTTCGTGCAAATCGCTTAGTTCGTCGATGTCTTTTTTGGTAACGGCG
>DATIJQ010000047.1:0-4015 GCA_035478375.1 Saccharimonas sp. (SeqCode) | reverse complement strand
CCGCTGTTCTATAATAGGGGAATGACGCATTATTCGGTGGTGGCCGACGGCCCGTTCCAACAGATTAAAAATGGCGAACGATTGATTGAGCCGCGCCTAAACGATAAGGCTCACAAAGCCATTCGTCCTGGCGATTTAATCGTGCTCACCAACCGCACTAGCCGCGAAGAAATTATTACTAAAGTTGTTGGTGTACTGCGATACCCTAGTTTTGTCGAACTGCTGCAAGCCTACCCAGCTGCCCGTTTTGGCGCCGACGACGACCGCACTGTTTTAACCGAAATGCGTCGCTATTACACGCCCGAACAAGAGATGACGCACGGCGTGCTCGGCATAAAATTACATTTATTAAAGGCGGCTGTTCATGGAAGTTAATTTTTGCAGACGCTGCGGCACAAAAGTGACACAAAAAATGCCTGGTGTCTACAAATGCAAACAAGGGCACGACCTCTTTTACGATGCGTCGCCAGCTGGCCTTTGTCTGTTGCTTAACAGTCGCGACGAAGTGTTAATGGTAGTACGCAGTCGGGATCCTGGCAAAGGCACGCTCGATTTACCCGGCGGATTTTTAGGCTTCGCCGAAACGTACGAAGATGGCACAGTGCGCGAATTGCGCGAAGAACTTGGACTCGAACCCACCATGTACACCAAGCTTACCTATTTGTGCGATGCAATTGACATGTACAATTACCAAGGCGAAACCAAAACAGGTTTGCCAGTAGTTTTTATGGCGCGCGTCAAAAATGATGACGTACAATTAACGCCGCACGACGATGTCGGCAGCGCAAAGTGGATGCCAATTAGCGACATCAAATCGCAGCACATTGGCCTTGGCTTTAATGGTGTGCGCAAAGCGCTGTACGTAATGCGGCGTCGTTTAGAGCAGGGCAGCTAGCGTCTGCTCGAAAAGTAGTCTATTTCTTTAATGACATCTAGCAAAGCTTGGGCACGTTTGCTGTCATCGCTGATGTTTTTGGCGGCGTCGTGGGCTTCGTCGAGCAGGCTTTGGTCGTCGGTCGAGCGGATTATTAGCAGTAATGTGTCGAATTTTTCTTCAGCCGGCAGGTCTAATTTACCCACCAATGGGCGGAGTTCTTCGAGTGCTGAAGCCTTTAATTTTTCGAGTTCGCCGCTGCCAGTCGTCGCATTTGTGGCTGGCGTGGGTACAGCGCTGCTATTTTTGCCATGATGTTTAATGGTTGGCGCGGCCGCAGGTTCCGGCGCAGCGGCGCCTTCGTCTGGCATGGCGTCGTCGGGTTGTGGTAGGGCAGTGCCAAGCGTTGGTGCTTCGTCGGTAGGGGCAACTTGGACGGGATCAGGTTGAGCTGTTGGGTCTGGCATTGTTGTTGCATCGGCTGGCGCTTGACCACCAGGCACCGGCGTTTCTTCAAACTGCAAACCACCTTGCAATGCCTTTGCCAGTTCGTCGTCGCCCTGCATGGGCGGATGTTGATTTTGTGCGTCCATATCCCACCTTTATGTTGTTTACGCTTATATGCATACACTGTAGCATATTTAGGCCGGCTGCGTATAGTGGTCGTTACTTCTTAGGGTTGAATTCTAGACCAATTGCAGCGGTCGCCAATTACCAATAAGGGCGCAATCAGTTCCTTGGCGTATTTGACCACAACCTCCCTAGGACTTCAACGCAAAAGTTTTCCACAGACTTATCGGCTTGCAGTCCTAGCCGTGATCGGGTTACGCTGAGTGTCAGAAGGGGAAACTATGCTTGATAATTTAAACGTAATCGCGCAGCGCGACCCGCAAGATGCCCTCGGTTTTGCCGCGCAGCAACCTGAGCAACTTAAACACGATTTTGGCCTGGCGCATACTACGACTTTTGAAAAACCCATTAATAATGTAGTGTTTGCTGGTATGGGCGGCAGCTCGCTAGTGGCTGAACTTGCGCGCACGTGGCCGGTTTTAAAAGTGCCATTTGTTATTAGTAAAGATTATTCGCTGCCAGAGTTTACCGGCGACGACACGTTGGTAGTCGCCAGCAGCTACTCCGGTAACACCGAAGAAACGCTATCGGCGCTGGCCGAAGCCCGGCAAAAAGGTGCTCAAATCGCCATTATTACGCACGGTGGTAAATTGCTAGAAGACGCTAAGCAACATGGTGATGTACTAGCCGAAATTCCACATTGCCCACAGCCGCGCACGAGTGTTTTTTATGCTTACCGTGCTTTGGTGGAGATCCTTGAGGCCGCAAAATTGGTGCCAGAAGCCTGCACCGCCGAGCTGACAATGCTTGCCGAACCCCTAGAGCGCGCCACCAACGCATGGAAGGCCGACATCCCCGAAGACCACAACCCGGCCAAACAATTAGCTCAACAAATGGCCGGCAAAACTCCTATTTTTTACGCTGGCCCATTAATGTACCCAGCGGCCTACAAATGGAAGATCGGCGCCAACGAAAACGCCAAAAATACCGCCTGGTGCAACTTTTTGCCCGAATTTAACCATAACGAATTTTTGGGTTGGAGTAGCCACCCGGTCGAAAAACCCTTTGCCGTCGTCGACCTCATAAGCAGTTTTGAACACCCGCGTGTGCTTAAACGGTTTGAAGTCACCGACCGTCTACTAAGCGGCATGCGCCCGGCCAGCATAAACGTCCACGCCAAAGGCGACAGCGTGCTTGAACAACTTTTGTATCTGGTGCTTTTGGGGGATTTTGCAACAACGTACCTAGCGTTGCTTAATGGTGTTGATCCGACGCCGGTCGACTTAGTAGAAAAGTTCAAGAAGGAATTAGGGTAATGCATGACGCGCCCCATTTTGACCCCAGCAATTTTACCAATGATCCATACGTAAGGCGCGTCGATAAACCGTGGGGGTACGAGTTGCATTGGGTGCCTGACGGCTTTCCGTACATGGGCAAGATTTTACACATTAATGCCGGCGCTCAGCTCAGTTTGCAGGTCCATGACCAAAAGCAAGAAAGCTATTTTATGATGACCGGCCGTGCAGCCTTAATTTGGGAAGATAACAAGGGTGATTTAATCGAAACCGAACTACAACCTGGCCAAGGCTACGCTACGCAAATTGGCCAAAAGCACAGGTTGAAGGGCATAACTGACTGCGACATTATTGAGGCAAGCACGCCCGAAGCCGGCACCACCTGGCGCCTAGCCGACGACTATGCTCGGCCACACGAGACTCCCGAACAGCGCAAAAAGGAACGCGGCGAATAACATCAAAAATGCCTTCGCCCGGCGGCCGCTCCCCATTTTGGGTCGGCCGCCGGGCGTATGGCAGGGGGACTATTTGGGGTCAGAATGCAACTTGCGACTCGATGCGGTAACACAAGTCAGCACAGCAGTTCTGGTGCCAGGAGTAGTGATATCGTACGCTTGCAATAGACTGCCGATGCTGCCCTCGAAGGTGGTCAGCGCAGCGTCTGGGTCGCCGGCGTCATTGATGAGTTTGATGGCAAGCAGCGCGGCAACGGTCGGATCGTTCCCATTGGCAAGGATCGCCGTTGCAACCTTCACCGATTCGCTACGCGTTAGCCCCAGCAACTTTTCGATGCGCCACTTTGCAATTCGCCGTTCCTTGAGTTTGTCGTATGGTACGCGCAGGCTGCCAGGGTTGGCAATCGGCACAATCAGTTGCCGCCTTTCCCAAAAGGTGGGGTTGGCCGACTGCAACAGCATTGGCTCCTGGGCTTTGATGCGCTGCCACCACAAATCCGGGGCGCTGGCGTCGGCTGTTCTGTCGAGACGTATCGTTGTCCAATCTTCGTCGTTGGTTTTGATCTCAGCAAGGTTAGCGTCGTCCTTCGGGATCGAACGGCCAACGAATACAGTTTCGTCGGGCTCAACCACAAATACGGCAAAGCTGTCGGAGCCGAATGCTTCGGTCGCCCATTGCTTATAGTCGTTCAGCATTGTTTCGAGAACGCCAGGCATAGTTTCCCCTGTCATGAGTGAGCTTTTGCGGGTGCAAAAGCTCTGCGCTTGCCCATCTTTTAGGGCGAGGACAGAGCTTTTGACCCCCGGCGCCCGCAATGCGG
>DATIJQ010000046.1:0-15743 GCA_035478375.1 Saccharimonas sp. (SeqCode) | reverse complement strand
TGACAGACTCCGGGACGACCGCAAGTGCGGCGCAACACGCGCCCACTTCGCGGCCGTCCCGCGGTCCCCTAAAACTGCGACGTGTTCGTAGATTTTGGTGACTGACCTATTTGTTGCGCTTTGCAACTTCCCGTTCGAGCGCCGCCCAGGTGGCAAAAAAGTCGCGCTTAATCATCCGCCCAAAGTACAGCCAAAATAATGGCACGAGCGGTCCGCTAACAGTCACAGTTTTGGTGAGTTTTACTTGGCCATTGGCGAGTGGTTCAAAGGTGTTTTCGCCACTGATTTTACCCCCGGGCATTGGACTTTCGGATGCCCAAAAATTGTGGTCAATAACTTTGGTAATAACCCAGTCGGCGGGCGGGCCACCTTTTGGTTTTGACCAACCCTTGGTGCCTTGGGCGAATGGGCCATCGAGCCGTGCGCCTTCTTCGTGCGGGTCCCAAACTGGCCAGTTTTTAACATCGGTAACAATATCCCAAATGATGTTTACATCGCCAGTAATTGTAGTTTCGGCTGTGATTTTCATGATATCTCCTTATTTTTTGCTAAATGTACGCTTTGGTAAGTTACCGGTTTCGTAGACCCACACGTGCATCAGCACAATGACCCACATACGGAAGGGCCGCCATTTTTCGGCAATGGCTAGCACTTCTTGCTGGGTTGGATCGTGGCCTAAATTATAGGCTTGTTTTATGGCGTGGTACGTCAGATCGTCGTGCGTAAAACCGTCGGATAGACCGGCGCCGCGATACAGAATGCCTTGCGAGAAGAAGGGACCGACGCCGGGCAAAGTTTCGAGTTGGTTTAAGGCCTCTTCTTCACTAAGGCCATGTAAATAATCAGAGGTCAGCATGCCACCGAGTGCGGCCTGGGCGGCGGCATGCAAACGCTGTATTTTAATGTCGTTGAGGCCCTTCCATTCCTTTAACTGCAGTAATTTTTGGGGCGTTGGGAAAGCATAAAAAGATTCACCAGCAACTTCGAATTTTTCGCCAATTGTTTCGGCCATTTGGGCGCGAATTGCGCGCGATTGCCGCACCGTAATGCGGTGGCCAATTAACAACCCCATGGCTGCTTCGTACGGCGAGTGGAACTTTGTTGGCCGCATGTAGTTGTATTTTTGCTGTAGTTCTTTTATAAATGGGTCGCGTTCGCCGACTTTTGGCCAGTCCGTGGCGTCTTCGTCTGCTGACATTGCCGCTAAGGCTTGGTTTTTGGCGGTCGCGTGGTCGGTTTTGGCGTAAACGCGCACGTCTAACGTGCCATCGCTACGCTGTTTTAATGTAACTGCCGCCGACCCACGCCAACCATCTTCAATGGGGAACGCCATAACAACGGTCGCCGGATCACTTTTAAGCGTTGGCCAGCCGTTAAAATATTGGTTTTGGTACAGTAGATCAAACGGACCTTTGGGTTTGAACGTAAAATCCATACTTAGTCCTTTACTAATTTTTGTAATTCGTGGCTAAGGGCGACGACGTTAGCTGGCGCAAAAAAACGGTCGTTTACGGCGCGTACTGCGGCGCTGCTTTTGTCGGCCAAATCCATGCCTTTTTGAGTGAGCGATAAAACATAGGCGCGACTGTCTTTGGGATGAATGTCGCGCTTGGCTAAGTCCATGCCAATTAATTTGCGCACGACTTGCGAGGCAACAGTAAGGTCCATTGCCGTGTGCGCAGCAGCTTGTTTTTGAGTTGCTAGCTGTGGTTCGTGCAGTTGGTGTTGGTAAATCGACATCATCATAAAAAATTGCGGCGGCGTAATGCCGAATGGTCGCAGACTGGCGGCGACTTGCACGCGCCAATCGTGAGCACTTTGGGCAAGTAAATAACCTATATTTGGTGACGAAAGCACAGCAAAGAGCTCCTATTAATATGTACACATACTATATTAATGCATGTAACGTGTCAAATAAATACTACACACTTTTTATTTAGCTAGTGGCCTTGACTTAGTGAGGCTGCCGGGTGCATAATTCATTGCTGTCAGATTGTGCTGGACGACTCGAAAGATATGTCGCATGATCTCTTCAAACATCAAGTATGCGTGGCGCCAAATGGTGTGCCGCCACGGCGAAGCTGCTCTTATGTTGTACATGGGTGCGATAGGCATAATGATCGTCAGCGTCGCTGGCTTTGCCCTATACGCAACGGGTACGGTGCCAAGCCAGATTCCCCCGCAACATACCGTGCCGCCAGCTCCCCCGCAAATACTTGTTGTTGACGACGCGCGGTAGTCCGCGCACTCCTCCGCCCGCTTTTGAGCATTCCGTAAGGGAGCTCTGCCATGCCGGCGGAGCTTCCTTTTGGTATTATAGACGTAGCACATAGACACGCCTGACTTTAGGAGGGTACGTGAAAAAAGAGGCTGCGCTTACCTGGGCAGTTACAATAAGCGGCGAACACCCTGACGACATAGACGTTTACCAGTGTGCCTACGGCGAGGGTATCGAGATCGCCCTTACTTGGCAAGGGGAAGACGGTAGTGCCTGCACCTACACAATTACACGTATCGCTCGAGCGTTCGAGTCCGATTGGTTGCCGACGCCAGAGCGTGTTGGCACGCAAACCGTCGACACGCCGGAAGGTCCCAAACGCAAAGATCCCAGCTTTGAAGGAGCACTTTTGTATGAGTGCGAAGTGCGGAGTGACACCAACGCTTTTGAGCCGTACAAGGTCTACTCACTGTTTGTTTTGGAGTATGCCGACTACGTGTACGGAAAACTGCAAGTGTTGGAGTTGTCGCCTGAGGTGATCGACGAGCTCTTTGATACAATCAAGGCGCGGTACATTCTCCGCACCTACTGGTTTTACTCAGCGCTTGTCGCCTGCAAGGGCGCAAAAACGCAGGAGTTGTTACTACTACTCAGTAGAACTGGTAATCAAGGTCGTGAACAACTGTTGCGTAAAGAGGGCTTTGACGACCCGTTGCCTAACAGTCGTCAACTCTCTTCAATGATCCGCGGCGCGCTTGTACTGTGCAAAGCAAAGGTCGTGCCCCGCGATGCCGGTGAATGAGCTATGTGCAAAGGGGCTGGTAAGTGCCAGCCCCTTTGTTATTGTTTAAATGTGTAATTTTTCGTGGACTTGGTTGTACCAATCGAGTGGCATTATGTTGCTATCGTCGTAAAACCCTTTTTTAGTGGCCGACGGTGCTTGCGTAACGTCATACTGCGTTTTAAACACGCCACGAACGGTGCCAAGTTCGATGAGGTTTTGGTCCTCAACCCAATCTTTTGGTGTGTCGAGGGCCACTACAACGTGGTCGCCAACATGCAAGTCTGCAACTGTTGCCTTGGCGCCCTGGTTAAACAGGCTGAGGCCGGCAGTAGAAACGGTGCGCGTCCCTGATCCGTAGGATAAATAGGTAAACGTAATGCTCGTCGGCGATATCGCCTTTATATTTGCAACAAAAGTGCCGGAGTTTTGTGTAGAAGGTTGGCCTTTAAAAAACGCTTTAGCTGCATCAAGTTCGCAATCTTGCAAAAGTGCACGCTGCAAATCGGTAGCGCTTATGTGTGGATTTTTTAAAACCTTAAATTGCAAATTGCGTTTGTCGTCAGTAGGTTCAAATCCAGGTGGCGTGGGACCTTTACAGCTCGACACATCAACGCTCAAAACAGAATTATCTTTTTGGCTGACCTGCACTGACCCATTAAACCAGTTGACGGCGGCGTAAGCGCCGACGGCGCTCAGGCTAATGGTAGCCACGGCGATTGCTGCGCCCATTGGTTGCTTTACAAATTGTGGTATGTTCATAAAAATCCTTTTTGTGTGCCGCCAATGTGCGAGACGTTTTTTGGTGGCGATTGAGCGACGAAACGTCTGCTCAGTAAAATTTACGTTGAGTTCGCGGCGCGGCGCGGCAGATTGACTCATTGCAGCATCTCCTTTAACTGTTGTTTTGCCCGACCCATCCAACCTTTTACGGCGCCAGTTGTGGTGCCTAAGCGTTCGGCAATTTGTGCATAGCTTTTGCCTTCAAAGTAGCGCAGGTGGATAACTTGTTGCTGTTTGTGCGGTAATTTGGCGACGGCGTTAACAAGCTCGTTATCTTTGGCGAGCTGGTCGGTACTGGGTAGTGTACTTATGATTGCCGCGATTTCATCGTCCTCAAGCAAGCGCGGCTGGTGTTTGCGCAGCTGCTGTAAGGCGATGTTTGTAGCAATTTTGTACAGCCAGGTGCTAAAGCGATAGTGCGAGTTATAGCGTTCAAGCTGTAAATACGCTTTTATAAACGCTTCTTGTACAATGTCTTCGGCCTGGTCCTCGTCGCGGACAAACTTGAAACAATGATGGTATAAGCCAGTTTTGTAACGGTCGATGAGCACCTTGTACTGTGCTGTTTCGCCGTCCAGAATGCGCCGAATCAGCGCTGGTTCGTTTTGTTCCATACTTGGTATATGCAGGTTACTAGTAAAAAGATACAGTTTTTAAGACGGTGGTCAGGCGCGCACCTGACCACCATGCGTCACACGTTCATTTTTTGGCCTTGCAGCCAACGGTCGGCGTAAATGACAAACGCATCGACGAAAATCCGAGTCAGTCCCCCCTGGTTATCGGCAAGAGCATTCACGGTGTCCACCACTAGCCAGCGCCATCCCTCGTAATGCCCGTTGGGTGGTGTCAGCCGCTGCACTTGTGGAATGAGCTCAGTCTCCCGAGCGATAGCCTCAAGCAGCTCTTGCTTGTTGAGTTCAGGCCCTCCGCCATGCGCGTATTGATCGAAAATAATGCGCAGGAGCAAAATCAGCCGCGTCTCCAGGTCGATCTCGACCGGTAGATCCAGGTCTACTTGCTCCAATAGCTTGTCCAAATTACTCCCTCCAAAGAACGTGCTTCTTAAGCGTCTCATATTTTTACTATAAATTGCAAAAATATGAGTGTGCGATGCCCGTCGCGCTTCCCCACATTGGGCCAGCGCTCTTACCGCGTTACAGAAATCGTCTTGCCGTTTTCGGCAGCTAGTGCCGTAACAATAATGTGATTGTTGGCATCTTTGGAAATTTTGTAGCCAGTACCGTTGGTCGCACAAGTTGTCGAGCATTGAGGATCTTTTGGAATTGAGACCACGTATTTTTCGTTGGTTGTGACGGTACTTAAGTCGACTAAACCAGCACAGCTTGCAGCGCCTGTTGCGCACACCTCGGTTGCTGTTGTGGTAACGCTGCTTGGGACTGCACCATTGTTATCGAGCGAATATTGGTATACCGAGTTCAAAATAGTCGTAACATCTGCTTGACGTTGCGCATTGCGCGTGTCACCTAAGTTTTTGCTTGGATTAATAGCGATAACGACAATGCCTGCCAAAAGAAAAACAATCGCAATTACCAACAACACTTCAATCAGCGCAAATCCGGCTTGGCGCCTTATTTTTGTAACGTATCGTTCCATTGCCCTACCCTTTTTACATTATGTTAGCCTGGCTCACAGCTTACCAGGATGTAATGCTTAAGCTTGCTGAGTTTTATTGTAGCATAAATTTTTACTTTTCTGGCAGCGCTGTTTACCGTTGTAGTAGTTGGTTTTGGCGCTCAGTTGAATGCTGCAAAAAAATAGGCGCGAGTGGTATGATGCGTATATGAACACAAGTATTTTACTTACAATTAACGGTTGGGCCGGCAAAAATCACCTGCTCGATTTATTTATGATTTTTTGCGCAAGCTATTTGGTATTTGGCGTTTTTGTGGCGGCGGCTATTTGCGTCGGATATCTTTTGTACTTGCGCGAATGGCGCGAACCCATTTATTTTGTGGCCGCGCTTATTTTGAGTTATGCCATTTTGCTGTTGCTTGGTCATATCGTGACCGAAAGCCGGCCGTTTGTCGACCATCACTTAACTCAGCTTGTTGCGCACGCAAGCGGTAAATCCTTCCCGAGCGATCACACAACTGTTACAGCGGCGATAGGGTTTGGTCTGTGGTTTTTAACCCGCTTTAAAAAAATCGGTATTGCAATTGCTTGTGTGGCGGTGCTGATTGGGTTTGCCCGCGTTTTTGTTGGCGTACATTACCCGATCGATATCGTTGGCGGGTTACTTGTTGGCTTTACCGGTGCCGCGCTGACGTTTATTGCCAAAATGTTGCTTAGCAAAAGTGGCAAGTCGCACGAATATCATTCTAAAAACTAGTTGCCCAAAAAGCCGTCTTTTTGCCGACGCCACAAGTCGGCGTAAATACCGTTTTGGGCGATGAGTTCGTCATGCGTGCCGGTTTCGGCGACCGCGCCGTCGTTCATGACAATAATGCGATCAAGGTGTTTGAGAGTGCTTAAGCGGTGGGCAATAACAATGGCGCTGCGGCCTTTCATGACTTCGGCCAGAGCGGCTTGAATGTGCTGTTCGCTGACACTGTCCAGCGCGCTGGTGGCTTCATCTAGCAAAACAAGCGGCGCACGGCTTAACATGGCGCGCGTAATGGCAATGCGCTGGCGCTGACCACCACTTAATTTAATGCCACGTTCGCCAACCAATGATTCAAAACCTTGGGGTAATTGGTTTATAAAGTCGAGCGCCTGGGCACGGGTTGCTGCCTTGTTTAGTTCTGCGCTGGTAACTTTGCCGGCGCCGTACACAATATTGTCGCGAATGGTGCGGTTAAACAAACTTGTATCTTGTGGCACGTAGGCACAGTTTTTGCGGATGCTCGCGAGCGAAAAATCAGCGATATTTTGGCCGTTAAAGTCTAGCTCGCCGCCAGTCGGTGCATGCAAGCCCAAAAGCAAACTCACAATTGTGCTTTTGCCGGCGCCGCTGTGGCCAACAACACCCACGTGTTCGCCGGCGGCAACCGTAAAGCTGAGGTTACGCAGCACGGCGCGCTCTGGTTGGTCGGGGTAGGCAAACTGCACGTTATTAAAGGTAATGGCGAGTTTGTCAGTTTTGAGGTCATGGCCGCCACTGCGTTCGGGCTTGTCGGTCAGCAAGTTTTCGATTGAGTTTTTAAGCGTACCAAAGTTGCGGATGAACGAATCCAGCTCAGCACTCAACGCCCAAATCGTTTCGCTGGCGCTGCTAATATACGTAATAAATAAGGCAATACTGCCCACACTCACCTGCCCTTGCATGTACAAAACAACGGTTAAGGCCAGGGCGCCACCGCTGACAATTGCTGCACTATTGCCTTTAAATGCGTTGGTCCAGGTGCCGTACAGCCAGGCGCGGCGGAAGCGTTTAATTGATTCTTGTTGGTATGGTTTGAGGCTTTCGACTTCGCTTTTTTGAGCGTTAAAAATACGCACCGGCAGGTGGTTGGCGACGGCATCGACAACGCGGCCAGATACCACGCTAGTTGCTTCGCTGCGGTAAGCAACCATGCCGGCCTGCTTGCGGCCGCGGAAATACAAAACAACGACGAGTAAAATAATCCAGACGCCAAAAACTGCCGCCAATTGCCAGCTGGTAATCGCCAAAAATATAAATATGGCAACAAAACCAAATAATGTGTTCCAGATTGTCCAAATAAAGTTTTCGATAATGTCGCGTACCATATCGGTCGCTGTGTTGATCCAATAACCAATTTGGCCACTGCTGGTGTTTACAAAAAAGCTATGCTGTTTTTTAAGCACGTCGGTAAATAACACCGTACGGGCAGATTCGTGCAATTGTGGCAAAAATGCCCACACTACCAGTTCGGCGATGCGCCAAAACCATTCATCAAATAACCGTGCAGCTATAAAGAAACCAACCAACTGCCATATGTCACCAACCGCTTTGTGGGCTACCAATGCGTCGATTAACTTTGCCACGATGTACGGCGTTGCAACGTAAAATGACATAGCCGTGCCACTCAGAATAAAGAACAACAAAAACCGACCGCGATACGGGCGCAGCATGTATAAAAAGAACCGCATGGTTGTGGTTGGTAATTGTTGCATGCTGTACAATAATGACACATCTGTTGGAGTAGCGCAACGGCTAGGCGCGCCAGGCAATTAGCCGTATAATTTTTAATCAATATGGCACGCTTACAAAAAATAACAAATTACGAAGCGACAGCGTTTGTCGCTGGCTTTGCGTTAATGGCGTTCGAAATGGTCGCCTCGCGCATTCTGGCACCCACAATCGGCACATCAATGTACGTTTGGACGAGCGTAATTGGTGTTATGATCGCCGCCCTTGCCGCCGGCTACGCTGTTGGTGGTTGGCTCGCCGACAAACGCGTGGCGCCCCAAGATATTGCCTGGCTGTCACTGACAGCGGCGCTCGCTATGACAGTAACACTTCTTATGTACCCACCGCTGCTTGCATCACTTAGCTATGCCGTTACCGACCAGCGGCTGCAAGGTGTTATTGCGGCGCTCGTGCTGTTTTTACCGGCTAGTTTTTTAATGGGAATGCTTAGTCCGTATTTGGCGCGGTTGCAAGTAAAATCACTGACCACCACCGGTCGCTCAGTCGCCCGTTTAAGCGCGCTTAATTCTGTTGGTGGTATTTTGGGCACATTTTGCGTTGGTTTCATTTTGTTTAGCTGGATCGGGGCACGCGAAACCCTAATGGTGCTTATTGTAATGTTACTTGGGATTAGTTGGGCGAACGTGCCACGTCACCGTGCGCGCCTGCGTTTTTGGGCGACGGTTGCTGCGCTGGTCATAGTAATACTACAATTTGCTGCAGCGGCGAGGGCGGCTGCGCCGGTGCAAATCGACACTGCTTCGGCACACTACAATATTGTAGATGGGTTATTACATAATCGGCCGGCGCGTTTTTTGCAGACTGACCCGCATGGCTACCAGTCGGGCATTTACCTCGACAATTCTGGTGATTTAGCTTTTGACTATACTCAAAAAATGGCTCAAATTGTGGCTGCCGCGCCGCAAAAAGCGCATATGTTGCTTATTGGTGGTGGCGTGTTTACGTTGCCAGAATATTTGGGCAGACAGTACCCTGCGTCGCATATTGATGTGGTCGAAATCGACCCGCAGCTGCAAACTATCGCCAAACAATATTTTAATTATGTGCCGCCGGCAAATGTGACTAACTATGCTACCGACGCTCGTGCATTTTTAGCCAAAGCCGCGGCAGCACAGTATGATATCATTTTGGTTGATGCGTTTGATGGCGATTCGGCTACGCCCTTTTCGCTGGCCACGAGCCAGTACGCTGCCCAACTGGCACATGTTGCTAAGCCGGGCGCTGTTGTAGCGGCCAATATTATAGGTGCACCGAGCGGGGCATGCGCGCCATTGGTTGCAAGTATTACTGCCAGCTACCGTTCGGCATTTAATCAATCACGTTTGTTGCAAGTTGGTAATCGGCGGCCAAATGACACTCAAAATAGTATAGGCGTTTTTGCCAATAGCGAGCTTGGTTGGACGCAAAACCTTGGGCCGCAATTATCGTCAGTTACGGCGCAGCCACTGCAGCTCACCGATAACTTTGCGCCGGTTGAGGCGTTGTGGCAAAACTGTAAATCAGCAGCGTAGCTACATGGTTTGTTGGCTGGAGCCGGACGGTGCCGACTCCAGCTGCTACTTGGTTACCAGCCGTCCCTGAAATCAGTTTGCTTGGGTGCAAAAGGGCAAATGACGTTAGCCTTGGTGCAGATGTTTTTGATGTGGGTGTGCTCCCGAATCGCACAGGGCCCATTACGAGTGCATTTTTTGCTGTGCTTATGTTCAGGTATATCGCAGGTCGGTTCGTGCCACACGCAGCCGTCGGTGTGTTGGTGCTCTTCTGTCATAACTCCTGCCCATTGTCTGGCTGTAGCGTTACTATTAAAACAAAAAAATACAAAATCCACTACTTTACAGACGCCAGCACACGCGGTTTAATAAGAGCTAATGGTTAAACGTGCCGCCAAAAAGCGGTTTAAAATTTGGAGCCTACATGGAAGCCGAACCCACCACAGCATTGCCTACCGAGACGCCCGCACAACCCACAGAACAACCGCAAGAAACCGACATTTTTGCTTGGGCTAACAACCTATTTTTGTACAAAGACAAATTGCAGCTCGAACTATTTTTGTTGAGTAAAACCGGTGTGATGTACCGCACGCGTTACGATGCTGGTCTGACGCGCCAACTGCATCCACTTTTTGTCGATGTCATCTTAGAATACGTTATTACCGGCGCTGGCCAAGGCTTAATTGTGCGTGGATTCGAAGAAGCCGAAAGCGAAGAAAACGTCTTGCAACGCACCCAGGTCGCCAACGTCGAAAAGCTTGTATCGGCAATGAACTGGCTCGGCAAAGATGAATCCGAAATAGAAACATTTATAGAAGAAGACCACGATTTAAAACGCATCAAAGCCGTCATTGCCCGCTGCACTCACCCCGACATGCCACGACCATTTTATGTTATAAAAGCCTTGTCGCAAGCCACGGTTTTAAAGGGCGTTGGCGCCTGGACTATACAAGGCAACACCTTTAAACCGCTCGACGACGGCGCGGCACTGCGCATTCCGGCCGACAACCAACTGCTTATTGTTGACGACGATTTGTTTGTGTTCAATCAATCCAAACTTGAGCGTTTGTTTGGCTACAACGCCAAAAAGAATGCGGTTGCCGAGAAAAAAGTGCGCCAAATCGAAGCCAACTTTAAACTTAGTTTTGCCGACGAACAAACCTTGCAAGGCATGGTCAAAGAAAGCAAAACGACCATTAACAAACTGCAAAAAATCGACCCAACAGCAATTAAACAAGAAGCGCTGTTGGATCACGCCGAAGAACTCGGTATTGAGCTTATGGTCGACGATGTCGGCGCGATTATAATAATGAACCCAGCCGATCTCACTAAGTTTGTAAATCTCCTCAACGATGACTACGTCGAATCCAATTTAACCGGCCTACGCTACGAAATCAAAAGCAAAAAACTGCTACAACCAACCGAAGAATCGTAGCTACTATTGTAAAATTGGCCCGTCCGGGCATATAGTAAAGACATTAAGAGGATGTGGGGATGATACATTTTGATATAAATTGGCTTGCCGTCATTATTGCGGTTATCGTCAACATGGTAGTCGGGAGTTTATGGTACTCGTCTATTTTGTTTGGCAAACAGTGGTCAAAATTGGTCGGTCACAAAATGGAAGACATGGGCAACGCGAGTTTTTCGTACGGCATTACGACCATTGCAGCCGTCATCCAAACATTTATTTTGGCGAACTTGGTGCGCGATTTAAATGTAACGCAAGCCTTGCACGGCGCGTACTTAGGCTTTTTGCTGTGGCTGGCGTTTGCCGCGGCAACCACAGTTTCGGACACACTTTTTGCCAAGCGACCTAAAAAGTTGTGGCTTATCAATGCTGGCTACTACTTGGTCGTGTTGGTTATTAACGGCGCCTTGCTTGCGGCAGTATGACAAAGCGCCAGCGATTTACTTTGCTTGCCACAATAATTGGCAGCGGCGTAGTGTTATTAGACGGTTCGGTTGTTAACCTGGCACTGCCGGCGTTGCACCGCGATATGGGCGCGTCGTTTAGCGATTTGCAGTGGGTTATTGACGGCTATTTGTTGTCACTGTCAGCGTTAATTTTGCTGGGCGGATCGCTGGGCGATATTTTTGGCCGCAAAAAAATGTACATTTTTGGGTTGATTGGGTTTGGCTTAGTGTCTATGGCTTGTGGCTTTGCAACCACGCCCGTCATGTTGATTTTGCTGCGCATTGTGCAGGGTGTTTTTGGCGCGCTGGTTGTGCCTGGGGGCCTGGCAATTATAAATACCAACTTTGCGCCAGATCAACGCGGCAAAGCAATCGGTCAATGGGCTGGTTGGTCGGGTATTGCGGCGGCGATCGGGCCGCTCGCTGGTGGATATTTAATCGACACCTTTTCGTGGCACTGGATTTTCTTTTTAAACGTGCCGCTGATTATTATTTGTGCTTGGCTGGCAATCATTGGCGCCCGCGAATCGTTGCCTGAGCGCGCCCGCCACATCGACTTCACTGGCGCCGGCCTAGCCGCAGCTTTTTTGGCCTGTTTTACCTACGCGTTAATCGAAGGCCCTGGCCGGCATTGGGATATGCCAACCATTGGTTTGCTCGCCGCCGGCATTATTTTGTTAGCCATTTTTGTGGCGGTCGAATGGCGCAAGCGCGACCCCATGGTCAACCTCAAATTATTTGCTTCGCGCAATTTTACCGGCGCAAATATTATGACATTTGCGATTTACGGCGCTATGTCTGGATTCTTTTTTGCACTGGTTATTTATTTGCAAACCGTACTGCATTACAGTAGTACGCTGGCCGGTGTGACACTTGTGCCTGTGACTGTTATGCTGCTTATTTTTTCGGGCCGATTGGGTGGCCTGACTCAAAAATTTGGGCCGCGCATTTTTATGACAGTTGGGCCAATTATTATGGCTTTGGGTATGTTGCTGCTTGTCCCGCTTGGCCCCAATGCTAATTATATTTGGAATGTGCTCGTGCCAATAATTGTATTTGCGGCTGGGCTTTGTTTAATGGTTGCGCCATTGACAATTACGGTGATGAGTGCGGTAAGTGATGAGCATTCTGGTATTGCCTCTGGCATCAACAATGCTGTTTCGCGCGCTGCCGGTTTAATTATTATTGCCCTGCTTGGACTATTTGGTGCCAGTAATTACGTGGCAAGCGTTGTGTTGTGTGTTTGTCTGGCGGCCGGGGCTGGTGTCGTGTCGTTTTTGATTATTCGCAATCCTAAAAAGCTGAAAACATGACCCAACTTGTTGGCATCTTAAATATTACACCCGATAGTTTTAGCGACGGCGGCCAGTTTGTCGAACCAAGCATTGCGCTTGACCACGCCGCCCAATTATTTAAAGATGGGGCCACTTTGCTGGATGTTGGCGCCGAAAGCACACGTCCCGGTGCCACACCACTGACAGCAGATAAAGAATGGCAACGCTTAGAGCCAGTTTTGCCACGACTAATGCGCCATTATCCCGGCAAGATTTCGCTCGATACCTACCATCCGCAAACTGCCGAACGCGCTTTGCAACTTGGCGACATTATCATTAACGATGTGACTGGCATGAACAACCCCGACATGATGGCGGTTGTTGCCAAGCACAAAGCGCGGTGCATTGTTAGCCATTTGCTTGGCACTAATATTCAAACCGCACATGCTCAAAAACCAGTCGCCAATATGCAGCAAGTCCGCGACGATTTGCTGGCCAAAGCGACCGAACTGCAAACCGCCGGCGTGCCCAAACAAAACATTATTTTGGACCCAGGCATCGGTTTTGGCAAGACGCCAGAACTCAACGTTGAGTTGCTAAAATTTGCCAAGCAACTCCCCGATTACAAAGTTATGATCGGCTACAGCCGCAAACGTTTTTTGGGTGAACACCGCATGGACCTTGCGCCAAACTTAAACGCCGGCCGCATTGCAATTGCGGCCGGCGTGGCATATTTGCGAGTGCACGACGTTGCCGCGCACCACATTTTGCTTAGTGAATTGTAGTCGGTTCTGCAACTGCGCTGACTTTTGGCGCAGTTTTTTGCTTAATTACAAATGCGCCAACCAAGAACGAAATTATCGCAAAGCCAGTCGCTATTAAGAATCCGCGGCTATAACCATATGTTGCGGCAATTGCGGCTGCATGACCGCTGGCTAGCGACGATGTCGCAGCGGCGGTGCTGACACTCAGCAAAATTGCTAAGCCCAATGCGCCACCAAGTTGTTGAGATGTCACAATTAAGCCCGAGGCTAAGCCCGCTTCGTTCGCCGGCACGCCAGCGGTGGCCGAAACGTTAATTGCCACAAAGTTCATACCCACGCCAACCGCCATTAGCAATAAGCCAGGCAAAACGGCTGTAAAATAGTTGCTGTCGCTCGTGATAAAGCTCAGCATAAACATGCCAATTGCCAGCAATGCCGTGCCAATAAGTAGCAGTGATTTAAACCCAGTTTTGCCAATAAACCTTGGCACTAAGTTAGATGTTGCACCGAGCACAATTGGCACTGGCAAGAATGCCAAACCCGTTGCAACTGGCGTGTAGTGCAAAATGGTTTCGACGTACAGCGAGATCAAAAAGAACATGCCGTACAAGCTGGCAGCGACGGGCATCATGGCTAGGTTTGCGCCAGTAATGTTACGAATGCGGAAAATACTGAGCGGCATAAGCGGCCGTTTGGCGCGTGACTCGTTCCAAATAAATGCGCCGAGCAGCACAATGCTTGCGGCGATTGTGCCAAGCGTCGCTAGGCTTGTCCAACCCCAGGTTGGTGCTTCGCTGAGGCCAAAGACCAAAGCGACTAAACCGCTGGTGACCAGCAAGGCGCCGGGAATGTCTAAGTTCTTTTCGCTCGCCTGGCTCATATGTGCCGGAACGTATTTACTGAGGCCCGCCAGCACTAAAATGCCAACCGGAACGTTAATAAAGAAGTTCCATTCCCAGCCTAAATATTGAGTGAGCAACCCACCAATTAGCAAACCGGCTGCGGCGCCGCCAGCACCAACGCTGCTCCAAACACCAAGCGCAACGGCGCGATCTTTGGCGCTGGTAAAGGTGTTAAGCACAATACTTAATGCGGCTGGCGACATAAATGCCGCGGCTAAACCTTGCAGGCTGCGCAGTGCGATCATAAATTCGGCCGAATGCAACAATCCAATCAGCAGCGAAATTAATGTGAACCCAGCCATGCCAGTCATAAGCACGCGACGGCGACCAAACAAGTCGGCTGCGCGACCACCAAGCAGCAAAAAGCCGCCAAAGCTGAGTGTGTAGGCTACGATAATCCATTGCAGCGTGTCCTGACTAAAATGCAGTGCTGTTTTTAGCACTGGCAAGGCAACGTTTACGATTGAGTTATCTAACACAACCATAAACTGCACAGCCGCAAGGAGAGCCAAAATAAGCCATTTGTGTTGTTTCATAGCTTCTCCAATTAAAACTTTATTACATAGAAGATTGTATACTTAAATAGTTGAAGTTGTCAAACAATATTTTTGGAGTATAATAAAACCATGACTGAAGAGAATTTGCAAGATAGCGCCTATTGGCTCTTAATCCGTGTGGCAATGCGCACTAAACACGAGTTGGTTGTGCTAGCTGAAGAGCACCATTTGACGCCGATGCAACTGTTTGTGCTGTGTTCGCTCGAACCGAACGACAGTTGGAGTATGCAAGACATCTCGCGTGAACTTTCGTGCGACGCTTCTAATGTAACTGGCATTGTTGACCGCTTGCAAGCCGGCCACTACGTTACTCGCGCCGAATGCCCTGCTGACCGCCGCGTAAAACGTATTGCCCTCACCCCTGCCGGCGAAACATTGCGCCAAAAAGTTATCGCCCGGCTTATAGAAACAGAGCCAGCCAAGTTTGCCAACCTCAGCCGTGATGAGATTACGGCGTTGGGGGCTTTATTGCAAAAAGCTCTGCCAACGGCAGTGCCCCACAAAGCGCCTGTTGCTAAATAATTAGGCGGGGCGGCACTCTAGGGGATGTTTAGCTGGCAACTTTTAGCTTAGCCGCTAACTTATCAAGTAATAATGTATGGAATTCTGTCATAAAAGGATTCCACAGCATGTATGGTCGCTTTTTGTCCTCGATGAGCTGCACAATCTTGTCTGGTTCAGTGCCAACAAAATGTTTGTACCGCTCGATGGTAATATGGGCTGGCGTTAAATAATCAAGGATATCGGGATTAATTTTGTCGATGGCCTTAGCGAACTTTGCGGACGGACTTGTTTGCGTTTCGATATCGTCGTATATGGCATGATACGTTTTGTGTAAAAGTGATAACGCCGCCTCGCGCTCTGAATTTTTAGCGCTGGCTTTTTTGGTAAAAATTATTTCATCGCCTGTTATGAGCTCGCCAAT